>NZ_JBSDZD010000018.1:0-91883 GCF_056726165.1 Vibrio sp. 9-16B-A1
AACCACAGAACCACAGAACCACAGAACCACAGAACCACAGAACCACAGAACCACAGAACCACAGAACCACAGAACCACAGAACCACAGAACCACAGAACCACAGAACCACAGAACCACAGAACCACAGAACCACAAAAAAAGCCGAATATTTTCACCAGCCTTTGTGCCCCGCGCTTTCCCCAGTTTTTTATTCCAACCGCTTTCGTTATTCATTTTATTTTGGCCAGTGAATTGTGCTGCCTTGTTCCGGTTGTACAGATCGTTTCATCCAGATAATCGCTGTGCTACTGGTGTTTGTTTCTGTTTTGTTAATTTTGCTTTTGGCATATTTATTGTTTTATAAATAACTGCCGAGTGTGTCTTTGGTAGTGGTTTGTTGTGCTTCTTTGCTTGTTTTTCCGATGTTTTCGCTGTGGGGGAAGATTTATTAATCCGCACTAAAAGTCTTAAATGATGCATTAATATGCAGTTATTCTGCTTTAAATTCAGGCTAAAACCCATTTTTCTGCTTTATTTGTTGCTTTCCTGTGAATTATTTGCCAAATTGTGTGCTGACTGATTTTTGTCAGAGGGTCGCATGAAGCATAAACCTCTGGCGCTGAATGGATTCAATTTTACAGACAGGGCAGAAAGCTGCCGAAGCAGTAGAGGTCTGGTGATGTCACTATTAGAAGTAAAAAATCTTCGCATTGAGTATCCGTCCCGTCACGGTGTGCACGCTGCGGTTAAGTCATTGTCGTTCAATATCGAGCGCGGCGAGATCGTGGGTGTGGTTGGTGAATCGGGCGCGGGTAAATCGACCGTGGGCAACGCGGTTATCGATCTGCTGAGCCCTCCGGGTCTTATCGCAGACGGTGAGGTGTTTCTCGATGGCGAGAAAATTTCCGGGCTGAGCCCTGAGCAGATGCGCAGAGTGCGCGGCTCAAAAATCGGGTTTATCTTTCAGGACCCGATGACTTCCCTGAACCCCCTGTTTACCGTAGAGCAGCAGCTGACCGAGACCATTCATGCCAATATGAAAGTCTCCGAGCAGGAAGCGTACGACCGTGCGCTGGCGCTGATGAATCAGGTGGGCATCCCGCAGCCGGAAAACCGTTTAAAACAGTATCCACACCAGTTCTCTGGCGGTATGCGCCAGCGGGTGGTGATTGCGATTGCACTGGCCGGTGAGCCGGACCTGATCATTGCCGATGAGCCGACTACCGCACTGGATGTGTCGATTCAGGACCAGATCCTGACCCTTATTCGCGAGCTGTGTATTAAAAACAACGTCGGCTGTATGCTGGTGACCCACGATATGGGCGTGGTGTCTAACGTGACCGATAAGGTCGCGGTGATGTACCGCGGCGACCTGGTAGAGTTTGGGCCAACCCAGAAAGTATTAGGTACTCCGGAACACTCCTATACCCGCAGTCTGATCTCAGCGGTACCGCGCTCGGATATTAAGCTGGAGCGTTTCCCGCTGGTGAGCTACATCGAAGAGGCCCACGAGATGGAGCCGCTGGATGTGAAAAACCACTGGCTGGGCCAGAGCCAGGACCAGCGCGAGTACACCGGACCGCTGCTGAACGTGGAAAACGTCAATCTGCGTTTTATCACTAAAGATTCGCTGTTTGAGAGCCGCCGCCAGTACGTGCAGGCCTCCAATAACGTCAGCTTTGAAGTGCATGAAGGTGAAACCTTTGGCCTGGTGGGTGAGTCCGGTTCGGGCAAATCGACCATTGCACGGGTTATCGCTGGTCTGTATGAGCCGAACTCGGGCAAAGTAACTTTTGAAGGCATCGACCTGACATCGCTGAAGTCAGAGAAAGAGCGCCGTCCGATGCGCCGTCAGATGCAGATGGTGTTCCAGAACCCGTACACCTCAATGAACCCGCGGATGAAGATCTTCGATATTATCGCCGAGCCGATCCGTTTCCATAACCTGACCGCCAATGAAACCGAGACCCGTCAGATCGTCCACGATCTGTTGGATCACGTGGGGCTGGGCAGAATGGCCGGGGTGAAATACCCACACGAATTCTCCGGGGGCCAGCGTCAGCGTATCTCTATCGCCCGCGCACTGGCGACCCGCCCAAGACTTCTGATCTGTGATGAGCCGACATCGGCACTGGATGTATCGGTTCAGGCACAGATCCTCAACCTGCTTAAAGACCTTCAGGACGAGCTCAACCTGACGATGCTGTTTATCAGCCATGACTTGCCGGTAATACGTCAGATGTGTGATCGGATTGGGGTGATGCAGATGGGTACCCTGCTTGAAGTGGCGCCCACTGAACAGCTGTTTAATGACCCTCAGCACGAGTACAGCAAGCAGCTTATTTCCCTGATGCCTGAATTTACCGGGCTGCGGGAAGACGTAAAAACGGCATAAGCCAACAACAAACACAACACAGACAAATACAACAAACAGGGATTCGGATTCCCGCATAAGGAGTTATGCAATGAAAACCATTAAGAGCAAATTAGCTTTGGCGCTAATCGCAGCAGGCCTGAGTGCCAGCGTTGCTGCGGCAGATATCACTGTTGCTTACGATGCTGACCCGGTATCACTGGACCCGCATGAGCAACTGTCCGGTGGTACTCTGCAAATGTCTCACATGGTGTTTGATCCTCTGGTTCGTTATACCCAGAAGCTGGACTTTGAACCTCGCCTTGCAAGCAGCTGGGAGCGTGTCGATGACAAGACCTTCCGTTTCAGCCTGCGCAAAGGTGTGAAGTTCCACTCCGGCAACGAGCTGACCGCTGATGATGTGGTGTGGACCTTTGAGCGACTGAAGAACTCTCCGGACTTTAAAGCCATCTTCGACCCGTACGAGAAAATGGTCAAAGTGGACGATTACACCGTAGAGCTGGTGTCTAAAGGCGCTTACCCTCTGGTTCTTCAGACCGCGACTTACATCTTCCCGATGGACAGCAAGTTCTACTCAGGCCAGACCGCAGACGGCAAAGACAAAGCGGAAGTGGTTAAGCACGGTAACTCATTTGCATCGACCAACGTTTCCGGTACCGGCCCGTTCGTGGTGACCTCGCGTGAGCAGGGCATCAAGGTGGTATTCGAGCGTTTTGCTGACTACTGGGATAAAGACGCAGGTAACGTGGACAAGCTGACTCTGGTACCGATCAAGGAAGACGCGACCCGTGTTGCAGCACTGCTGTCCGGTGACGTAGACATGATCGCGCCGGTTGCGCCGAACGATCACAAGCGTGTTGAGAAAGCCAAAGGTGTGGATCTGGTGACCCTGCCGGGTACCCGTATCATCACCTTCCAGATGAACCAGAGCAGCAACGAAGCACTGAAAGATGTGCGCGTTCGTCAGGCGATTGTTCACGCGATCAACAACGAAGGTATCGTGAAGAAAATCATGAAGGGCTTTGCGACCGCTGCCGGTCAGCAGGGACCGGAAGGTTACGCGGGTTATGGTGCAGATCTGGTACCACGTTATGACCTGAAGAAAGCCAAGGCGCTGATGAAAGAAGCAGGCTACGAGAAAGGCTTTAACCTGACCATGATGGCACCGAACAACCGTTACGTGAACGATGCCAAAGTGGCTCAGGCTGCCGCGGCGATGCTGTCTAAGATCGGTATCAAGGTTGACCTGAAGACCATGCCTAAAGCGCAGTACTGGCCTGAGTTCGACAAATGTGCGGCAGACATGCTGATGATCGGCTGGCACTCGGATACCGAGGATTCAGCGAACTTCTCTGAGTTCCTGACCATGACCCGTAACGAAGAGACCGGCCGTGGCCAGTACAACTGTGGTTACTACTCGAATGCCGAAGTCGACAAGCTGGTGGAAGCGTCGAACGTAGAAACCGATCCGGCCAAACGTGCGGCGATGCTGAAGCAGGTTGAAACTACCCTGTACAACGAAGCGGCGTTTGTTCCTCTTCACTGGCAGAACCTGGCGTGGGGCGCGAAATCTACTCTGGATATCAAGCCAATCGTCAACGCAATGAACTTCCCTTACTTCGGTGACCTGGTGGTTTCTGAGTAAGGTGCTGATGGCTGCCTGCAGTGCGGGCAGCCACGGGTGACCAGGAGGTCACCCTGGTTTTTTGGTGCTTAACCTTCCTTCAGTCGGGTTGAGTGCCATTTTTCAGACTGAATAGTCAGGGAAAGCAAAAAGGGGCAGGGAATGTTTACGTTTCTGGTCAAGCGCCTGTTTCAGGCACTGATAGTGATGTTTGTGATCAGTTTGGTGGCGTTTGCTATTCAGGATAACCTGGGGGACCCGCTGCGTGAGCTGGTCGGCCAGTCGGTTTCTGAAGCGGAGCGTCAGGCATTACGCGACGAGCTTGGTCTCAACGACCCGTTTATTACCAAATACACCCGGTTTATCGGCGCTGCATTGCAGGGCGATCTGGGGACATCTTATTTCTTTAAACGTCCGGCGGTGGACGTGATCCTCGATAAGCTGGTGGCCACTCTTGAACTGGTGTTCGGAGCCTCCGTGATTATCGTGGTGCTGTCGATTCCGCTCGGGGTTTATTCCGCCATCCATCCAAAGAGTCTGTTTACCAAATTTGTGATGGCGATGAGCAGTATCGGGATCTCGATACCGGTCTTTCTGACCGCGATTATGCTGATGTACATCTTCTCCATTGAGCTGGGCTGGCTGCCGTCCTTTGGCCGCGGTGAGACCGCCAATGTGCTCGGCTGGGAGTCCGGCTTCTTTACCGCAGACGGACTGGCGCACCTGGTGCTGCCGTGTATCGCGCTGGCTTCGATCATGCTGCCGTTGTTCATCCGTCTGGTGCGTTCAGAGATGCTGGAAGTGCTGAGTTCAGAGTACATCAAGTTCTGTAAGGCCAAGGGCCTGGCAATGAACAAGGTGTATTACCAGCACGCGCTGAAAAACACCATGCTGCCGGTACTGACCGTCGGCGGGGTGCAGATAGGTACCATGGTGGCCTACACCATACTGACTGAGACCGTGTTTCAGTGGCCGGGTACCGGTTTTCTTTTCCTTGAGGCGATCAACCGGGTAGATACCCCGCTTATCACCGCCTATGTCATCTTTGTCGGCCTGATTTTTGTTGTGACCAACACCATCGTTGACCTCATGTATGGTCTGATCAACCCGACCGTTAACCTGACCGGAAAAGGAGCATAACCATGAATACCACAACCGCCGCTGCTCCTGGCCGCTGGGAGCGTTTTAAGCAGTCCGATATTCTGTATTACTTTCTGAAAGACAAAGTCGCCATGTTCAGCTTTACGGTGTTTATGCTGTTCCTGGTGATGTCACTGGCGGCGCCGCTGATTGCGCCGACCAACCCGTACGACCTGACTTCGATCGATATCATGGACGCTGAGCTGCCGCCTTCCTGGATGGAAGATGGCGAAGAGCGTTTTGTACTGGGTACCGATGAGCAGGGCCGGGATATTTTCTCGACCATTCTTTACGGTTCGCGCCTGTCGCTGACCATCGGCTTTCTGGCTGTGGGTCTGCAGCTGCTGCTGGGCATCATCATCGGCCTGTCGGCGGGCTATTTTGGTGGCCGTATCGACAGCTTCCTGATGCGTTTTGCGGATGTGCAGCTGTCGTTCTCGACCATGATGGTGGCGATCATCGTCTCGGCGATTTTCAAAGCCAGTTTTGGCAGTGAGTTTTACAGCCAGTACGCAGTGGTGATGCTGATTGTGATCATCGGTGTCGCCGAGTGGCCGCAGTACGCCCGGACCATACGTGCTTCGGTACTGGCTGAGAAGAAGAAAGAGTACGTGGAAGCCGCGCGGGTGATGGGCTTTAAAGCGCCGCGGATCATGTTCCGCCACATTCTGCCGAACTGTCTCTCGCCAATTCTGGTGATCTCAACCGTGCAGGTGGCGAATGCCATCATGTCTGAGGCTGCACTCTCATTCCTTGGTCTGGGTCTGCCGGTAGACCAGCCGTCTCTGGGCGCGCTGATCAGTACCGGTTTTAACTACATCTTCTCCGGTGCCTGGTGGATCACCGCCTTCCCTGGCATCGTACTGGTCCTTCTGGTACTGGTGATTAACCTGCTGGGTGACTGGTTGCGTGATGTATTTAACCCTAAGATCTACAAAGGGTGATCCAAGCCGATTGATTTCTAATCAGTTTTATTCCTAAACTAAAGAGTCGAATTTTTCGGCTCTTTTTTTGCATCCGTTTAGACCTGGATTTGCTGTGGAGAGGAACTATGGACGGAAAAGTGACGGTGCGTGCCGTCTTCATTGCAGCTGTGATTGCCCTTATGCTGCCTGCACGCGCCGCAATGGCGGATGATTACCTGTGTGACGCTACTCAGGCGTCAAAGAACGAGTTGCCGCTGCTGAGCGCCGGTTGCCCGATCGGTGATGGTCTGTGGGGCAAGAAACGGCCGCGCAATCAGGAAAACCTGTTCTGGGTGCAGTGTGGCATCCTGGATAAAGCGATGCCGCTCAAAGACGCCAAGCCTCTCTACCGTCAGATTTCTGCCGATGTGTGGATGAAAAAAGAGGGGAAGGGTTACCGGTGTCTGATTGGTCCTTACGAGGATTATGCGACCGCCCGCAGTGACTGGAGCAAGGTACGCAAGCTTGCCGGCTATCAGGATGTGTTTATCCGTGAGGTCGCCATTAAGCCTGATCTGAAACCTGCCGCCAAACAGAAACGTCCTGCACCAAAGCCGGCGCAAAAGAGCGCCTCTTTACCAGCCAAACCTGCGGCCGCCGCTCCGGCTGCTGTATCGACTGCCGCAACATCAAAAACGGCAAATTTTTCTTCGGCGCCCAAAGCCGTTGCTAACGGGAACATCGAAATCCGCCGCAAAGCCAGCCTGAATGGTCACAACTATGTGGTGCCGTACATCAATGATGGTTCAGATACTTTCTATATGGAGTACGACACGCCCTGGAACAGGATGAGTTACAAGTCCGCCAAAGCGCTGTGTGGCAAGTTGTCGATGCGTCTGGCCAACCATGATGAGTGGCAGGCCATTCTGCAGAGCGATGAGCTGGGTAAGAACAGCTGGCCGGTGCACCTGCCGTACTGGGGTATCAACCAGCAGGGCTTCTTTACCAGCGGAAAGGTCACCCAGCTGAAAGGTACCTCGCTGCTCAATGTGCTTTGTATCGAGCCGTAACCGCAAACCTGAATAAAAAAGCCAGCTTATCCAGCTGGCTTTTTTATTCAGAAATTTACCTGTGCCGTCAGGCCGGTCTCTTCGCCGGTGAAGTAAGGCAGCACCGTAATCGAGTAGCCTTTTTCGGTGACCATATACTGAATGCCGGTCGCCAGTGCCATGCCGGCTACCACATCACGCCAGTAATGGTAATCTCCTTCAACCCTGGAATACCCAACCAGTGCCGCCGCTGCATAGGCAGGAATGCCATACGCCGCGCCGTAGCGGAACTGCAGATAGGCCGCGCCCTGAGTGGCTGCCGAAGTGTGGCCGGACGGGAAAGAGTGCTCGCCGCCGTTTGGCCGCTCGGCATTGACCGAATATTTCAGCGCCTGGGTGGCGACCACGGTATAAACCGCGCCTTCAGCGAGCTGAATAAAGCCCTCTTTATCGCCCTTATACAGTGAGATGGCACCGGCGGTCAGCGGAATACCGATCTGGGCGATATCGCCGTAGGTGGTCAGGGTATCTTTAGCCTGCAGGGCCGGGGAGGTCAGGCTGGCACCGAGTGCGAGCAGGGTAAGGGGCTTTTTCATTCCGTTGGATTTCTTTGTGTTTTGGGGCGGCTATTGTAACGGGCGGGGAGATTTCTTTCAGCCGGATATTTGTAAGTCTTCGTATTGACCTCATAAATTAAAGCCCGGCGATGCCGGGCTGTATTTTTCTGTCAGTCATTACAATCGGTGCAGATCGCGACGCCGGAGAAATCAATATCACCCAGTTCACCATTTTTAACGGTTTTGGTTATAGGGCCGTAAATCACATCGTCTGTCGTTCCTGCGTAGATGAGCCAGGTACCATCCTGCAGTGGCTGATTAAAGGTGTAGCTGTCCTGAGCCTGGTTGATCCAGCCGGTTGTCAGCTCTTTGCTGCCATCGGACGTAAACACGTACAGCTCTTTCATCGGGCTGGTGATGTCATCGGTGTAACCCGCACTGTAGTTTTCATTGCCCAGCCAGCCGTCGATAACATGCGCCTGGTAGTCCGCAGTGTTTTGCCTGAGGTTGGTATAGGTGGTTGGCAACTGCAGGCTGTTTTCCAGAGTCGCCATTGCGGTATCGAAAGCTGTAAAATTTGTATTGCCCGGGGCCGTGTAAGCGTCACGGGTCAGCTGAAGCAACTGTTCACTGGTCATGCCTTTTTCGTACATGTATTCCAGTGATACCAGGTACATACGGTACATGTGGTTTTCATACTTACCCGCAGTGGCTGCAGTGATGTTCTGCTCGTCGTTCCAGGTGGTGACAGCCAGTGGTGTCTGGCGGGTCTCTGCCAGGTATTCGGTCAGCAGACCGGCAGTAACGCTGGAGGTGTCTTTACCGGCAAACAGCTCTGCAGAGGCTTCCTGGAACCAGCGTGGCAGATGCAGGTAGACGGTATTTTCACCCAGCAGGGAGTCCTGAATTACGTGAAACAGCTCGTGCTTGGCCAGTTGATAGCCTTCGGTGAAATTAACGGTGTCAGCCGGGTTGAGCGTTTTCGGAGAGAACTCAAACCGGCGGGTTAAACCTGAGCCATTACCTGACTTGTCGTCGTTATAGCACACTGTCCACTTGTTGCTGGTGGTGATTTTCAGATCATCGGTTTTGCTCAGACCAGTGTGGGCGATCAGCTCATCCAGAGCCACCTGGGCCAGGCGGGCGACCTGGTTCAGCTCTTCCATGTTTTTGTGGGTGTTGTTCTGCCCAAATGTAACTCTGAAGTCAGCCGTTTCAATAACAGCCCCGGCAGCAGGAGTCTGACACAGGTTAGCATTCTCTGTTTGAGTAGTGTTTTCTGTGCTCATTTTGGTGACCACGGTATCGTTGGTCCAGGCTTTGATCAGCGGAGCTCTTTCACCGCCCGGCGTTACTACTGGTGGCACTGACGGAGTTGTTGAAGTACTGTCGCTGCTTTCTGAACCACCACCGCAACCGCTCAGAGCGGCTGCCAGTGCGATGGTCAGTAGAGAGTATTTGTTCATTGGTTGATCCCTGTTTATAAACCTTATTGGCAGTTATCTTGTTGATAAAACCGCCAGTTAACAAGGAACGTAATTTCAGCAAAAAACCGTAAAAATAAATCAGCTGATCTGCAGTTGCATCCATCCCCGGGAGAAGCGCAGGTCTTTTTCTATCAGACTTTCGCTGCATTCCAGTATCTGGCTGATCTCTTTGGTTTTCAGGCCCGCGAAGTATTTCAGCCTGACCACATCGGCCTGACGCGGATAGTGAGTGCTCAGTCCGTCCAGCGCCTGGTTGAGGCTGATGAGCCTGTCGACCGGGTCATCCGCTTGCTCAGGGCTGCCGGGCTGGCGCTTTTGTGCACTGGCTTTGCGGGCGTGGTCGATCAGCAGCTGACGCATCACTTTGGCCACCATCAGAAAGAACTGGCGGCGGTTGGCGAGCTCCGGGGGCCGGCTCTGGCTTAGTTTCAGGTAGGCATCGTGGACCAGGGCGGTAGTGTTGGCCATAGCGCTGCCGAGTACCTGATTATCGTCACCGTATTTTTGTGCGCAGCGGACTCTTTCCTGTTTTGCCAGCTGGTGGAGATGCTGATAGGCGAGACTGTAGAGAGCCTGTTCAGCCTGTTTGTCATTTTGCTGCCAGAGCAGCAGCAAATCTGTGTAGTTATCCTGCTTCATCGCTTAGTTTACCCGCTGCAGTTCAGAAATCCGGTAAGTGCTTACTTCGGTGCCGGATACTGCTTGTTCGAGGCGGTAGAGTATGCCCTGTTGCCAGTCTTCGCCTGTTGGCTGATATTCCCAGCTGGTGTAACGCTGCGGCCCCCATTTGACCATACTGTTGAGCTGAGCCAGGCTGGCGCTGCTTCCATTTTCCAGCCACCACATATCGCCAAAGCGGCCTGTGACCTCATCCTGGTAAGCTTTGCTGTTTTGCGGACATTCCGTATTCATTTCTCCGGTTTGCCATACGCGGTTGTCAGCGATGCGCAGGCAGTGTTTTTGTGGGCCTTTGGCGGTATAGGTTGTCATAACCCAAAAGCCTTCCATGCGGATCTTCTGCTGGCGTGAGGCCGGGTAGGAGAACCAGATGTATTCGGCCCGGTTGGCATGCGGCACGCCTTCGGCTTTGCCCAGTCCTTTGGTTTTCTGGATGGCGACCTGGGTCTGAGGGTCAAACTGGTTGGCAACCGAGCGGTATTTTCGCCGGTCATAATCGTAATAGTCGTCGGTATAGAAGCCGTTGAGGTCGTTGTAGGTACAGCCGGTCAGGGCGCAGCCGACCAGGCCGTCCCAGCCGTCAAACACCGTAATCGCCTCAAATTCGGTTTCGGTGTAGCGCATGGAGTGGTTCATTTCACAGTTGTTTTCGCCGTTTTTACCGCCAAAATAGTCGCCGGTGTCCGGGTAGGTGTAGATCCCTTTACGGGTGACTTTGTAAGTCAGGCCGCCGATTGGCCCGAAGTAGCCGGGCTCGTTCAGCCGGGTAGTGTCGATATAACAGGGCGTACCGTTGCGGTCGTGTTTTTTGACGATCTCATTTTTTATTACGGTATCTAACGGGCGAAGCACGACCTGGCTGAGATCTTCAGCGGCGATAGTGGTGCTGGTTGCCAGCAGCAGAAGCAAAGTGGCTTTATTCATGATTATTCTTTTTCTTGATTGCATTCGGGGCCACAGTCAGCGCTGAGCTGCTGTTTGGCCGGGATTGGGGTGACCATAGCGGTCAGCAGTTTTTGTTTGAGTTCGCCGGGCAGTTCCGGGTTGGCCAGTACCCGCCGTCTCGTCAGTTCAAGGATGCTTCCCAGTGGCGCATCCTGCTTGCTGTTAAACATCAGCGCGGTCATCTCGAACACCATCTGCTCGGCGAGTTTTTTCTCGCTGGCGAGCTGGGTATTTTTACTGGCCAGAACATGGTTAAATCCAATCAACAGCGTCAGCAGGCTGATTAGTACCCCTGTACGAAACGGGTGCCGCCGGGCGGCTTTAGCGGCGACCTGGCGAAACTGATGGCGCTGCATACTGAGCGGGTGATGACTGAGCAGGGCCCGGACATCTTCTGCCAGTGATACCACGCTCTGGTAGCGCCAGATCGGGTCAGGGTCGCAGGCTTTGGCGATGATCAGATCCACTTCTTTGCTGGCTTTGTCCTTTCGCAGCATCCATTCCAGCAGCCGGCCGAGCGAGTAAACATCGCTTTGAGTAGTCAGGTACTCACCGGCGGCCTGCTCCGGGCTGGCAAACTCGCGGCTCAGGGCGCGTATTTCGCTGTTGCCGTTACCTGTGATGTTAAAATCGAGCACTTTTGGGGTGTGGTCCGGCTGAATGAGGATGTTTTCCGGTTTCAGGTCCGCGTGCAGAATGTGGTTCTGGTGGGCGTGCGCGATCGCCTGGCAGATGCGTTCAAACAGTACCAGTTTTTCCTTTACCGGGATGGAATGGCGTTGCAGAAAGGTGCCGAGCGGGTCGCCGTCGACCTTTTCCATGACGATGTAGGCCAGGCCATCCTCCCGCCCGCCATCAAAGACTTTGGCGATATAAGGGTGGTTAAGCCTCGCCAGCAGCTGCGCTTCCTGGTAAAGAAAACCACTGCCGAGCATGGCCTGCAGCCTGGGCCTGCTGATTTTAATTGCCAGGGTCTGCTCAAACGTCTCATCAAAACGCTCAGCCTGGTAGACCACGCCCATCCCGCCGCGGCCAAGCAGATGTCTGAGGCGGTATTTTCCAAGCCCAGTCCCCTCAAGCTCAAACAATCGGTCATCGCTGGCCAGCATTTGCTCTGCCTGACCGGATATCAGCTCGGTCAGCAGCGAGGTGTTGGCGGCTTCCGCTTCAATAAAGGGTTTCAGTTCCTCCGCCAGTTGCGGGTTATCGCGTTCGAGCTGATGAAGAAAGCTGGCTTTCTGTTGTTCACATAGGTCAAAGTACTGATAAAGGAGATCGAGTTGCGGGTTGCCGGACATTCGGATATTGCGGTTTGATTAACAGGCGAATCAGCCCATTTTAACCGATTGATTTAGTGAATGCTTGTGAAGGATGTGAGCCGGGCAGGAAATTTTATAAAAAATAAAGCCCGGCAGAAGCCGGGCCTGAATGAGAGGTGGCTGAAGCAGTTACCTCATAGTAACGAACTCTTCCGACCCCGTCGGGTGGATTGCCACTACGCTGTCAAAGTCCGCTTTGGTCGCGCCCATCTTCATGGCCACACCGAAGCCCTGGATCATTTCATCCACGGTAAAGCCGATGCCGTGCAGGCCGACTACGGTCTCTTCTTCACCGGCACAGACCAGTTTCATCTTACATGGCTGACGGTTTGAGGTAACCGCGGTGTACATGGCGGTGAAGCCGGATTTGTACACTTTCACGTTCTCTTCGCCGTATTTGGCGATGGCTTCCGGCTCAGTCAGGCCGATGGTGCCGATTGGCGGGTGGCTGAATACCACGGTCGGAACCAGGCTGTAATCCATTTTGGCGTCTGGCTTGTTGTTGAACAGGCGCTCAGACAGCTGACGGCCCGCTTTAACAGCAACAGGGGTCAGCTCGATGCCACCTTCCATAATGTCGCCGACACAGTAGATGCCTTCAACGTTGGTTTGCTGGTATTCATCCACTTTGATGTAGCCGCGCTCGTTGGTTGCTACGCCGGTTGCCTGCAGGTTGATGGCGTCGGTCGCCGGGTGACGGCCGATAGCCCAGATCAGGGTGTCCACGTTCTGTGAGTTGCCGTTTTCCAGGTGCAGGGTCAGGCTGCCGTCGGCTTCTTTTACGATTTCTTTTGGCACCGAATGGGTGTGCAGGGAAGGCCCTTCGTTTTCCATCACTTCCATCAGGGTGTCGATGATCATAGGGTCAAAGCTGCGCAGCGGAGACTGCTTGCGGCAGAACAGATGTGTTTCGCTGCCCAGCGCGTGCAGTACGCCTGCGATTTCAACGGCGATATAGCCTGCACCCACAACTGCAACGCGTTTTGGCTGCTCGTTCAGCTCAAAGAAACCGTTTGAGTCGATGCCGTGTTCCGCACCCGGAATGTTCGGGATAGTCGGACGGCCGCCAACGGCGATCAGGATATGGTCTGCGGTGTAGTGCTCGCCGTTCACTTCAACGGTGTTGGCATCAACAAATTTGGCAAACCCTTTGATCACGTTGATTTTGTTGTTGCCCAGTACGTTGTCGTATGCGGTGTGAATACGGCTGATGTACGCCTGACGGCTCTCAACCAGTTTGCTCCAGTCAAAGCCTTTCACATCCACATCGAAGCCGTAGTCTTTGGCGTACAGGTGCATGGCTTCCGCGATCTGAGCGCCGTGCCACATCACTTTCTTAGGTACGCAGCCTACGTTGACACAGGTACCACCCAGGTCCTGCGCTTCAATCAGCGCCACTTTCGCGCCGTACATCGCTGCACGGTTCGCCGACGCAATACCGCCGCTGCCACCACCGATACAGATATAATCAAAATGTGTTGCCATGACTTTCTCCTTGGTTTTTATTTGGTTGGCGTAAGGCGTGGGATGTTGTTGAGCTTTCCCTTATTGGAGCCTTACAGCCGTAAACTGTTTTTTGGGACGTGGTACGTGAGCGCTTCGCTGCGTGGGACGAGGGGCTGAGTTGCCTACTGAATGTCCTTAAGTCACGTTTCTCGAACCTTGTTTCCTTTTTTCTGATACGCGGGACGTGTGCGCTTCGCTGCGTGGTACGCGGGGCTGATTTATCCACTGAACATCCTCAAACCGCGTCCCACGAACCACGTACCCATTGTTTTTACTCCGGTACCACCCATTCCACTTTATGGAACCCTGTCGCAGGCGCAATAGCCTGCTTCAGAAACGGCAAAATGACCTCCATCTGCTGCTCCAGTTTCCACGGCGGGTTGATGACGATCATGCCTGAGGCGGTCATGCCGCGCTCGTTGGTGTCCGGGGAGACGCCCAGTTCGATCTGGAGGATTTTACGGATGCCCAGCGCTTTCAGGCCGTCGAGCATGTCGTCGATATCCAGGCGGTTTACTACCGGGTACCAGATAGCGTAGATACCGGTTGCCCAGCGTTTGTGGCTCTCTGCAATTGCTTTAACCACGTCGCGGTATTCGTGTGACAGCTCATAAGGCGGGTCGATCAGCACCAGGCCGCGGCGCTCTTTTGGCGGCAGGCTGGCTTTAAGGCGCTTAAAGCCGTCTTCTTTGTAGATGCTGACCTGGCGGTCACGGTGAAACTCCTGCTCCAGCAGCGGGTAGTCGCTCGGGTGCAGCTCGGTCAGAACCATGCGGTCCTGTTTGCGCAGGTGAGCGCGGGCTACGCGTGGAGAGCCCGGGTAGTAGCGCAGTTCGCTGCCATCGTTCAGGGTTTCAATCGCGGCCAGATAGCTCTGAATATCTTCCGGGATATCCTGCTGTTGCCAGATCCGGGCGATGCCCTGTTTGTATTCGCCGGTCTTTTCTGACCATTCGTGAGTCAGGTCGTAGCGGCCCACACCTGAGTGGGTATCGTGGTAGACAAACGGCTTCTCTTTCTGCTGAAGCGCGTTAAGGATCAATGATTGCACGATATGCTTCACCACATCAGCGTGGTTGCCGGCATGAAAACTGTGTCGATAACTTAGCACGGTAGTCTCTTGATTATTGGATTGGGCTTGCCCGGTTGGCGAAGTATATCAACTCCACTGACGATTTACTTATAGCTGGGGATTAAAAAAACGTCACACTCCGGCGCAAAGTGATTAAGTTTTACGCTTAGCTATTGAATTATTGAGTAGCCGACTACATTTAGTCAGGACAAGAACAGAGATTCAAAAGGAACCCCCGATGTCTAATCCACTTCTTACTATCACCGATTTACCGCAGTTCTCCCAAATCCTCCCGGAGCACGTAAAGCCGGCTATTGACCAGCTGATCGCTGAGTGCCGCGCTATGGTGGAAAAAGTGACGCAGCCGGATGTTGTACCTGGCTGGGAAACGGTTTGCCAGCCGCTGGAAGAAGTGGACGATAAGCTGAGCCGCGCCTGGTCGCCGGTCAGCCATATGAACTCGGTGGTGAACAGCGCTGAACTGCGCGAAGCGTATGAGAGCTGCCTGCCTGCGCTGTCTGAGTACGGCACCTGGGTTGGTCAGCACAAGGCGCTGTATGAAGCCTACAAAACCATTCACGCTTCAGAAGCGTTTGCCGGCCTGAACCAGGCGCAGAAGAAGAGCATCACCGATGCACTGCGTGACTTTGAGCTTTCGGGTATCGGCCTGCCGGCGGATGAGCAGCACCGATACGGTGAGATCAGCAAGCGCATGTCTGAGCTGGGTTCTCAGTTCTCCAACAACGTACTCGACGCGACCATGGGCTGGACCAAACAGATCGCTGACGAAGCCGAACTGGCTGGTATGCCGGAATCAGCCTTGGCAGCGGCTAAAGCCGCAGCAGAAGCCAAAGAGCTGGAAGGCTGGCTGCTGACGCTGGAGATGCCGTCTTACCTGCCGGTGATGACTTACTGTGATAATCAGGAGCTGCGTAAAGAGATGTACGAAGCGTACGTGACCCGCGCTTCTGACCGTGGCCCGAATGCCGGTAAGTGGGACAACAGCGAAATCATGGCCGAAGAGCTGAAACTGCGTCATGAAATCGCCCGTCTGCTGGGCTTTGCCAACTACAGTGAGAAGTCACTGGCGACCAAGATGGCTGAAGAGCCACAGCAGGTCGTGGCATTTTTGAACGACCTGGCGACCCGCGCCAAACCTCAGGGTGAACGTGAAGTGGAAGCGCTGCGTCAGTTTGCTCATGAGAAGTTTGGTGTCAGTGAACTGAACCTGTGGGATATCGCTTACTACAGCGAAAAACAGAAGCAGGACCTGTTCCAGTTCTCAGATGAAGAACTGCGTCCGTATTTTCCGGAAAGCACCGTGGTATCTGGCCTGTTTGAGGTCCTTAAGCGCGTGTTCGGCATGAAGGTTACCGAGCGTGAAGGTGTGGACACCTGGCATGAGTCGGTGCGTTTCTTCGACATCTTTGATGCGGAAGGCACATTGCGCGGAAGCTTCTACCTGGACCTGTACGCCCGTGAGAATAAGCGTGGCGGTGCCTGGATGGATGACTGCCGCGGACGCCGCGTAACTGCATCCGCCGAGCTGCAGACACCGGTTGCCTACCTGACCTGTAACTTCAACAAGCCGGTGGGTGGTAAACCTGCCCAGTTTACCCATGATGAGGTCGTGACTCTGTTCCACGAGTTTGGCCACGGTATCCACCACATGCTGACCCAGATTGAGGTTTCAGCGGTATCGGGTATCAACGGCGTGCCGTGGGATGCGGTAGAGCTGCCAAGCCAGTTCCTGGAAAACTGGTGCTGGGAAGAGGAAGCGCTGAGCTTTATCTCCGGCCACTTCGAGAGCGGTGAGCCCCTGCCAAAAGCGATGCTGGACAAGATGCTGGCGGCGAAGAACTTCCAGTCTGCGATGTTTATCCTGCGTCAGCTGGAGTTCGGCCTGTTCGATTTCACCCTGCACACAGAATACGATCCGGATGTGGGCGCACGCGTACTGGAAACCCTGGCGGAAGTAAAAGCCAAAGTAGCGGTACTGCCTGGCATTGAATGGAACCGTTTCTCACACAGCTTCGGCCATATCTTCGCCGGTGGCTACGCTGCAGGCTACTACAGCTACCTGTGGGCAGAAGTGCTGTCTGCCGATGCGTTCTCCCGCTTCGAAGAAGAGGGCATCTTTAACGCCGAAACCGGTAAGAGCTTCCTGAACAACATCCTGGAAATGGGTGGCAGCGAAGAGCCAATGGACCTGTTCAAACGCTTCCGCGGCCGCGAGCCGGAGATTGATGCGTTGTTGCGACATGCTGGGATTAAATAAGGCGCTTGGCCCTTGGTACTAGGCCCTGGGGGAGTGCGTTGACAGAGAGGCGTCAATCGAAAGGTTGGCGCTTTTTTTATTGTCTGGCAGGACTGGGCTATTGTGGTTCAGAGCCCAGAGCCTTAACTACGGATTCACATTCCTGTTAATCGGGTTCTGCAGCGAGATCAGCGTCTCTGTTGACTGCACTTCATCGATCGCCTGCAGTTTGTCTATCAGGACGAACTGCAGCTCTTCAATCGACTTACACATCAGTTTGACGAAAATATTGTAGGCGCCGGTGGTGTAGTAGGCTTCGACGACTTCATCCAGCGCGTTGAGCTTTTCCAGTGCGGAGTGGTAATCGCGGGCGGCGTTGAGGTTGATGCCGATAAAGCAGCACACGTCGTAGCCGAGTTTCTTGGTGTTGACGATTACCTCGGTGCCTTCAATCACACCAGCGGCTTTCATCTTTTCGATCCGGACGTGGATGGTGGCGGGACTGACATTGAACTGTTTGGCCATCTCCGCATAAGGGGTTCTGGCATCGGTCATCAGCGCTTTGAGTATGGCACGGTCGAGGTCATCGAGGCGCTGCTGGCTGGTTTGCATGTCAATCTCCTGGGGGGAACTCAATCAGTTATCGGATCTGATATACTAATCTACATCGTCTATCTTTTCAGCATTTTGGATATAGCTTACGTGCGTTGGTGGTTGTTGCTTTACACATTTCTGTGCTCAGTTCCGGCTCTGGCCGCCAAGGAGCAGGTGCTGGTGGTGCATTCGTATCATCAGGGCTTTTTCTGGACCGATAATCTGCACCGGGGCATTGAAGAGCAGTTGCACCAGCATCAGCTCAGCCACCGGGTGTTTTATCTTGATTCCAAGCGAACCCAGAGCAGCCGTTACTTTAAGCAACTGGAGCAGCTGTTTCGTACCAAGCTGGAAAACGAATCCTTCCGCGCGATCATCGTCACCGACAACAACGCCCTCGCACTGATGCAGCAGCTGCACGATGTGGTGGGGGATACCCCGGTGATCTTTGGTGGCATCAACAACTACTCCCCGGACCTGCACCCGGATCTGAACGCGACCGGCGTCTCGGAGAATGCGGTACTGGAGAGCAACCTCAGGCTGGTGCATGCCCTGCAGCCGGACGTCGAGCAGATTCTGGTGGTGACCGACAGTTCTAATACCGGTCAGGCGGTGCGTAATGAGCTCAAACAGTTCTATATTGCTGAGCCGGAGCTGGCGAGAAAGATGCGCAGCGTGAGTCCAAAGTCTTATGAGCAGCTGTTTGAGCTGGCTGAGCAGCTGGACAGCAAAAGCGCACTGTTGTTCTGGATCTATTTTCGTGACGACAAAGGTTACTCACCAGATGAGCAGGCCTGGCAGGAGCTGACCCTGCGCTCCAATGCACCTGTGTATATGCTGTATAACGCCGGGGTGGGTTATGGCAGCGTTGGCGGTATCATGCTCGATGGTTATACCCACGGCAGCCAGGTTGGCCGGATCGCCGCGCAGGTGATTAAACACCCGGACGAGCCACTGCCGCCGGTCCGCGCCAGCAGCCCCAAGCTGAGCCTTGATTATGACGCCCTTGAGCGCTGGGGCATGGATGATGAAGTGGTGCTGGCCGATACCCTTCTGCACAAGCCGCAGCCACTGTGGCAGCGCTACGCCCGTCAGCTGAAGGTGTTTGTTATTCTGCTGGTGGTCATGGGAGCGGTGATCCTGATACTGCTCTACTATACCCGCCGTCTCGCACACAGCCGTGGGGAACTGAAAAAGAATCAGCTGCTGCTCGAAAGTATCTTTGATGAGAGTTATATGCACATTGGTATTTTCGATCAGCATGGCCGGCTGGTTTCCAGTAACCGGCGCCTGCAGGAGCTGCTGTTCAGTCAGGATTTCAATATTGAGCGTCCTCTGTGGCAGCTGGGCAGCTGGTCCCAACCTTCTTCTCAGTCGGTGTATCACTTTTTTAATCAGGACAGGGCCACCCAGGACAGGGCCGCCCAGGTCAGCCGCTTTGAAGCTCAGATCCTGCACCACGGGCTGGGCAGCCGCACCCTGGATGTGTCGCTTAAGCCGTTGCCGCGTGAAGTGGATGAGCTGCCGCAGTATCTGCTGGAAGCACAGGACATTACTGAGCGTAAAGCGACCGAAGACAAGCTGTTTGAGAGCGAAGCCAGTTTCCGTCACTACTACGAAAAGCAGCCGGTAATGATGCTGACCCTGGATGACAATAACCGGGTCCAGGCAGTTAACCGCTTTGCCCAGGAGCTGTTGGGTTATGACACCATGGATATGCTTGGTCACCGGTTGCGTGAGTTCTATTTTGATAACCGTGAGCTGAGTGCCCGTCAGTTGCTGCTTCAGCCAAGGGCGTCCGGCCTGTCGGTATGGCGCCGGGAAGTGCAGTACCGGGCCAGTAATGGCATGCCTGTCTGGATCCGGGAGAACATCCGTCCGCTCAGTGATACCCATCAGCTGCTTATTGTCGGGGAGGACATCAGTGAAACCCGCCTGCTGGCGGATCAGCTCGCATACCAGGCTCAGCATGACCTGCTGACCGACACCTATAACCGCAACTACTTTGAGCAGCAGCTGCAAAAAGCGATGCAGGAGACCGAGGGCTACTACCGCACCCACGCCATGCTGTTTATCGACCTCGACCAGCTCAAAGTGATCAACGATACCGTCGGCCATGAAGCCGGGGACGAGGCGATTATCTTCTGCGCCCGGCTGATTCAGGACGTGTTGCCGTTTAATGGCGTGCTGTCGCGTATGGGTGGGGATGAGTTCGCGGTGCTGCTGCGTGACTGCACCGAGCGGGATGCGACCCGCATCGCTCAGGAGATCATCAGCAGCCTGAGCGGGCAGGCTTTTGAGCTGCAGGACCTGCGGCTTAACCTGAGCTGTTCCATTGGTATCCGTTTGATTGACCACACCGCGACTTCGCCGCAGATGGTACACGCCCAGGCCGATACTGCCTGTTACGCTGCCAAGGAAGAGGGCCGTAACCGTTATCAGCTCTATCATGTTGATGATGCCGAGCTGCGCCAGCGTGAGAAAGAGATGGAGAGCGTGAACCTGGTGCACGAAGCGTTGGCGAGCCAGCGGCTGGAGTTGTTTGCCCAGCAGATCCTCGCGCTTCAGAATCCGGATATTATTCACTTTGAAATCCTTGTACGCCTCAAAGACAATCAGGGCGGGTACCTCTCTCCGGGCGTGTTTATGCCGGCTACCGAGCGCTACCATATCGCCCATCTGGTGGACCGGGAAGTGGTCCGTCAGACCCTGAAGTGGCTCGATGAGCACCCGCAGCAGGCAGCGCAGATCACCATGTGCTCGCTTAACCTGTCCGGTCAGTCGGTCAACAACTATGAGTTTGTGGCCTTTCTGAAAAATGCCCTGGCGGAGAGCGCGTTCCCGAATGAGAAGCTGTGTCTGGAGATCACCGAAACCGCAGCGATTCAGAACGTGGAGATGGCTACCCGTGCCTTTGGTGAGCTGAAACAGCTGGGCTGCGCGATTGCGCTGGATGATTTTGGCTCGGGCCTGTCGTCGTTTGGTTACCTGAAGACCCTGCCGGTCGATACCGTTAAGATCGATGGCCTGTTTGTGCGTGATATCGACCAGAATGAAACCGACCTGATTATGGTGCGCTCCATCAATGACCTTGCGCAGCAGATTGGTAAAACCACGGTGGCCGAGTTTGTCGAAAATGAGCAGATCCTGGCGCTGTTGCGTGAACTGGGTGTGGATTACGCCCAGGGGTACCATATCGGCAAGCCCAAGCCACTGCCTGAGCTGATGCGGGAGCTGACGTCCTGAGCCTGCCGCAGGCATGAATCTGACATAGCAGCAGGGCGCAATTGGTATTACACTTGTCGCCCGCCAATCTGACCCAACCGGAGTTTACGTGCGTATTCAACTTATCTGTGAACAATCTGACCACCAGGCTCACCTCGATGAACTGGCACAGCGCTGGCAGCTGGAGCATGACCCGGAGTCCTGCTTTGCGCTGGTGTACACCGGCACACAGCTGGAGTTACGTAAACTCGATGAACCAAAACTGGGCGCGATCAGCGTTGACCTGGTGGGTGGTGCGGTTGGGCACAGGCGCAAGTTTGGCGGCGGTAAAGGTCAGGCGATTGCCAAAGCGGCCGGGCTGAACAAAGGCGTAACGCCAACCGTGCTCGACGGCACCGCGGGCCTTGGCCGGGATGCATTCGTACTGGCGTCACTGGGCTGTAAAGTGCAGATGGTCGAGCGTAATCCGGTGGTCGCGGCGCTGCTCGATGATGGCCTGAAGCGGGCAGGGGAAGACCCGGAGATCGGCCCGTGGGTAAGTGAGCGGATGTCACTGCTGCACGCCAGCAGCCTGACGGCGCTGAATGAACTGGCGCAGCAGAAAGACTTTGTCCGCCCGGATGTGGTCTACCTCGACCCTATGTATCCGCACCCGGAAAACAAAAAGAAGTCCGCGCTGGTGAAAAAAGAGATGCGGGTATTTCAGTCTCTGGTTGGTCCGGACAACGATGCCGATGGCCTGCTTGAACCGGCGCTGGCGCTGGCGGCCAAACGGGTTGTAGTCAAACGCCCGGACTATGCGGAGTGGCTGGACAATCACAAACCCAGCATGGCGATTGAAACAAAGAAAAACCGCTTCGATGTGTACGTGAACGCGGCGATGAGTGCGGAGTAAATCTGCTTGCTTTCCAGGCTGATTCGGGATATATCTTAAAGAGAATTATTATCGTTTCGGTGTCAGGAGAGCAGTATGACCAGGCGTTTATGTAAACTCAGTCGCCATGAAAGTTTGGGCACTATTTCTCAGCTGGTGGCTCAGCCTGAATTTGTCTGTCGTTCGTGTCACCGCGCTGCGGCGGATAAAGGCAGCCTGTGTAAGCCGCAACGCCTGCCTGACGTGCAGAAGGCCGCTTCTGCATCTGCTAACACACTTGCCGTCGCCCCCGCACCTGCGCCCGCACCTGAATCCATGAAGAAGGCTTCGTTGCCGGCTCAGACAGAGCGGCCGGTAGCCGTGTTGGGTAAAAAAGCGCTGAATAAACAGAAGAAGCGTAACAAGCAGCTGAAAAAGCTGCTGAAGAAGCAGACCAAACTGGTCAAAAAGATGGAAAAGCTGGAGCGGCGATATGCCCGCCTCGAACCTGGCAATGCTTTACAAAAAGTGGCTTCGCGAGCGGGTGCCCCAAAGAGCTCTGTTCCGGAAAAAACAGCTCCGGAAAGCACACTCCCGCTGCACTGACATCTGTCAGTATTTTTCATCATGTCACCGTACCGGCAGCATGGCTGCCGGCAGACGACTTTCCTTTTACGCCTCTTTGATCGGCACTACCAGCATGTCGACCGGTGAGCTGTTGATCAGCTGACGGGTACTAGACAGCAGTTTGCTCCAGAAGTCCTGATGGTGTCCGCACACCAGCATATCCACTTCCAGTTCCTCGATGGCCTGCTGCAGTTCGCCGCTCAGGTCACCGCTGCCTACCAAGGTGTGTTTGATTGGATAGCTGGCGTGATCCGCCAGTGCCTGCAGTTGTTGCTGAGAGGCTTCCATATTGTGGTGCTGGGTTTCGGCCAGGTTGATGTCGATAAGGCCGGTGTAGAGCTCAGCGTAGTTCACATCTATATGGATGAAAGAGACCGCCGCATCAAGCGGTTTCGCCAGTGAAACCGCTTTGTCTATCAGCAGTTTGCTGTCCTCTGAAAGGTCGATGGCGACCAGGATGTGTTGATAACTCATAGAATTGCCTCCCTGAAAAATTCCTTACTATCAATGTAGCACTCAGGCAGGGATTTTTTTGCCATGATGATCCCATTCCCTTGTTTCTAAACAATCGGAATATAAGTAAATAAAGTGTTATAGTGAATGTGACACAATCAATTCAACAGGAGTTTCCCATGCTGTCGCAAACCATGGTCGAGCAACTTAATGAGCAAATTAACCTCGAATTCTTCTCATCCAATCTATACTTACAAATGAGTGCCTGGTGTGAAGACAACGGGTTTGAAGGCGCAGCTGAATTCCTGCGTGCCCATGCCTCCGAGGAGATGGAGCACATGCAGCGTCTTTTCACTTATGTCAGCGAAACCGGTGCGATGCCGATTCTGGGAGCTATCGAAGCACCTCGTCATCAGTTTGACAGCCTGGGCGAAGTGTTTCGTGAGACCTACATGCACGAGCAGATGATCACGGAAAAGATCAACAAGCTGGCGCATGTGGCATTCACCAATCAGGACTACTCGACGTTCAATTTCCTGCAGTGGTACGTGGCTGAACAGCACGAGGAAGAGAAATTGTTTAAAGGGATATTAGACAAGCTGGAGTTGGTCGGCGAAGACGGCAAAGCGCTGTTCTTTATCGACAAAGACCTGGCTGAAATGGCGAAAGCAGGTTCATCTTCGATTATGGACGCGCCGGCTGAGTAAAGCATCTGGTACAAGATACGGTTACTCTTTTCCTTCCCGGCGTTTTTTCGAAGTCCCAGAAGATGTAGGGAGGAAAGATGATCAGTGGAGATACCGTATTATTTGCATTGCTGATAGTCACGTTAGTGAATCTGGCACGTTACCTGACCGCATTGCGCTCACTCATTTACATCATGCGTGAAGCCCACCCGCTGTTGTATCAGCAGGTCGATGGCGGAGGTTTTTTTACCACCCACGGTAACGTCACCAAACAGGTCAGGCTGTTTCATTACCTGAAAAGTCGTGAATATCTGCACCACCATGACCCGGTGTTTACCGGTAAGTGCATCAAAGTCAGGGAGTTATTTATCCTGACCAGCGCCCTGGTTGGCGTGACACTGCTGATGGCGATGGTGGTATAGCCCTGACGTCAGGAAATGGTTAAAATAGCGTCCCTGAAGGATGCGCGAGCTGTCGCGCATCTTTTTTTGTTTTTGAGGGCACGAAATGAGTAACCAGTTTGATGTAATTGTAATTGGCGCCGGGGCTGCCGGGCTGATGTGTGCCGCCCAGGCAGGCGCACGTGGCCGCCGGGTGCTGGTGGTGGACCATGCCAAAAAGCCTGGCCGTAAAATCCTGATCTCCGGTGGCGGCCGCTGTAACTTCACCAACTACGACGTCAGCGCGGCAAACTACCTGTGCCGTAACCCTCATTTCGTCAAATCCGCCCTGTCGCAGTACACCAACTGGGACTTTATCTCACTGGTCTCCAAATACGGGATTGAGTTCGAAGAGCGCGACCACGGTCAGCTGTTCTGCCTCGATTCGGCCAAAGAGATCGTCGATATGCTGCTCGAAGAGTGCAAAAAAGCCGGAGTGGAGTATCGCTACCGTTGTGACGTGCACTCGCTGGAGAAAACTGGTGCCGGATTCAGCCTGAATCTGGATACAGACCAGGTGAGCTGTGAGTCTCTGGTCGTGGCGACCGGTGGTCTGTCGATGCCTAAACTGGGCGCGACGCCGTTTGGATATAAGATTGCTGAGCAGTTTGGTCTGGATATGGTTCCAACCAGTGCTGGTTTGGTTCCATTCACCCTCCATACCCAGGATAAAGAGTCACTGGAAGACCTTTCCGGTATCGCGGTTCCGGCTGAGATCACCACCGAAGACGGCACCCTGTTCAAAGAAGCGCTGCTGTTTACCCACCGTGGCCTGTCTGGTCCGTCGGTACTTCAGGTCTCCTCTTACTGGAAAGCCGGTCAGTCGGTACGCATCAACCTGGTACCCAATGAAGACATTCCTGAGCTGCTGAGCCGTTCAAGAGAGAAACACCCGAACCAGAGCCTGAAAAACACCCTCGCCAAGGTGCTGCCAAAGCGCCTGGTGGAGGTACTGATCGATCGCAAAGAGCTGCAGGACAAACCGCTTAAGCAGTTCAATCCCAAAGAGATGCAGGCTATCTGCGATAAGCTGGAAAACTGGCATATTCTGCCAAACGGCACCGAAGGTTACCGCACTGCGGAAGTGACCCTTGGCGGGGTGAACACCGATGAACTCTCTTCCAAAACCATGGAAGCGAAGAAAGTACCGGGCCTGTACTTTATCGGTGAAGTGATGGACGTCAGCGGCTGGTTAGGCGGCTACAACTTCCAGTGGGCCTGGTCGAGCGGATTCGTTGCCGGGCAGAATGTTTAAGAAACTGAGATACGAGAGTTGAGATGCGAGAGCAGGGAGTTTAGTTTCCCGTACCCCGTACCCCGTACCCCGTACCCCGTACCCCGTACCCCGTACCCCGTACCCCGTACCCCGTACCCCGTACCCCGTACCTCGTACCTCTTATCCCGCTCCCGCTTCCCCCGCCTGCTGCAGACTGTACGCCGTAGACGGGTCGGTTTTCTTCACAATCACTTCTACTTTTTCGATCGCCGTCAGCGAGGTGGTGTCTTTGCGGTAGCTCAGGTAGATCGGCCGGTACCAGGGTTCCACACCTTCCACTCTGTGCAGCTGGCCGGTGGCGATAAAGGGCTCGACCACGGAAGCCGGAAGGTAAGCTGAGCCGCCTTTCTCAAGGATAAAGTCCAGTGCGATACGTCCTGTCGCAGTGCGCAGGGTGGGCGGTACAATTTTCGGGTGCCGGGCTGCGTGCTCGGAGGTAAAGCGGGTTCCCCAGTCTACGTATACGTACTGATTATTCAGCGCAGTCTCCTGGTCGCACTTTTGGGTTGAGACCAGCACCAGTACCAGCTCCGCGACCTGTTTGCACGCCAGTTCATCTGCTTTGAGCGGGTCAAAACCAAACGCCATATCCAGGGTACGCTCAACCAGCCTGCGGTTGAGGCCTTCGCGGGTCAGGGCTTCGGCCTGGAATGCGTAACCGGCAAACTCATCTACCATCACGCTGAGACAGTTCTGCAGGTAGGCATCCCAGATATTGGGGGTACCGGCCAGGGTGAGCTGGATGGCTTTGTCTTCGGCCAGCGCCAGTTCGATTTTGGCCTGGTCGAGGGTATTGACCATGATCTCGGCATAGCTCACCAGGCGCTCGCCGGTGCTGGTCAGGCGAATGCTGTTGCGCTCACGGGTAAAAAGCGCAGTATCGAAATAGCTTTCCAGCTGTTTAATCCGGGCACTGACTGCCGCCTGGGTGATATACAGATTTTCGGCCGCCCGGCCGAAGTGACGCACCCGCGCCAGTTCAAGGAAGGTGCGAAAGACTTTCACATCCATACGCATAGCTCTCAAATAGGGTTAACCCGCTCAGCTTAACAAGCTTTATTTGTGGTGACGATATAAATTTTTTGTTTCCGTTTTCCTGCTTAACTGCCTAATTTCACTCTCAGAATCAGTCCGATTTTATGACCATTTAACAGAGGTTCCTATGCATCAGGAAATCGCAATCCGCCTCGGGCAAAAGCGTTTTTTTGACAACAGAAAGTTTCCGCGTGGCTTTGGTAAATCCGGGGATTTCACCCTGTCTGAAGCTGACCTGCTGACCATGTACGGCGATACGCTGAATGCGCTGCAACATGGTGAGCTGCTGGCGGCCAACGATGAAGAAGATCACTTTCTTGTGGTACTCAGAGACCCGTGCAAAGCCCGCAGCCGGGTTGAAAAAGTCTGGCTGAAATATCAGAAGCTGGCCTATGGCCGCCGTTCATTCCATACCCTGCATTCGGTGGGCAGATCGTCTGGTGAAGAGATGGATGAGAGCGAAGAAGCCATGATGATCGATGATGAATAAGATAACGGCGCCTGATGGCGCCGTTATTGTATGGATTACTCCGGCGTGGGCTCGGGGTGAGCTTTTTTGCCTTTCAGTTGCTGGATCAGCAGTCCGGCCACAATCAGGCACAGGCCGACCAGGGTCGAAGGGTGGATCTCTTCGCCGATGATGGTCGCCAGCAGCATCAGTGAGATAAACGGCGAGGTAAAAATCAGGTTGCTGATCCGCGCCGTATTGCTGGTCAGCTTCAGCGCGCTCAGCCAGAGTACAAACGTCACGCCCATCTCAAACAGCCCCACATAGCTGACCGCCATCCAGCCTTTCCAGCTGATCTGACTCCAGCTGCTTCCCTCGTACCAGGCAAGCCCAAACGCAAAGGGCTGGGCAATCAGAAAGCCCAGCAGTACGCCCAGTACCGGGTCGGCTTTGTTTTTGGTGTTCAGAATCCAGTAACCGGCCCACAGCAGGGTGGAAAGCAGCGCCAGTCCGACGCCCAGCGGGCTTTCAAAATCCAGCGCCAGCAGGTCGCCTTTGGTGGCGATCACCACCACGCCCAGGTAGCCAAGCACGCAGGCGGCCCAGTCCTGTTTTCGGATCTTCTGGCCCAGAAACAGCGCCGCCATCAGGGTCAGGGTGATGGCCCAGCTGTAGTTAAGTGGCTGGGCCTGGGAGGCAGGCAGCAGCTCGTAAGCTTTGAACAGGATCAGGTAGTAGCCTAGCGGGTTGATTAAACCCAGCAGCAGGTAATAGCCCGGATTGGCGGCAAAAGTGGAGCCCAGGGCGGAAAGCTTGCCCTGCAGCGCGCAGATAACCAGCAGCGCGATGGCAGACACGCAGCTGGCAGCGGTCAGCATCTGCACCGGGGTCAGCTCGGCCAGGGTGAGTTTAAATGCGGTCGCGACAGTCGACCACAGCAGTACCGCACTGATACCAAAGCCCAGTGCACGACGTTCATTCATTGTATTTACTCTCTGAAACAGCAGGCAAAATTTGCGGGAAATACCGCCAATATATCCGCCATTCGGTAAAGGTCAAAACTGGACATTTATCCAGTATGTGACTTACTATTTTAATCAGTCAGATAAGCCCGGACATAACCCATGCAATGGATCGTTGAAAATCAGCAATTACTTCTCTCACTTGCCGGCACCGCGCTGGCCTCCGGATGCCTTGCCGGCTGGTGGGTGAAACAGACCATGACCACCCGGCTGCGGGTAGTGGAAGAGCAGCTGAGTCATGAGCAGTATCTTCATCAAAGCTGTACGGAGCAGCTTGCTCAGGCGCGTCAGGAACTCGATGAGCTCGATGACGAGCGGGATAAAGCGGCTCATGAGCTGAAGCAGTCTCATGGCCGGCTGATGGCAGCGATGGAAAAACTGCGTTATCTGGAAACGGTTAAACAGGAGAAAGGCCAGCTGACCGGGCAGCTGGAGCATACCCGTGAGATGCTGGCCGACAGTGAAGCCCTGCGCCGTGAGCAGGAGGCCCGCCATGAGCAGGAGCAGATCGCTGCCGCAGAAAAACTGACGCTGCTGGAAAATGCAGAGCAGCGTCTCAAGCAGCAGTTTGAGCAGCTGGCCAGTCAGCTGTTTGAAGTGAAGACCGCCAAAGTGGACCAGCAAAACCGCCAGAGCCTGGACGGACTGCTGACACCGCTCAAAGAGCAGATCGAAGGATTCAAAAAACAGGTCAGCGACGGCTTTGGTCAGGAAGCCAAAGAGCGTCACACCCTGATGCATGAAGTGCGCAACCTGCAAAAGCTCAACGAGCAGATGGCTCAGGAAGCGCTAAACCTGACCCGGGCGCTGAAAGGGGACAATAAACAGCAGGGCAATTGGGGCGAGGTGGTGCTGGCGAGAGTGCTGGCCGAATCGGGCCTGCGTGAAGGGCATGAGTACCACACCCAGGTCAGCCTGCAGGGCGAGGCCGGTAAGCGCTATCAGCCGGACGTGCTGGTAGAGCTTCCGGGTGAGAAGCAGGTGGTGGTCGACTCCAAGATGGCGCTGGTGGCTTATGAGCGTTACTTCCACGCTGAAGAAGAGAGTGAACGTGAACAGGCGCTCAGTGAGCACCTGCTGGCGATCCGAACCCATATTAAAGGGCTGAGCAACAAGGATTACCATCAGCTGAAAGGGATCCGAAGCCTGGATTACGTGCTGATGTTTGTGCCGGTCGAGCCGGCATTCCAGCTGGCGGTACAGGCCGACCCGAAACTGGTGAATGATGCACTGGAGCATAATATCATTCTGGTCAGCCCGACCACACTTCTGGTGGCACTGCGCACCATCGATAACCTGTGGCGTAACGAGCGCCAGAACCAGAACGCAAGGCTGATCGCCGAGCGCGCCGGCAAGCTGTATGACAAGCTGCGCCTCTACCTGACGGACATGGAAGCCCTTGGCGGAGCGCTGGATAAAGCCAACCAGAACTACCAGGGCGCGATGAACAAACTGGTCACCGGCCGGGGCAATGTGTTGCGTCAGGCGGAGTCGTTTAAAGAGCTGGGCGTGGAAGTAAAAAGGCCGATGCCATCGTCTTTGCTGGAGCTGGCACAAAATGAACAACTGACACAAAGACAAGCGGTTGAGGATAAAGTAGACTAGAGCGCAGCATTGTCCCCCAGATGCGGGAAGAAGGAAAAACAGATGACAGATGTAAGCGCTCAACTCGATAACCAGTCAACCACCCACTTCGGTTTTGAAACCGTCGCCAAAGAGGAAAAAGTCGCCCGGGTCGCCCAGGTGTTCCACTCTGTGGCAGCCAAATACGACATCATGAATGACCTGATGTCCGGCGGGGTTCACCGGTTGTGGAAGCGCTTTACCATCGACTGCAGCGGTGCCCGTCCGGGCCAGCGCATTCTTGACCTTGGCGGCGGCACCGGTGACCTGACCGCCAAATTCTCCCGTATCGTGGGCGACAAAGGCCATGTGATCCTGGCCGACATCAACAACTCTATGCTCAACGTTGGCCGTGACAAGCTGCGCGACAAAGGCGTGGTGGGCAACGTTCATTACGTTCAGGCTAATGCTGAAGAGCTGCCGTTCCCGGATGACTACTTTGACTGTATTACCATCAGTTTCTGCCTGCGTAACGTGACCGATAAGGACAAAGCGCTGCGCTCTATGTTCCGGGTTCTGAAACCGGGTGGCCGCCTGCTGGTACTGGAGTTCTCCAAACCGGTATTTGAGCCCCTGTCCAAGGCGTATGATGCTTACTCTTTCCACCTGCTGCCTAAAATGGGTGAGCTGGTGGCCAATGATTCAGAGAGCTATCGCTATCTGGCCGAATCTATCCGTATGCACCCGGATCAGGAAACGCTCAAAGGTATGATGAATGAAGCCGGATTTGAGCAGACCAGCTACTACAACCTGACCGGCGGTATCGTTGCGCTGCACCGTGGCTACAAGTTCTGAGGTGTTCATGCCATTTGACCCGATTGTCACCGCTGCGGTGGAATCCACTCTCAATTTGCTGATCCAGGACGACCCGGAACTGGTGCGCCGTCTTGGCCGCCTGAAAGGTAAAGTCATACAGGTGGAGTTGCAGGAGTTCTCCAGGAGGCTGACGTTTGTTTTCAGCCAGCAGGTGGACGTACTGGCGAAGTATGAAGGTGAGCCGGACTGTTTTCTGTCGCTGAAACTGCAAACCCTGCCGGAGCTGCGTGAGCAGGCGAACATCACCCGCCTTCTTAAACAGGACAAGCTGGTGCTTGAAGGGGATATCCAGCTGGCGCAGTCTTTTGCCCGCCTGCTGACCGACGCCCGCCCGGATATTGAAGAGTGGCTGTCCCGCCTGACCGGCGATGTGGTCGCCCATACCCTGGTTTCCGGAGTCAAAGGTGGCCTGTCGTTCCTGAAGCAGGAAGCGGGGCGCAAACACCGCCATCTTGGTGAAGCGATCACCGAAGAGTGGCGACTGGCCCCGCCACCGCTTGAGCTGGCGTATTTCTGTGACCAGGTGGATGACCTGGTACGGGATGTGGCCCGGCTTGAAGCCCGCCTCAATGCGCTGGGAGAGAAACTATGACCCCGGCAGAGCTGAGTCGCCTGTACCGCATTACCAAAGTCATGCTGGAGTATGGTCTGGATGAACTGATGCCCGACCATCAGCTGACCCGTACCCCATTGCTTGCCCGCCGTGGCCTGTTCTGGATTAAAAACCGTCACCCTGAGAAGCCGCTGGGTGAGCGGTTGCGTTTTGCACTGCAGTCGCTCGGCCCGGTATGGATCAAGTTTGGTCAGATGATGTCTACCCGCCGGGACCTGTTCCCGCCGCATATCGCCGATCAGCTGGCGATGCTGCAGGACAGGGTCGAGCCTTTTGACGGCGCTCTCGCCAGAACGCAGATGGAGCTTGCCCTTGGTGGTGAACTGGAAAACTGGTTCAGCGATTTTGATATTGAGCCGCTGGCTTCTGCTTCCATTGCCCAGGTCCACACCGCCAGGCTGAAAGAGTCAGGCCGGGAAGTTGTGCTGAAAGTGATTCGTCCGGACATCAAACCGGTGATCGACGCGGATATTAAGCTGATGTACCGCATGGCCCGCATCGTTGCCAGAGCGCTGCCGGAGGCCCGTCGCCTCAAGCCGGTGGAAGTGGTGCGCGAATACGAGAAGACCCTGCTCGATGAGCTGGATCTGCGCCGTGAAGCGGCGAACGCCATGCAGCTGAGACGTAACTTTGAAGGCAGTGAAGAGCTGTACGTTCCAGAGGTGATCAGTGACCTCAGCAGTCAGGAGCTGATGGTTTCAGAGCGGATTTACGGTATTCAGGTATCGGATATTGAAGCGCTGCACGCCAACGGTACTAATATGAAGCTTCTGGCTGAGCGCGGTGTGAGTGTGTTCTTTACTCAGGTGTTCCGCGACAGCTTTTTTCACGCGGACATGCACCCGGGTAATGTGTTTGTGAATCCGGACCATCCGGAAAATCCGATGTGGATCGGTCTGGACTGCGGTATTGTCGGTACCCTGAACAGTGAGGACAAGCGCTATCTGGCGGAGAACTTCCTCGCTTTCTTTAACCGCGATTATCACAGGGTCGCCCAGCTGCACGTTGACTCGGGCTGGGTTCCGGCCGACACCAATGTGCAGGAGTTTGAGTTCGCTATCCGTATGGTATGTGAGCCGATTTTTGCCAAGCCGCTGTGCGAAATCTCGTTTGGTCACGTGCTGCTGAACCTGTTTAATACGGCGCGCCGGTTTAATATGGAAGTGCAGCCACAGCTGGTATTGCTGCAAAAAACGCTGCTCTATGTTGAAGGGTTGGGGCGTCAGTTGTATCCTCAGCTTGATCTATGGGAAACCGCCAAACCTTTCCTTGAGAAATGGATGGCGAACCAGGTCGGCCCTCAGGCTGTGCTGAATGCAGTAAAAGACAAAGCGCCGCTGTGGGCGGAAAAGCTGCCCGAGCTGCCTGAGCTGTTATACGACAGCCTGAAGCGGGGGCGGGATGTCAGCCTTCGTCTGGATCAGATGTATCATGGCTACCGTGAAATTAAGCGCCAGCAGGCTAAAAGCCGTTTCTGTCAGGGAATGGCTGCGACCTTTACCCTGAGCAGTGTGATTTTGTTTGTTTATGGCCAGCCCTGGTATGCTTTGCCGGCGATCACATCCGGGATCATATTCTGGTGGCTGAGCTGGCGAACACTGAAAATATAGTTTGACGTAGAATCTTATTCTGGCGCAGGATTAACCTGCACCGTTAAAAAACCGGCACTGTTTGTAGCGGGAACTTCACAATTTCCGGCTGCAGATTAGTGTACTCTGACTGTAAGTAAATTAACCCGAGGAAGACAGAACAGATGGGTGGAATTAGCATTTGGCAACTTTTGATTATTGCCGTTATCGTTGTTTTGCTGTTTGGAACCAAGAAGCTGCGCAATATTGGCGGTGACCTTGGCAGCGCGGTCAAAGGCTTTAAGAAAGCCATGAATGACGACGAAGACAAGAGCGCGAAAAAAGACGCAGACTTCGATACTCCTAATCTGGAGCAGAAGTCGTCAGCGCAGGAAGAAACAACCGAAAGCAAAAAAGACAAAGAGCAGGTTTAATCCGTGTTTGATATCGGTTTCTGGGAACTGATCCTGATTTCGGTGGTGGGTCTGGTGGTACTGGGGCCAGAGCGCCTGCCGGTCGCCATCCGCAATGTGTCCCGTTTTATCGGTGCGGCCAAAAGCATGGCCAACAACGTCAAAGACGAGCTGTCACATGAGCTGAAAATTCAGGAGCTGCAGGAAAACCTGCGCAAAGCTGAGAAGATGGGGATGGAAGACCTGTCCCCGGACCTGAAAGCTTCGGTAGATGAGCTGAAAAAGGCAGCTCAGGACGTGCAGCGCCCGTATGCAAAGCCTGATGCCGGCGAGTCCCGGTCTGACACTTCAGACCATCAGGAAAAAGCTCAGACGCCGCAAAAACCAGCCGGTGAATAAAACTGTTAATCAGGTAAGCGTTGCGCTTACCTGTTTTTTTGCTGCGTGTCAGACAGGGCCCCTGCCTGGCAGCATTCCCATTGTTGAGGTTAGATATGTCTACTGTTGAGCAGACACAACCGCTGATCAGCCACCTGATTGAGATGCGTAACCGCCTGCTTAAGGCGCTGGCATCGGTGATGGTGGTGTTTATTGGCCTTATCTGGTTCTCGGGTGATATCTATGAGTTTATCGCCTCACCGCTGATCGAGCGTCTGCCGGAAGGGGCGACCATGATCGCCACCGATGTGGCGTCGCCGTTTTTTACCCCGCTGAAACTGACCCTGGTGGCCTCAGTGTTTGTCGCTGTGCCGCTGATCCTGTATCAGGTATGGGCATTTGTTGCGCCGGGGCTGTATAAGCATGAGCGCCGCCTGATCGCGCCACTGCTGTTTTCCAGCTCAATCCTGTTTTACTGCGGTGTGGCGTTTGCTTACTTCGTGGTATTTCCGCTGGTGTTCAGCTTCTTTACCGCGATCTCGCTTGGCGGTGTAGAGTTTGCCACGGATATTTCCAGTTACCTGGATTTTGTGCTGGCGCTGTTTATGGCATTTGGCATCGCATTTGAAGTACCGGTGGCGATTATCCTGCTTTGCTGGACCGGTGCGACGGATGTGAAAAGCCTGTCTGAGAAGCGTCCGTATATCATTGTGGTAGCGTTTATTGTTGGCATGCTGCTGACCCCGCCGGATATGATCTCTCAGACCCTGCTGGCCATTCCTATGTGCCTGCTGTTTGAGGTGGGGCTGTTCTTCGCCCGCTTCTATACCCGCCGCTCTGATGATGAAGATGAGCAGCAGACAGAAGAAGAGTAATCAGAGAAACGGCGCCGGAAGGCGCCGTTTTTATTATCAGCTCAGTGAGAACAGCTGCAGGGCATTGCGGGTAGTCGTGGAGATTACTTCCTCTGCTGACACCTGTTTAAGGTCAGCAATGCGTTGTGCGACCAGGCTGGTATAAGCTGGCTCATTGCGTTTCCCCCGGTGAGGAACCGGAGCCAGATATGGGCAGTCGGTTTCCAGCACCAGCTGGCTCAGATCCAGATCCGGGATCACTTTATCCATTCCGCCATTCTTAAACGTCGTAACACCGCCAAGGCCGAGGTGAAAACCGAGATCCGTGATGGCTTTGGCTTCTTCCAGGGTCCCGCCAAAGCAGTGGAAGATACCGCACAGGTTGCCATTCTGTTCCGGTTTAAGCAGTGCCAGGGTCTCTTCGATGGAGTCCCGGGTGTGGATCACCACCGGCAGGTCTAACTGTTTGGCCCAGTTCAGCTGGGTGACAAATGCCCGTTCCTGCTGCGCGCGCCAGGTTTTATCCCAGTACAGGTCGATACCGATTTCACCCACGGCGATATACGGGTGGCTGTCGAACATCGGCTCCATGGTGGCCAGTACCTGATCGACATTTTCATCCACATAGCAGGGGTGCAGGCCCAGCATTGAACGGCACAGGTCCGGGTAAGCCTTTTCGGTGGTCAGCATCGGCTCTATCGATTCCAGGTTAATGTTTGGCATCAGAATCTGGCTGATCCCCTGTTCGCGGGCGCGCTGGATCACCAGGTCCCGGTCCTGGTCAAATTCGCTGGCGTAGATATGGGCGTGGGTGTCGATCATGGTGTGTCTCTGTATATCGCTTTAATTGTGCACAGTATACCCGTCTGAAAGATTTGCGCACCGGGACATTTTTTGGTGGTGGTGCTGCTCATCTTTGCACTCAGTGGTATAGTCGATGCCAGCTTTCCACCGAATAAGGAGAATCGCGTGTCGGTTTCAGTTCAGGGGCAGTTTCCTGCCCGTCGTATGCGTCGCATGCGTAAGCACGATTTCAGCCGTCGTCTGATGGCAGAAAACCAGCTCAGCGTCAGTGATCTAATTTATCCAGTGTTTATCCTGATGGGGAAAAACCGTCGCGAAGAAGTGCCGTCAATGCCGGGTATTGAGCGTCTGTCTGTCGATCTGCTGCTGGAAGAAGCGCAGTATCTGGCGAAGCTGGGCATTCCTGCGATGGCCCTGTTTCCGGTGGTAACCCAGGACGCGAAAAGCCTGTGTGCGGCGGAAGCCTGGAACCCGGATGGTCTGGTGCAGCGCGCGGTGAAACTGCTTAAAGAGCACGTGCCGGAAATGGGCGTGATCACCGATGTGGCTCTGGACCCGTTTACCACTCATGGTCAGGACGGCATCATTGATGAGCAGGGTTATGTGCTCAACGATGAAACCACCGAAGCCCTGATCAAACAGGCCCTTTCCCACGCAGAGGCAGGTGCGGATGTGGTGGCTCCATCGGACATGATGGATGGCCGCATCGGCGAAATCCGTAAGGCGCTGGAAGAGGCGGGTTACATTCATACCCAGATTATGGCTTATTCGGCTAAATACGCCTCGAACTACTATGGCCCGTTCCGTGATGCGGTCGGTTCCGCTGCCAACCTGAAAGGGGGCGACAAGAAAACCTATCAGATGGACCCGGCCAACAGCGACGAAGCGCTGCACGAAGTGGCGATGGACATCAACGAAGGCGCGGATATGGTGATGGTCAAGCCAGGTATGCCTTATCTGGATGTGGTACGCCGGGTGAAGCATGAGCTGCAGGTTCCGACGTTTGCTTACCAGGTATCGGGTGAATACGCGATGCACATGGCGGCGATTCAGAATGGCTGGCTGAAAGAGCGCGAAACCATCATGGAATCCCTGCTGTGCTTTAAGCGCGCCGGTGCTGACGGCATTCTGACTTACTTCGCCAAACAGGTTGCCGAGTGGCTGGCTGAAGATGGCGCTAAGGCCGAAAAAGCGATCAGTGAGTAACCCCCGCCGTTGAGCAAATATCCTGGCCGGGCGAATGTCCGGCCTTTTTTATTTTTACTACAGGAGCCCATAATGCAGATCAGAAACGGCACACTGCAGGAGTGTGTGGACATTGTTCAGGCGATTCCTGAGTTTGCCCACAAAGAGACGGTACAAAGCCTGCAGGCCAGGCTGGATAAGTTTGAGCACGCTCAGGTGCTGGTCGCAGAGGCGCAGGGTCAGCTGCTTGGCTTTAAAATTGGCTACGCACTGGATGAGGCGTGTTATTACAGCTGGTTTGGCGGTGTGGCTCCGGCCGGGCGTAAGCAGGGGGTAGCTCAAAAACTGCTTGAAGCGCAGGAGGCCTGGGTGACGGAGCAGGGCTTTTCACGTCTTAAGGTCAAATCACGCAACCGCTTTGCTGCTATGCTGAGAATGCTGCTCAGAAATGGCTATCTTATTGAAAACTTTGAGCATTACCCTGGTGATCTGGACTCAAGAATTCACTTTGTGAAGCAGTTGAGTGAAAGTAAATGAGAAAAGTTATCATTTGGACTTGATCTCTAAGTGAGAATTGTTATTATTTAACCGTCTTAGGGAAAACGCTGAAACTTCAGGTTTTAATGCACTCCTGAATGACACGACATTGCTCACATTGCTTCCAGTGTAATTTAGCTTTAAGGCAAAACGATAACTCCGAATATGGTTAGGCCGCATATGCTAAGCGACATCTTTATGATGTCGCTTTTTTTTTGCTTTCCGGCTAAGGCTATTGCCAATCCTTCCCATTTTTTTCCACACGCCGGGATCAAAAAAGGATCGGGGATTATGGTGATCTGTTTGCTTTAAGTTATTGTAATTGCTGGATTTAAAATTCATATCTTCTGTTTTTGTGAGGTGTGAATTGGTTGTGAATAACTTTTCTCAACAGAGTTATCCACAGATTCGGGATGTTATTCTTTGCTCAAATTCGGTGCAAATTGGTGCAAAAAGGGGCACTGAGCGATGCATTTGCTGACACTGCTGTGCGGCACAAATCCTGTCACGCTACATGACAGGTCAGGGCAAGTCATGGCATCCTTAGCCAATTCAAAAACAAGCCACCGGACGCACTGACTATGGCAACCATTCCTGACAATCCGCTGATTCTGATCGACGGCTCTTCTTATCTTTACCGGGCGTTTCATGCCTACCCGGGCACAATGAGCAACGGGGATATCCCGACTAACGCCGTTTACGGTGTGGTGAATATGCTGCGCAGTATGATGCGTCAGTTCAGCTCTGACCGTATCGCGGTGATTTTTGATGCCAAAGGCAAAACTTTCCGTGACGATATGTACCCGGAATACAAAGCGCACCGCCCGCCAATGCCGGACGACCTGCGCTGCCAGATTGAGCCGCTGCATCAGGTGATTAAGGCGATGGGCCTGCCGCTGTTGTCCATCGAAGGGGTGGAAGCCGATGACGTGATCGGCACCCTGGCATACCAGGCTTCGCAGGCGGGGATGCCGGTGCTGATCAGTACCGGTGATAAAGATATGGCTCAGCTGGTGGATGACAACATTACCCTGATCAACACCATGACTAACGTGGTGATGGACCGTGAAGGGGTGGTGGAGAAGTTCGGTATTCCGCCGGAGCTTATTATCGACTATCTGGCGCTGATGGGCGATAAAGTCGATAACATCCCGGGTGTGCCGGGCGTGGGCGATAAGACTGCAACTGCGCTGCTGCAGGGTATTGGTGGTCTGGACAAGCTGTATGACAACCTGGACGATATCGCGCCGCTGGGCTTCCGTGGTTCTAAAACCATGGCGAAGAAGCTGACCGAGCATAAAGAGAACGCGATGCTTTCATACCAGCTGGCGACCATCAAGCTGGATGTGGAGCTGGATGTGACGCCGCAGGACCTGGTGAAACAGACACCGGATAAAGATGAGCTGATCAGGCTGTACGGTCAGATGGTGTTTAAGTCGTGGCTGAACGAGCTGCTGGAAGGCGGCAGTGGTGAAGTGGAAGCGATTGAGCGACCGGCTGCTGGTGCGGCGAAAGCGGACGACATGGACACCAGCGCGGTGACCATCGACCGCAGTCAGTATGAAACCATCCTCGATGAAGCGTCTCTGGATAAGTGGCTGGAGAAACTGAGCCAGGCAGAGTTGTTCGCATTTGATACCGAAACCGACAGCCTGAACTATATGCAGGCTAACCTGGTGGGCGTCTCGTTTGCGACCGCTGAAGGTGAAGCGGCTTATGTGCCGGTTGCCCATGACTATCTGGATGCGCCTGAGCAGCTGCAGCGCGATCTGGTGCTGGCTAAGCTGAAACCTCTGCTGGAAGATGCGGCCAAAGCCAAAGTTGGCCAGAACCTGAAGTACGATGCCAGCGTGCTGGCGCGTTATGACATTGAGATGCAGGGCATTGCCCACGATACCATGCTGGCTTCTTACGTGTACAACAGCGTAGGCGGCAAGCACGATATGGATAGTCTGGCGCTGCGCTTTTTGCAGCACAGCTGCATTTCGTTTGAGTCGGTTGCGGGTAAAGGCAAGAAACAGCTGACCTTTAACCAGATAGACCTGGAGCAGGCTTCGCCGTACGCCGCAGAAGATGCAGACATTACCCTGCGCCTGCATAACCGCATCTACGCTCAGATTGAGCAGGATGAGAAGCTGAAAGCCATCTACGAAGAGCTGGAAGTGCCACTGGTACCGGTTCTGTCGCGTATGGAACGCAATGGTGTACTGATCGATGATATCCTGCTGTCAGCCCAGTCTCAGGAGATCGCTCAGCGTCTTGATGAACTGGAGCAAAAAGCCTTTGAGGTCGCCGGTGAAGAGTTTAACCTCAGCTCACCAAAACAGCTTCAGGCAATCCTGTTTGAAAAAATGGGTCTGCCAGTGGTGAAGAAAACCCCGTCCGGCGCACCTTCGACCAACGAAGAAGTGCTGCAGGAGCTGGCACTGGATTACCCGCTGCCCAAGCTTATTCTGGAGTACCGTGGCCTTGCCAAGCTGAAGTCGACCTACACCGACAAGCTGCCTAAGATGATTGACCCGCATACCGGTCGGGTGCATACCTCTTACCATCAGGCAGTGACCGCGACCGGTCGTTTGTCTTCGACCGATCCGAACCTGCAGAACATTCCGGTGCGCAGTGAAGAGGGCCGCCGTATCCGTCAGGCCTTTGTTGCACCGCATGGCCGTAAGATCCTCGCGGTCGACTACTCGCAAATCGAACTGCGGATCATGGCGCACCTGTCTGGTGATAAAGCGCTGCTGGATGCGTTTGCCCACGGTAAAGACATTCACGCCGCCACGGCTGCTGAAGTGCTGGGTCTTCCTATTGATCAGGTCAGCTCTGAGCAGCGCCGCCGTGCCAAGGCAATCAACTTTGGTCTGATTTATGGCATGAGCGCGTTTGGCCTGGCCAAACAGTTGGGTATTCCGCGTGGTGAAGCTCAGTCTTACATGGACACTTACTTCGAGCGTTACCCGGGCGTGATGCAGTACATGGAAGATACCCGTGCTATGGCATCGGAGCAGGGCTTCGTTGAGACCATCTGGGGCCGTCGCCTGCACCTGCCGGAGATCAAGTCACGCAACGGCATGCGCCGTAAGGCAGCTGAGCGTGCAGCAATCAACGCCCCGATGCAGGGTACCGCAGCGGACATCATTAAAAAGGCGATGCTGCTGGTGGATGAGTGGATTCAGACCGAAGGCGAAGGCCGCGTGACTCTGTTGATGCAGGTACACGATGAACTGGTATTTGAAGTTGATGAATCTTCGCTCAGCGATGTTGAAACTAAAATACAAAAGCTGATGGAATCAGCGGCTGAACTGGATGTGCCGCTGGTTGCAGATGCTGGTCATGGTGACAACTGGGATCAGGCCCACTAAGACGTTTTTTAAACAAAAACGGGATTTTTATATGAGCCAGCGCACACGCTGGCTTTTTTTTGTTGTTAAGAAAGTGCCTGAATTCATTCACATCGCTGAAATTCACAAATCATTAATGAAAAAAAACTACGAAAGTGGTTTCCATTTCTGTGTGATTGTTGTACATTAACTCTCGTAGGGTACAGAGGTAAGATGTTCTATCTTTCAGACCTTTTGTTTCACGTTATTGGATTAGGCTGATTCAGCCGCCCCAGTCAGTTTTTGACTGGGGCGTTTTTTATTGTGCCAAAACAAAATGTTAGCCTTACATTCATCTCTTTTTTGCACCAGTGCAGATCTGACTTTTCTTCCCTTCAGCCCGTTTTGTGACAGAGAGCCTTATGGCCGTGACCGGTTTGGGTGATGGTTTTAACCTTCATTTAATATGTTGGAAAAATCCACACACACATTCTGGTGTTTTGTTACAAGAAAAAAGTGATTGATTTTTATAGGAATGGCGGGTGGTTTGAATAAAAGCGCTGTATGGCAAGCTTTGGGCAAAAAAAAGCAGAAATGACTTGAGTTTTGGAGGCAGTTATTGAATGATTTTTGCCCATAATAATAATACCTCCTAATTTCTCTCCCGTTGCCCCACCTCTCCGGTGGGGACTTTATTATTCAGGGAGATCAGGCCTCCGGCTCACCTTCATCTGACGCTTCTTCCAGCTCCAGTTCCAGCGCAGGGGCAAACCAGGTATCCAGTTTCGCACGCAGCTGATCCACGCCGATGCCTTTCAGGGATGAGAACATGTCTACCTGAACTTCACCACCAAACGCCAGTGACGCTTCGCGGATCTTCAGCAGAGTCGCTTTACGGGCGCCGCTTTTCAGTTTGTCAGCTTTAGTCAGCAGTACCTGAACAGGGATGCCAGACTCTACTGCCCAGTGGATCAGTTGCTGGTCCAGGTCTTTCATCGGATGACGGATATCCATCAGTACGACCAGGCCTTTCAGTGACTCACGCTTTTGCAGGTATTCACCCAGTGATTTCTGCCACTTTTTCTTCATCTCCAGCGGTACCTGGGCAAAACCATAGCCTGGCAGGTCGACAATATGGCAGTTGTCACACACCTTGAACAGGTTGATCAGCTGTGTACGGCCTGGCGTTTTACTGGTCTTGGCCAGGCTTTTCTGGTTGGTCAGGCGGTTCAGCGCGCTCGATTTGCCGGCGTTGGAGCGTCCAGCGAACGCGACTTCGATACCTGCATCTTCCGGCAGGTGACGAATATCTGGCGCACTGGTTATAAAATGCGTGTTTTGGTAATGAATTTTTACGCTCACTGTTAACTCCATCTCGTCTTTGTGTAGTTGAATGATTACTTTTTCGTTAAATTGTGTAAAATAACCGTGATCGGTATAAGGTCGCCTATTGTACCATGAGCACCCACATATAGTGGTACCGGAAGCTTGATAATTATAATGGAATGTCATGAAGAAATTAGCGCTAATCCTGAGTTTATTAGCCAGCTGCTCTGTATGGGCTCAGGGTAGTATCGAAGCTGGCAAAGCAAAATCCCAGACCTGTGTCGCCTGCCATGCAGCAGACGGTAACAGCCTCATTACCACCTATCCCAAGCTGGCCGGTCAGCACGCCGGGTATCTTGAAAAGCAGATGAAAGATCTCAAACTTGGCGGGGAAACCATGGGTAAACAGGGCCGGTATGACCCGGTAATGAGCCCGATGGCAATGCCTCTGAGTGAGCAGGATATGGCCGATCTGGCCGCTTATTATGCGTCGTTGCCGGTATCGGAAAACGCCACACCTGAAAACGTGGTAGCCAAAGGCAAGGTGCTCTATCAGGCCGGAGATATGGAGCGCGGCCTGACCGCTTGTATCGCCTGTCATGGCCCGCGTGGTAATGGTACTGAGCTTTCTGGTTTTCCGAAAATCTCCGGTCAGCACGCCGACTATGTTAAAGCGCAGTTACAAAAATTCCGGGCCATGGAGCGCGGTAATGATATGAATGCCATGATGCGAGACATCGCCAAAAAGATGACCGATGAAGACATTGAAGTCCTGTCTCAGTACGTCGGTGGTCTTCACTGACAGACAGGCAGCGATAAACAGAACAAACGGCAGCCCGGGCTGCCGTTTTTGCATTTGGCCAAAATGAACAAAAAATCTCCTCTGCTGCTAATTAATGCTCCAATCTGATATGAGTTTCTGGTATGTTGCGCTACCCTGATGGAGGAAGGCCCGATGCAAGCATGTCCGTTATGTGACTGTCACCAGACCCGTGACTATTTCAGCGATAAGCACAGAGACTATAAACAGTGTCTGCGTTGTGAGCTGGTGTTTGTCGATCCCAAAGACCGTCTGGATGCGACGCAGGAAAAAGTCTTCTACGATCTGCATGAGAATGACCCGGGCGATGCCGGATACCGCCGCTTTCTCAGTCGTATGGCCGAACCGATGGCCGCCCGTTTAAACCAGCCTTCCAGGGGGCTGGATTTTGGCTGCGGACCAGGCCCGACGCTCTCCCTGATGCTCGAAGAGCAGGGACACCAGATGTCACTGTATGATATCTACTATTATCCGGATAAGTCGGTACTCGACACTGAGTACGACTTTATGACTGCCACCGAGGTCATTGAGCACCTGTTTGACCCTAAATCGGTGTGGCAGCAATGGTTGAATTTAGTCCGGCCTGGAGGCTGGATAGGCGTGATGACCAAAATGGTGAAAGATCAGGACGCCTTTGCCAGCTGGCACTATAAAAACGACCTGACCCACGTGAGCTTTTTCAGCCGGGCGACCTTTTGCTACCTGGCGGAACGGGACGGACTCCAGCTCGAATTTGTTGGCAATGATGTTATTTTACTGAGGAAACCCGGTAATGAGCCGTACTAAGAAATCCAGAAAGCCTGGTGCCGCTGGGGCACCGGAGCCGATTGTTACCCGCAACCGCACTGAGTCTGATGTTGAAGGACGTCTGCGCAAGAAAAACAAAAAGCGCAAAGGCCTGAAGTCAGGCAGCCGTCACTCTGAAGGCAACGACAAGCAGCAGAACGGTGCAGGTAAAGCCAGAGACCCGCGTCTTGGCAGCAAGAAGAAAATCCCGCTGATCATCGAGCCGGTGAAGAAGCAGACTAAACAGGAACGCCGCCTGAGCGCTGAGCAGGAACTGGCGATGCTGGAGAACGATGCGCAGCTGAACATCCTGCTCGACCGTATTGAGTCCGGTGAGAGCCTGGGCGCTGGCCTGCAGAAACAGGTTGATGAGAAGCTGGACCGCATCGAAGCGCTGATGAAGCAGCTGGGCATTTTCGAAGAAGAGAGTGAAGAGTCTGAAGGCGGCGAGAGCAGCATCGGTGATACCGATATGTTCGATGAGTACGACTTCGACGAGTACAAGGACTGATAACCATGAACACTGCCTTACTGCTTGGTGCGGGCGGCCTGATCATTGCAGCACTGGGCGGCTACGCGGCCCATCTGCTGATCAGACTGCGCAGACAGAAGAAATTGCTGAGCCAGCAGCAGGCACTGGCGATGGGTAAGCGTAACGCCAACATTTTTGAGAATGTTGACCTGTTGTGCCAGGCCGGGATCCAGGGGCAGTGTGATTTATCGGAAATCAGTATCCGGGTGTGTGGCATGCTGGAATATCTTCAGGGTGACGAGCGTATCGACGCCGCCGCCGATTACCCGGCGCTGTACGAGCTTTATCAGACCGTGAATGAGATGGCGAGAGGCGAAGCGCGTCAGGCACTGGAAAAACAGGAGCGGATGCGTCAGAACCTTACTCGTCAAAAGGCAGAAGCCCGTCTTGGCGATGCCATCAACGAAGAGCTGAAGGCGCTCAGGGAGCGGGTCAGGCCGCTCAATGACCAGATCCTGGTGACCCAGGTCGGCTGATCGTCATCAAAAACGGCCGAAGCTCCATCCGGACGGGGCTTTGAACCGGATTTTGCAGTGATCCAGTCTGCAATTTCACACATTTCTGTTACAAATAATCTACCCAATTCTTTAGCTGCTATGCAGCTGTGGCAAAATAGCCGCTGAATTGACTAACCGGAAGCGTAAACCATGTCGAGCGAGCAAATTGTTTGGGACCAGGCGGTATTGGAAAAATACAATTACTCCGGCCCGCGCTATACCTCATACCCAACCGCAGTGGAGTTCCACGAAGCGTTTACCATTGCTGAGCTGGACATGGCCTGTACCCGCTACCCGGAGCGGCCACTGTCGCTGTACATTCATATCCCGTTTTGTCATAAGCTCTGCTACTACTGTGGCTGTAATAAGGTGATCACCCGTCACCAGCACAAGGCTGATGATTATCTGGATGTGCTGGAGCACGAGATCCGCCAGCGCGCTTCGCTGCTTTCCGGCCGTGAAGTAACCCAGCTGCATTTTGGAGGCGGTACACCGACCTTTCTGAATAAAGCCCAGATCACCCGCCTGATGCGCCTTATCCACGAAGAGTTCATATTTGACCAGGATGCGGAAATCAGCATCGAGGTGGACCCGCGTGAGATTGAGCTGGATATGCTCGACCACCTGCGCGCAGAAGGCTTCAACCGTCTGAGTATCGGCGTGCAGGACTTCAATAAAGAAGTGCAGCAGCTGGTGAACCGCGAGCAGGATGAAGCATTTATTTTTGCCATGGCGGAGCGTGCCCGTGAACTGGGTTTCCGTTCAACCAACCTGGACCTCATCTATGGCCTGCCAAAGCAGACCAAAGAGAGCTTTGCACAGACCCTGCAGCAGGTACTGACCATGCGCCCGGGCCGCCTGTCGGTATTTAACTATGCCCACATGCCACAGCTGTTTGCTGCCCAGCGCAAAATCAAAGATGAAGACCTGCCGGCTGCAGAAGAGAAAATGGCGATCCTGCAGGACACGATAGCGACTCTGACCGGTGCCGGTTACCAGTTTATCGGTATGGACCACTTTGCCCTGCCGGATGACGAGCTGGCTGTGGCCCAGCGCGGCGGCGTACTGCACCGCAACTTCCAGGGCTATACCACTCAGGGCGAATGCGACCTGATCGGTTTTGGCGTGTCGGCGATTTCTATGGTGGGTGACTGTTACGCCCAGAACCAGAAAGAGCTGAAGAAGTACTACGCTCAGGTCAACGAGATGCGCCACGCCTTGTGGAAAGGGGTCTCGCTGGAGAAAGATGACCTGATCCGCCGCGAAGTGATCAAGCAGCTGATCTGTAACTTCCGCCTCGACACCCGTGCCATTGAGCAGCAGTTCGGTCTGACGTTTAAACGTTACTTTGACGAAGACCTGAAGCTGCTGCAGACCTTTATCGACGATGAGCTGGTGGAGCACGATGGCCAGTGGATTCAGGTCACCCTGCGTGGCCGCCTGCTGATCCGCAACATCTGTATGTGTTTTGATAAGTACCTGCGCCAGCGGGCACGCCAGCAGCAGTTTTCGAGGGTGATATAAGGCGCTGGGCCCTAGGTACTCGGCCCTGGGGGAGTTCGCGATACGTGATTTGGGAAATCGAAGCTATCGTGTTGTAAGTAAGGTTTGAGTAAGAAAACCTGTTTGCAGAGCCCAGAGCCCAGAGCCCAGAGCCCAGAGCCCAGAGCCCAGAGCCCAGAGCCCAGAGCCCAGAGCCCAGAGCCCAGAGCCCAGAGCCAATAAAAAACCGCTGACACTTCAGCGGTTTTTTAATACCTTCCGTTTCGCTTAATCCCCGTCCCGCTTCATGTTAACAAGATCTGACGGCCATTCTGAGAATGGCATCGGGTGGCCGAAAAGGTAGCCCTGTGCCTGCGGGCAGCCGAGTTTTTTCAGCATTGAGGCCTGAGCCTGGGTTTCTACGCCTTCGGCGACCAGGTTGGATTTGAAGCCCTGGGTCATGTTGACGATCGCGGCCACGATTGAGGTGTCCATGGTCTCTTCACTCAGTTGGGTGATAAAGGAGCGGTCTATCTTCAGGCAGTCAAACGGCAGTTTGTGCAGGTAGGCCAGCGACGAGTAGCCGGTACCAAAATCATCAATCGCGATTTTGATCCCCAGCGCTTTGATGGCTTTCATGTTTTTCAGGATCACCGGATCGTTATCGACAATGCGGGATTCGGTTATTTCCAGGGTCAGGTTACCGGCCGGCAGCTGACTGTCTTTGAGTACCCCGCGCAGTTCACCGATAAAGCCGGTGTGGGACAGCTGGTTCACCGACAGGTTCACGTGCAGGCTGAAGTCCGCCGGCCACTGTCCGCCGTGGATCGCCAGCGCGGTATCAGTGCAGGATTTGAGCAGGATTTGCTCGCCAATCTCACTGATCAGGCCGCTCTCTTCGGCGATCGGGATAAACTCAAATGGCGGCACCACGCCACGCTCCGGGCTTACCCAACGCGCCAGTGCTTCAGCCCCCAGTACTTCTCCGCTCTCCAAATCAATGATCGGCTGATAGAAAGGCACAAACTCGCTGTTGGCGATCGCCATGTTCATCTCGGCCAGAGTCTGGGTTTTCCTGCGTGAGGCATCGGCCATTTCCGGGCGGTAACGGGCCAGGCGCAGCGGCTCCTGCTTGGCGTGGCTCAGGGCGATGCTGGCGTTGCGCAGCCAGGTGCTCATGTTGGTGGTGTTGTCAGTCTCGACCTGGCCCACTGAAATGTTGATTACCACGGTTTCGTTGCCCATCTGGAACGGGGCATTGAACGCCTGGCGGATGCGGTTGGTGATCTCTTCCAGGCTGCCGTTCTGTTGATCCTGAGGCAGGAAAATCGCAAACTCATCGCCACCCACCCGGGCCAGCATGGCGCTGTCCTGGCATTGCTGACGCAGGCGTTCGGCCATGATTACCAGCAGTTGGTCACCGCTGTAGTGGCCGAGACTGTCGTTAATTTCGCGGAAGCGGTCGATACCGAGCAGCAACAGGATGCCATTATCGAGCGATGGCAGTTTGCAGCTTGCTTCAATCAGACCCTGACGGCTGTAAAGCTGGGTCAGGGAGTCGTAGACCAGTTGGGTGCGCAGCGCTTCGAAGGATTGCTTGAGGCTGTCGGCCATGTTGTTAAACGCCGATACCAGCATCGAGGTCTCGAAGATCTGTCCCGGCTCAGGCATGGTGCTGTTCCAGTCACCTTTGGCCAGCTCTTTGGCGGCATTGGCGGTACTGGTGATCGGCCGGGTGATGCGGTTAAATGCCAGCGCGCCCATCAGCAGGCCAATCAGGCCAACCAGCAGCGCCACCAGCAGGCCCTGTTGCTGCTGCTGAGGCAGCTCACCGAGCAGTTCACGCTCAGAAATACTCACCATGATGTACCAGTCGAGGCCAAAGGTGCTCTTAAAGCGCGACAGCTTGTTGAAGTAGCGCTCCCCGTCCTGGCTGAACTCAAACATATAGCTGGAGTAGGGGGTGGTCAGCCTGGAGAAATCGATATGGCCGGCCCCGGAAGCGATCACCGGATTCGGGCTTTCAGCCACCAGCATTCGGGTACCTTTGGGGGAGTTTTCGCTGCCCTGTGATACCACGCCGCCAGGTTCGGAGTGAGCGATCAGCCGGGTCTCTTTATCAAAGATGTACATCGAGGCGGTGGTACGGTCTTTCTGATAGCGCAGGAACTGGTTAAAGGTGTTGATGCGGATATCAGATACCATGACCCCAATCAGGCCGTCAGTGCCCATCACCGGGTTGATGGCAGACAGGGTGATCTCCTGACGTTCATCGGCGTTGGCATAAACCTCAGACCAGGATGGCTGCAGGCTTTTGGCTGCCGGGGTGTACCAGGGGCGAACCCTTGGATCGTAGTTCTGGAAACGGGAGCGGACACCAGAGCGCGGGTCGCTGCCCTGGTAGATCAGCAGTTCATCCTGGGTGCGCTGGTCCTGCAGCATCAGGGTGAAGCTGTTATTGGGTTCACGGCGAAAGCCGACAAACTCTCCGCCTTCGCCACCAAAGCCAATCACATCGAGGTGCTCGATATGCGGATTCAGATGGGTAAAGCTCATCGCCAGGAAGTCTTCGATTTCTGACATATCATTGGCGCGGTAGAGCTCGCTGAACTCGACGGTGCGGGTCAGGGCGATATTGGTGCGGAACGGCTCTTCAAGGAAAACCGACAGCCGGCTTTTGATGTTCTCGGTGAAGGCGACCAGCTGTTTGTGGCTGAGTTTGGCCACCATGTTTTCATAGCTGTAGAACTGGACGGCGGCGATCACACCAAAGGTGACCAGGAAAATGGCCACAAAAGGGAGAATTACAGCGCTGCGCAGGGTGAGTTGTTTTTTTGCCATCAGTTATCGTTTAACGGTCATATCGGGTGATTGTTATCGCTCACACCTGACGGCGCACTCACTCAGCTTATTCCGAGCTCTTTCAGTTTCCGTGTCAGTGTGTTACGTCCCCAGCCTAATAGTTTAGCAGCATCTTGTTTGTGACCATTGGTATGTCTCAGTGCTGTTCTTAACATTATACGTTCAAATTCGGGCAGTGCATAAGAGAGCAGCTCAGTTTCTCCGTTTTTCAGCGCGTCTGATGCCCAGTTTTCCAGCTGGTCCTGCCAGTTTTCTGCTCCGGTTGCGGAAGATTTCACCGTTGTGGCCGTCAGCAGCTCCCTTGGCAGATCACCAGGAAGTACCTCGTTCCCGCTTGCCATTACCGTCAGCCAGCGGCAAACGTTCTCCAGCTGGCGCACATTACCCGGCCAGTCGAGCTGGTTGAGCTGCTCAGTGGTGGAGGGGTGAAGGGTCTTCATTTCCACACCCAGCTCAGTGGCGGCCATGCGCAGGAAGTGCTGGGTCAGTTTTTCGATATCCTGCCTGCGTTCGCGCAGTGATGGGATGTGTACCCGGATAACGTTGAGGCGGTGGAACAGGTCTTCACGGAAATCGCCGTCGGCGACCCTCTGCTCCAGGTCCTGGTGGGTGGCGGCGATAATACGCACGTCCACATTGACCGGTGAGTGACCGCCAACCCGGTAGAACTGGCCATCCGCCAGCACCCGCAGCAGCCGGGTCTGAATATCCAGCGGCATATCGCCGATCTCATCCAGAAACAGGGTGCCGCCGTTGGCCTGCTCGAAGCGTCCCTGGCGCACCGAGTTGGCCCCGGTGAAGGCCCCTTTTTCGTGACCAAACAGCTCTGATTCGATCAGGTCTTTGGGGATCGCCGCCATGTTCAGGGCGATAAACGGATTCTTTGCCCTCGGGCTGTGGCGGTGCAGGGCGTGCGCCACCAGCTCTTTACCCGTACCCGATTCACCGTTGATAAGCACTGAGATAGATGAGCGTGAGAGGCGGCCAATGGCCCGGAATACTTCCTGCATCGCCGGTGCTTCGCCGATGATTTCCGGCGCTTTGGCGGCCAGGTCGTCGTCCCCGGCTTTTTGGGTGCGCTGCTCAAAGGCGTGGGTCAGGGCCCGCTCTACCAGTGCCAGGGTTTCATCAATATCGAACGGCTTTGGAAGGTACTCAAACGCGCCTTCGTGGTAGGCGTTTACTGCCGCGTCGAGGTCGGAGTGAGCGGTCATGATAATCACCGGCAGATCCGGATACTGCTGGTGGACCTGTTTGAGCAGCGCCAGGCCGTCCATGCCCGGCATACGGATGTCGGAGACCAGTACGTCCGGGGCCTCGCGTTGCAGCGCCTGCAGGACGCTTTCTGCATCGGCGTAGGTTTCGCAGCGGATCTGAGCCGAGGAGAGGGTCTTCTCCATCACCCAGCGGATCGAACTGTCGTCATCGACCACCCAAACATAACCTTTACTCATAGTCAGTATCCTTGCAGCTCACGCTAAAAAATCGGTAATAAAACGGTGAATGTGGTTTTGCCCGGCCAGCTCTCCACTTCAATTTTTCCCTGATGCTGGTCGATCAGGTTTTGTGAAATCGACAGCCCCAGCCCGGTGCCCCCCTCACGGCCACTGACCATGGGGTAGAACAGGGTGTCCTGCAGCTCGGGCGGGATACCCGGGCCGTTGTCGATTACGTCTATTTTGGCCGCCAGCTTGTGGCGGGTGCCGTGAATATTGGCTTGATGCACCGTTCTGGTGCGCACCAGAATGTCGCCGTCATTTTGCCCGGTGAGGATCTGGGCGGCGTTGCTGACGATATTAAGCAGCGCCTGTTCTATCTGGTCCGGGTCCATCATCAGCGCAGGCAGGCTGGGGTCATAGTCACGGCGGATAGTCAGCCGGTTACCGTTGTCGAGCTCAACCAGCTGGCGGACTTTCTCCAGTACCAGGTGCAGGTTAACCCGCTCTTTGCGGCCGGGTCTTTGTGGCCCAAGAAGACGGTCAACCAGTGAGCGCAGTCGGTCCGCCTGTTCGATGATGATCTGGGTGTACTCTTTGAGCTCCGGCTCCGGCAGCATCCGTGCCAGCAGCTGCGCCGCACCGCGCAGACCACCAAGAGGATTTTTGATCTCATGGGCCAGGCCGCGCACCAGCTCTTTGGCCGCCTGCTGCTGGGCGTGCTGGTTGAGCTCCTGACTGAGGCGGCGTTGCTGGTCGGTCTGACGCAGTTCCACCAGCAGCAGTACCTGTTTCTGCCAGGTGACCGGACTGACGGTGACTTCCAGCATCACCGGGCGGCCGTCAATCACAAAGGTGACGTCACTGTCGGTGATGCTCTGGCCGGACTGAAGTGGCTGGCTGAGCAGGCTGAGGTCCATCGATGCGTGTTGTACCAGGCCTGGCAGGGGGGCACCCAGCAGGCGCTTGGAGCTCTGGGAAAACAACTGCTCTGCCGCCGGGTTGGCGTAACACAGCCCCAGATGCTCATCGAGCAACAGGGTCGCGGTGACAACATTGTTGATAATGGTGGTCGAGAGTTGGTCGTTGATCTGCATGCTTACCTGCCTTCACTCCGATGCACCAAAATGGTGCGCGGTGCCTGTAAGTATGGAGCAAGGCAGGCATAAAGCCAATCAGATCCTCAGGATAAGCTCCTGTTATTGCGAGCTTTTCTTTTGGATAACCCTGTTCCGGTGAAGATGCACCGTGATAGAAGGGGTTGTTGCAATAAGCTTGCCATCTTTTAAGGCATTGATTGATAAGGTATGTGTGCCGCGATCTACGTTGGTCAGGGACCAGGCGAGGCGGGACTGGGGTGCGCCGTACTCTTCTCCGTTGAGCAGCAGTTGCAGTTGTTCGCCCAATTGCAGTTTCCGGTTGGCAGAGAGTTTTATTTCGATTTTGCCCGGATTGCTGCGGATGGTCTGGTCGTTACGCGGATTATTCCATTCCAGCGCCAGTGCGGCCTGCGGGACCGGATCCTCTTCCGGGACAGTTCCTTCTTCTGGCTGCAGTTCAGGCTCAGGGAGCAGGGTTTCCTCCTGTGCTTCATCTGCGGGCGGGACCGGTGCGCTTTTCAGCGTCAGGGCCTCGGCCTGCTGCCCGGATGGCGGGGTATCACTGAAGTGACGGATACCATTTTCATCAACCCAGGTATAAGCGGTCTGGGCCAGGGCAAAAGGGGACAACAGAACGAACAGGGCAGGCAGCGCAAAACGCATCAGGGGTCTCCGTGCATTTGGTTGAGTAAATTTTACTCTATGGCAGGAGCAATGGGATGCAAATAAACAAAAGGCCCGCCTGCGAGGCGAGCCTTAGTTTTTCTGTAACAGTTACAGTGAATTACACTGAGTAGTACAGTTCGAATTCCAGTGGGTGAGTGGTCATGTTCACTTTTTCCACGTCCTGAGATTTCAGCTCGATGTAAGAATCGATGAAGTCATCAGAGAATACACCGCCAGCGGTCAGGAACTCACGGTCTGCATCCAGAGAATCCAGCGCGTCTTTCAGTGAGTAAGCCACGGTTGGGATTTCTGCAGCTTCTTCAGCCGGCAGGTCGTACAGGTCTTTGTCCATTGCATCGCCAGGGTGGATCTTGTTCTTGATACCGTCAAGACCAGCCATCAGCATAGCCGCGAAGCACAGGTATGGGTTCGCAGATGGATCGCCGAAGCGTACTTCGATACGGCGTGCTTTCGGGCTTGGTACCACAGGGATACGGATAGAAGCAGAGCGGTTACGTGCAGAGTAAGCCAGCATAACTGGTGCTTCGAAGCCAGGAACCAGACGCTTGTATGAGTTGGTTGATGCGTTAGCAAAGGCGTTGATTGCACGTGCGTGCTTGATGATACCGCCAATGTAGTACAGAGCCATTTCAGACAGGCCGCCGTATTTGTCACCGGCAAACAGGTTAACGCCATCTTTGCCCAGAGACATGTGAACGTGCATACCAGAGCCGTTATCACCAACCAGTGGCTTAGGCATGAAGGTTGCGGTCTTACCAAATGCGTGCGCTACGTTGTGAACCACGTACTTGTAGATCTGGATTTCATCTGCTTTTGCAGTCAGGGTGTTGAAACGGGTTGCGATTTCGTTCTGACCCGCAGTTGCCACTTCGTGGTGGTGCGCTTCAACAACCAGGCCCATCTCTTCCATTACCAGACACATTGCAGAACGGATGTCCTGAGATGAGTCAACCGGAGCAACCGGGAAGTAACCGCCTTTAACGCCAGGACGGTGACCTTTGTTACCTTCTTCGAAGTCAGTACCTGTGTTCCATGCCGCTTCCACGTCGTCGATCTTGAAGAAAGAACCAGACATGTCGGTTGCGAACTTCACGTCGTCAAACAGGAAGAACTCTGGCTCAGGACCAACCAGAACAGTGTCTGCGATGCCTGCAGAGCGCATGAAGTCTTCAGCGCGCTTGGCGATAGAGCGTGGGTCACGGTCGTAGCCCTGCATGGTTGCAGGCTCCAGAATGTCACAACGGATGTTCAGGGTTGCGTCTTCTGTGAATGGGTCCAGTACTGCGCTTGACGCATCTGGCATCATCACCATGTCAGATTCGTTGATGCCTTTCCAGCCAGCAACAGAAGAACCGTCGAACATCTTGCCTTCTTCAAAGAAGTCAGCGTCAACCTGGTGAGCAGGGATAGAGATATGCTGCTCTTTACCTTTTGTGTCGGTGAAGCGCAGGTCAACAAACTTCACTTCGTTTTCTTGGATCAGCGATAGAACGTTTTCTACTGACATCTTGGATAACCTCCGGTGTAAATAATGCTTCGGCGCAATATTGGTGAAATTAAAAATCTGTTACTGATTAATCTTGTGCGTGTTAATCAGTGACGATTTCTATTAAGCCAAAACTGTGCCAGTTTTTAAATCCGTTTAAAATCAACAGACTAAGTTTATCTGATTGATCGTAGTGCAAGTTTCTGCACCAAAATGATCTGCGATTGCACCATATTGGTGCGTGGGCGTGCCGGGATTCGCAACCGGTTTCGTGCCCGACATTATTTCGCACCCCGGCTACACTAAAGTCAATGCAAATTTTTGTTTCACCGGCTTTATCCGTTGAACCGCCGGGCCCGGGCGGTGACGGGAGCGCGTTTTGCCGATAAAAAAAGCGTTCCATGTCACATAAATGTGGGAATTTGGCCAAAATCTGGTACATTATTGGCCGTTTTTTTAATCAGTGCAGTGGCAGGCATGTCGCCTCGCGGCTTCACCCTTTGAGTGAATCAAAATCCATGACGACTCCAAACATCGATAACCTAAGAAATATCGCGATCATCGCGCACGTTGACCACGGTAAAACTACCCTGGTAGATAAGCTGCTTCAGCAGTCAGGCACCCTGGAATCACGCGGTGAAGTGGAAGAGCGGGTCATGGACTCGAACGACATCGAAAAAGAGCGTGGTATTACCATCCTGGCGAAAAACACCGCCATCAACTGGAACGACTACCGCATCAACATCGTAGATACCCCGGGACACGCCGACTTCGGTGGTGAGGTTGAGCGTATCATGTCTATGGTTGACTCTGTGCTGCTGATCGTTGACGCGGTTGACGGCCCAATGCCTCAGACCCGTTTCGTAACTCAGAAAGCTTTTGCTCACGGCCTTAAGCCTATCGTAGTTATCAACAAGATCGACCGCCCTGGCGCGCGTCCTGACTGGGTAATGGATCAGGTATTTGACCTGTTCGACAACCTGGGTGCAACTGACGAGCAGCTGGACTTCCAGGTGATCTACGCATCAGCACTGAACGGCTGGGCAAGCGCAGAAGAAGGCGAGACCGGCGAGAACATGGAACCTCTGTTCCAGGCGATCGTTGATACCGTAGAAGCGCCTCAGGTTGATATGGACGGCCCGCTGCAGATGCAAATCTCTCAGCTGGACTACAGCTCTTACGTGGGTGTTATCGGTGTTGGCCGTGTTACCCGTGGTACCGTGAAAGCGAACCAGCAGGTAACTGTGGTTGGTGCTGACGGTAAAACCCGTAACGGTAAAGTGGGTACGGTACTGGGTTACCTGGGTCTTGAGCGTCACGAAGTGGATCAGGCGGCAGCCGGCGACATTATCGCTATCACCGGTCTGGGTGAACTGAAGATCTCTGATACCATCTGTGCGCAGAACGCGGTAGAAGCCCTGCCTCCACTGAGCGTGGATGAGCCAACCGTAACCATGACTTTCCAGGTAAACACCTCTCCGTTCGCGGGTAAAGAAGGTAAGTTCGTGACTTCACGTAACATCCTTGAGCGTCTGGAAAAAGAACTGGTACACAACGTAGCACTGCGCGTTGAGCAGACTGAAGACCCGGACAAGTTCCGCGTATCAGGCCGTGGTGAGCTTCACCTGTCTATCCTGATCGAAAACATGCGTCGTGAAGGCTTCGAGCTGGCGGTATCACGCCCTGAAGTAATCATCAAAGAAGAAGACGGCCAGCTGATGGAACCGTTTGAGACTGTAACCATTGACGTAATGGAAGAGCACCAGGGCGGCATCATGGAGAACATCGGCCTGCGTAAAGGTGAGCTGACTGACATGTCTCCGGATGGCAAAGGCCGTATCCGTATGGACTTCATGATGCCATCACGTGGTCTGATCGGCTTCCAGACAGAGTTCATGACCCTGACTTCAGGTTCTGGCCTGATGTACCACACGTTTGACCATTACGGTCTGCACAAAGGCGGTGAGATCGGCCAGCGCATCAACGGCGTACTGATCGCAAACGCAGCGGGTAAAGCCCTGACCAACGCCCTGTTTAACCTGCAGGAGCGCGGCCGTCTGTTCATTGGCCACGGTGTGGAAGTGTACGAAGGCATGGTTATCGGTATTCACAGCCGTGACAACGACCTGACAGTAAACGCCCTGAAAGGCAAGCAGCTGACCAACGTTCGTGCATCTGGTACTGATGACGCTCAGGTTCTGACTCCACCTATCGTGATGACTCTGGAGCAGGCTCTGGAATTCATCGATGATGACGAGCTGGTAGAAGTAACTCCGGAAAGCATCCGTATCCGTAAGAAGCACCTGACTGAAAGCGACCGTAAACGCGCGGCGCGTGGTGCTATCTAATCCCGGATTAGTGGTATAAACAACACCCTGGTTTAGTGATAAGCCGGGGTGTTTTTGTATGGGCGGTACGAGGTTCGTGGTACTTGGTTCGCGGGAAAGAAGGAAAAGCAGATGAAACCGGTTGTGATTACTGGCGGGCCGGGGGCGGGGAAGACGACCCTGATTGGTGCGCTGGGTGAAAAGGGGTATGCGACGTTTGAAGAGGCGTCACGGCGTCTGATTGAAGAGCAGAGCGCGCTGGAAGACGGGATTTTGCCCTGGAATGATATGGCCGGGTTTGCCTCTTTATGCTTTGGGATCATGGGTGACCAAAAGCTCACAGCGCTGCACGCAGGCAAAACCGCCTTCATGGACAGGGCGCTGGGTGATATCTGTGCCTACATGACCATGAGCGGCCTGACCCCGGATGATGAGCTGAAAAATACCGCCAGAGATTACCACCCAATAGTCTTCGCCTGCCGCCCGGAAAAGAGTATCTATGTGCAGGATGACGTGCGCCCGTATCCGTTCGAACAGGCGCTGGAAATTCATGAATGGCTGGTTAAGACATACACCGGGCTGGGATTTGAGGTGGTTGAGGTGCCGTTTACGGACGTTGATGACAGAGTATTGTGGATATTACGCCATCTTTGATTTATCTGTATTCAACAAGACATATTGATCCTGTTGTTATTTACAAATTCAATAATAAGCTGTTTCGCTAAGTGTAAATTTATTCTTTTGGATACTCTGGCGCTTTATTCTCTTATTTACAATATTCTCCATAGAGAAATAACGTTATACCTGTTGGTATTATATTTACGGAGTGTAAGTTACAAATCATCCAACTGTAACAGGTTGGTTTCGATATTGCTTATCCAGTGTTCAAAAGTTTCTGGTGAAACTTTGTACAGAACATAGTTCATTACGAATTTGTCTCGCATAGAGATATACAATAATGTTTCATTCCCATTACAAATAACCTCAAAGTCAATACTTTCTCCGCTGTCAGAATTTGTTACGTATCCCAGTGAGCCACTATTGACCATATAGTTCTGGCATTGGCTGCTATTTGATATGCGGGTGAAGCTCAGGCTTGCTTTTCTTGAGATTGTTTTAAGCTTTTGCAGATCTCTGAGGTTCAGGCTCTCTACCAGGACAAAGTTTCTGTATTTGGAGCCGTATATGTGGAATGAATGGGAGTTGTCTGATGTGAACTTTACAATGGGCAGATCAGCTGAAATTAACTCTGCTCTTGTATTTAACGCGAAAGCAGATTCAGAAACTGACAGAAATAACAGTACGGTAATCCCAATTACTTTACTGAAGCTCATTTGTCCTGAAGGTATTGTGCGGAAAGGAGACGTTAAAAAAAATAGCTCTCTCATACGGCATGTTTCTCATGTTTTTAAAGGTCTGTTGCAGCGGAACTGGAATGGGTGCCACATATTTGCCAATTATATTTAAATATCAGCTCATAGCAACAGGTTTTATAAGCACAATGCTTATGTGCTCATTGTGGATTGACGGGCGTGATGTAGAGGCGCCTTAAATGCGTATTGCATTCATAGTCGCTGATTAAACTATTGTGGGAAGCACAGGTAATACCGGTACTTTTGTTTTATGACAGCTCGTTATATGAGAGCTGCAGGAATATGACTGATACCTGGCTTATGAAGGTGGAACTGGCTCATTCGTAATGTGCACTGATTGCTACAGGCAGGATATATATTATTTGTTAGTGAGTATAAGGAGACAGTGAAAGCATAATGTCTCCTTTACAGATTATTTTAAAAGTTTCCGTATGCTTCTTTCGAAGTTTTTGCGAGCTACTTCAACTTTGCCAAAAATTTATCCGATTCCGCAATCGCCGCTTTCATCTCTTTGATCGCCACTTCGATGTCTTTTTCCAGGCTCATAAACTCGCCCTGCAGTGAGCCGATGGCGTTGGCGTTGAGGTTGTGTTTCAGGTAGAGGGTGTTGTCGCGCAGGGTATTGAGTACCGGCGTCATCTTGCTTTCGGCGCGTTTCATCGCACGCAGCATGGAGTTATACGAACTGCGGGTCTGTTTGAGTTTGGCTTCACTGTCGCGGCGCAGTTTGGCGCTGGTGTAGAGCTCCAGCTCGTTTTCCCACTCTTCAAACAGGGCCTCGGAGACATCTTCGATGGAAGCGATGCGATCCGCGACTTTTTGTGCCGCTTTCTCGCTGTCTTCGTACTTATCGTTGATCTGGTTATACATTTTCTCCAGGTCGCCGCCATCAAATGCGGTCAGGGAGGAGAGGGCTTCCAGCGCGCTGGTGAACTCCTGTTGTGCGTCCTGCTGGGCGGTTTTGGCCTCTTCTACCCGGTCCACCATGATATCGCGTTTGTGAATGCCGACCGTTTCCATCGCAGAGTAGTAAGTTGACTGACAGCCCGCCATCAAAGCGACGCACAAAAACAATAAATTACGCATCAAAGAGTCCTTTTCGTTTACAATAGATAAGCTTAATCATAACAGTGGATGGTATCACCACTGATGTCACGTCTTAACAGCAGGATAGCAAATCTTTGAGAGGGAGAGCCACTTTGACCCCGGCCGAAATCGCGAATCAAATCCACAGTTTTTTCCGGTATCTGCTTAGCCGGGTCACTCATGATCGCCTGACAGTCAGTGCGGGCTATATGGCCTATATTACCCTGCTGTCGCTGGTTCCCCTGCTGACGGTGCTGCTGTCTGTGTTGTCCGGTTTTCCGGTGTTTGCCAATGTGGGCGATGTGCTGCAGGACTTCGTGATCCAGAATTTTGTGCCTCACGCCGGTGAGGTGGTCAAATCGGCGCTGAATGATTTTGTTGCCAATACCGGTAAGATGACCGCGGTGGGTGGTGTATTCCTGTTTGTTGCGGCGCTGATGCTGATCTCCAATATCGACAAGAGCCTTAACTATATCTGGCGGGTGAAAGCCAAACGCCGCCGGGTCTACTCGTTTTCCATGTACTGGATGGTGCTGACGCTGGGGCCGATCCTGGCCGGGGCGAGTATCGCGGTGACTTCCTACATCACTTCGCTCAGTTTCCTGGACAGCGAGACGGTATTCACCCTGACCGCATATTTTTTGCGCTGGCTGCCCTTCCTGCTCTCATTTGTTGCTTTTATGGGGCTTTATCTTCTGGTGCCGAACATCAAAGTGAACCTGGCGGATGCTGCTGTCGGTGCGCTGGTAGCGGCGGTGCTGTTCGAAGCGAGTAAGAAAGGCTTCGCTCTGTACATCACGACCTTCCCTTCTTATCAGTTGATCTATGGTGCGCTTGCCGCGATTCCGATCCTGTTTGTGTGGGTCTATGTCTGCTGGCTGATTGTATTGCTGGGCGCGGAGATTACCGCCAGCCTGGGTGAGAGGGAGATGTGGTACAGTAGCCCGCAAGAACAACAGGCCACACCGGCCGAAATAACAGATCAGCAAGGAAACAAGAGTGATAGCACTGATACAGAGAGTGAGCGAAGCCGCAGTACGGGTGGACGGTGAAGTAACCGGTCAGATTGATAAAGGGCTTCTGGTACTGCTGGGCGTGGAAAAAGGCGATGACGAAGCCAAGGCCAAACGCCTGATCGAGCGGGTACTGACTTACCGGGTATTTGAAGACGATGAGGGCAAAATGAACCTCAACGTGAAACAGGTGAACGGAAGCGTATTGGTGGTGTCTCAATTTACATTACCGGCAGACACCAAAAAAGGCACCCGCCCGGGCTTTTCCAAAGGCGCCAGCCCGGCCGATGCAGAGCACTGGTACGACTATTTTGCCGACAACTGCGCCACACAACTGCCGACCGAACGCGGCCGTTTTGGTGCAGATATGAAAGTGTCACTGGTGAATGATGGACCGGTGACGTTCTGGTTGCAGGTATAAAAATCAGGTACGTGGTTCGTGGGCGCTTCGCTCCGGGGTACGCGGGGAGCTCGTTGACGCTTCTGTAACAGCTTCGGCAGAGGATGCTTGACGCTGCGGGTTGCGAGCAACAGGCTGGCGAACCGCGAACCGCGAACCGCGAACCGCGAACCGCGAACCGCGAACCGCGAACCGCGAACCGCGAACCGCGAACCGCGAAATGAAAAGGATTTCCATGTTTAAACTCATTACCCCGGCGACGCCGAATCAGCTTAACAAGTATTACCACTTTCGCTGGCAGATGCTGCGTGAGCCGTGGCGGTTGCCGATTGGCTCGGAGCGGGATGAGTTTGACGAGATGAGCCATCACCGGGTGATCACCGACAGCAAGGGCAGGCCGATGGCGATTGGCCGGTTGTACATCACACCGGACAGTGAAGGTCAGATCCGCTATATGGCGGTGAAGCCGAACCGCCGCAGTCGTGGGCTGGGTTCGCTGGTGCTGGTGGCTCTGGAGTCGCTGGCGCGTCAGGAAGGGGCCAAGCGGCTGGTGTGTAATGCCCGTCAGGACGCGATCGCTTTCTATGAAAAGAATGGCTTTGTCAGTCATGGTGAACTGAGTGATGAACGCGGGCCGGTACGCCATCAGCAGATGGTTAAAGAGCTGGACCCGATGGCGAATGTACTGCGCAGGCCGGAATGGTGCGCAGAACTGCAGCAGCGCTGGGAGCAGCAGATACCGATAAGCGACAAGATGGGGATCAAAATCAACCAGTACACCGGCTACCGTTTTGAGTGTGCCGCACAACTCAATCCCAATCTCAACCCACATAACACCATGTTTGCCGGTTCAGCCTTTACCCTTGCGACACTGACAGGGTGGGGAATGACCTGGCTTCTGATGCGGGAGCGTGGGCTGAAAGCGGGTATCGTGCTGGCAGACAGTCATATCCGCTATCGTCATCCGGTTGAGCAGAATCCGCTGGCGGTGACCTCCCTTGACGGGATCAGTGGTGACCTGGACAGGCTGGAGAGTGGCCGCAAAGCCAGGGTGATTGTTCGGGTAACCATATTCAGCGGTGACCACCCAGCGGTGGAATTTACCGGGACTTATATGTTGTTGCCAGATCCGCCTCAGCCGGACATGGCCTGATTTTCAGCAGCTGCTCATCGCGCATCAGGTCAAACCGGACTGCGCCACATTTTCCTTCCAGTGAAAGCGATATATCGGCTTTCTCAGGCTCTGCGAGATCCGCATCCACACTGAACTGGCCTGAGAGTTCAGAAGGATTCAGTCCGGCTGGGGTCGAGCTCAGGCGGCCGCGGTCGGCATTGACGGTCAGTTTATTGAAGCTGAGAGTGGTTCCGGCGGTGATCCCCAACTGCTCTTCCAGCGATGCCGGCAAAACGAAGTCGGGCAGTTCCAGTACCATAAAGCCTTCCAGTGAGTGGGCCAGCATGTGCCTGTCCCCGCCAAGGCCTTTCAGGTCGAACTGAAAATCCGCCAGGCTCTTAACCGGCATCTGCCATTCGCTGCTCAGATTCAGTCTTTCCAGATCCAGCCCTTCCGCGGCAAACTTCAGATGCCATGGGTGGCTCGGCGCATCAAAACGCCATTCGCCCTGTGCGCGTACCAGCCCCTGGTCCAGCGGCAGGATAAATTTGTCCAGATAGCTGGTGCCATTGGCTGCATGGGCTTCAAGCAGCAGCTGTGAGCCGATGAGTTTGCCGTAGCTGATGCTGTTGGCAGACAGTGACAGCTCTCCCTGCCACAATCCCCATTCTCCGTCCCTGCGCAGCTGGAGGTCTTTTCCGCGAAGGTTCAGTCCGGAAGTCTGGCGTCTTGGTTTGGAGAGCAGGTCGATGTACTGACTGTGGCGGATGCGCAGCTCATTGATGTGGATCTGCTGCCAGTCGGGCAGGGCAGCGGGCAATGCCTGTTCATGAATGGATGCCAGCCATTCCAGCCCGCTCAGGGTCAGGTGGCTGAAGCGGGCGCTTTCAGGGGTAATTCGTCCTGACAGCTGGACATTACCCCGGGCAATTCCGGTACTGAAATCAGTCAGCCCGATTTCTCCCGGGCTGAAGCGGGCATCGAGTACCGGCTCCTGCCACAGTTGCTCTTTCCAGCGCAGGCTTTCTGCGTTAAATGAGAGCAGTGCGTTTTGCTGCCATGGACTGTCCGGCCATTGCCAGTTCTCCAGGGTCAGGTCGCCCTGGGTCAGTGCGAAGTTTTCGGTGTCGATATTGGCATCAAGCAGGTCCAGGCGCTGAACGTAAACCGGCTGGGAGCGCAGTGCTTCAATCAGAGTACCCGGCAGGGTTAAGCGGCTGGATTTCAGGTTTAGTTTGTTTATCGCGCTGTTGATCAGGTGCCACTCTCCATCCTGCCACTGGGCCTGGGTGGAAAAATCCGCACCGCGCCATTTAAATGAGAGCCCGTAGATCTTTTTGCTTTCTGGCAGGTAATCCCCGTCAGCTAATAGCTGGTTGATAGCCTCTCCACGCCAGTACACCTGATCGGCGGAAGCCTGCCATTCTCCAAACCACGGCAGGGTACCGGATGGTGCCGGTCGGGGATTTTTTATCTGGAAAGCCAGTTCGCGGATCACCAGCGGGCCATTGGAATAGTCAAGGTGTTCAGCGGCCAGCTGATTGAGCCGGATCTGTTTCGGCCAGCTGAACACCGGTGTACCTTTGGTCAGGGTAAAACCACTCAGCAGTACGCTGTCGATGATGAGTTTGTTGTTTTGGATAAGCGCGGGATTGAGCCACAGCTGGAGGTTTTCAATATACAGCGGCTCAGGGCTGGTGCTGATTTCAACCCCATGCAGGGAGAAGTGGTAAGGAGAGTGGTACTCGGCCAGTTCCACCCGTACCTGTGTATCGGTCAGTTTCGGAGCCAGGTAGTTTATAATCGGGGTTGCGTAGCCGGTATGGAGCAGGCCAAACAGCACCAGTACCCCAGCCAGCGGCAGGCACAGCAACAGGATCAGTAGTGCAGTGGCTTTTTTCATATCCATGAATCCGGCGGAGACCATTTTGGCCGTTGGATCCCAGAGTGAAGCAAAACGAACACACTTTCAACAAAAAAGCCCCTCAAAAGAGGGGCTTGGCAGGAAAAATATGGCTTAGTCCAGTTTAGGGCCGGCGGCAATCAGTGCCTTACCTTCCGCATTGTCTGTGTACTTCTCAAAGTTCTTGATGAAGCGCTGAGCCAGATCTTCAGCTTTGCTTTCCCACTGCAGCGGATCCACATAAGTATCGCGTGGGTCCAGGATTGTAGGGTCTACGCCAGGCAGGGAAGTCGGTACTTTCAGGTCGAAGACCGGGATCTGCTTGGTTTCTGCTTCTTCGATAGAACCGTCTAGGATTGCGTCGATGATACCGCGGGTATCCTGAATCGAGATACGCTTACCGGTACCATTCCAGCCGGTGTTCACCAGGTAAGCTTCAGCACCGGCCGCTTCCATGCGTTTCACCAGTACTTCAGCGTACTTGGTTGGGTGCAGGGTCAGGAAGGCCGCGCCGAAACAGGCCGAGAAGGTCGGGGTTGGCTCGGTGATGCCGCGCTCAGTACCCGCCAGCTTGGCCGTAAAGCCAGACAGGAAGTGGTACTTGGTCTGCTCAGGAGTCAGTTTCGCTACCGGAGGCAGTACGCCGAATGCATCTGCCGTCAGGAAGATAACTTTCTGAGCGTGGCCCGCTTTGGAAATCGGCTTAACGATGTTTTCGATATGGTGAAGCGGGTAAGAAACACGGGTGTTTTCTGTCTTCGAGCCATCGTCAAAGTCGATAGAGCCGTCAGGACGAACGGTTACGTTCTCCAGCAGGGCATCACGGCGGATTGCGTTGTAGATGTCCGGCTCAGCTTCTTTCGAAAGCTTGATGGTTTTCGCGTAACAGCCACCTTCGTAGTTGAAGATACCTTCGTCATCCCAGCCGTGCTCATCATCACCGATCAGCGCGCGTTTAGGATCGGTAGAGAGGGTAGTCTTACCGGTACCGGACAGGCCAAAGAAGACAGCGGTGTCGCCTTTTTCACCTACGTTGGCACTACAGTGCATCGACGCGATACCGCGCAGAGGCAGGAAGTAGTTCATCATGGCGAACATGCCTTTCTTCATTTCGCCGCCGTACCAGGTACCGCCGATCAGCTGCATCTTTTCGGTCAGGTTGAATACGGTGTAGTTTTCCGAGTTCATGCCGTGCTCTTTCCACTTAGGGTTAGTGGTTTTCGCTGCGTTCATGATCACGAAGTCAGGCTCGAAATTCACCAGCTCTTCTTCGGTTGGACGGATAAACATGTTTTTCACGAAGTGTGCCTGCCAGGCCACTTCTGTGATCACCCGGATACAGAGACGGGTGTCTTCGTTGGTACCACAAAAACCGTCGATAACAAACAAACGCTTACCAGACAGCTGCCTGGTGGTCAGTTCTTTCAGATCTGCCCACGCTTCAGGCGTGATAGGCTTGTTATCGTTTTTAACCGCATCAGAGGTCCACCACATGTGTTCTTCTGTTGAGGCATCCTTAACGATAAATTTATCTTTTGGTGAGCGTCCGGTAAAAATACCGGTGTCTACAGCAACAGCTCCCATCTCTGTCACGATACCTTTTTCGTATCCTTCCAGTTCAGGGCGGGTCTCTTCTTCGAACAGCATCTCGTAACTTGGGTTGCGAACAACCTCTTTTACGTCAGTCAGTCCATATTTGGTGAGATCGAGTTGTGCAGCCTTAGTATGTTCCATAACGGTCATAGGTGCTCCTTGTAGGATATTTGTAGGGATTTTGTAATGTTGTAATTTTTAATCTGTACTCAATGTAGCAACTGGTCACATACAAAACAGGGATGTTTATCAAAAATTGCTGCTTAAAATCGGGGGGGTTTTGTGTGTCGGTCACAATTTCTAACAGTTTGTTTTTTAGTCAAAGCAAACCTTTGCGCCAGATCAAATTAATCATTCAGCAAAAAATAAAGTGAATTTTTGCTATTGATAAGTGTGTGATTTAGTGGGGTTTTTGCATTAAAAAGCCAGCGTGGAGCTGGCTTGGTAAGGCTTTTGGCCGGACGTGATGTCAGGTCAATTTTTTGTGCTTATCAGTGAACGGTTGAGTTGCCGCCGGCTGAATGACTAAAAATTTCCGCCACGTCAGATTCGTCAAACGAATAAGTCGTGCCGCAGTAATCACAATGTAAAGAAAGTGTTCCGCACTCGGCCAAAATGTCATTTATTTCAGAACGCTCAACATTCAGGATCGCCGCACCGCTGCGCTCGCGTGAACAGCCACAGTGGAATTCGACCGGCTGAGGTTCAAAGACTTTTACTGTTTCCTGGTTGTACAGGCGGTACAGTACGTCGTTTGCCTCAAGGCCAAACAGCTCTTCATTCTTGATGGTGTCAGTCAGCTGCTCCAGGTGCTCAAAGTCATCCGGGCTGCCGGTGCCGTCCGGCATTACCTGAATCAGCATTCCTGCTGCGTGCGGCTTGCCATCGTGCTCGCCCTGGCGAAGCCACAGGCGGGTTTTCAGCTGTTCTGAACGCTGGAAGTAGCTCTCCAGTACGTCTGCCAGGGTGTCACCTTCCAGGCCAACCACGCCCTGGTAGCGCTCGCCTTTGTTTGGCGTAATGGTGATCACCAGATGACCTTTGCCCATCAGATCGTGCAGGCCGGCATCATCGGCGATATCGCCTTCCCAGCGCGCTACGCCACGGACTTTCTGGTCGTGGTCGCCGTTGATCACGGCCAGTGATACCGGACCATCGCCCTGCAGCTGAAGGGTAATTGAACCTTCAAATTTCAGGGTTGCCGTCAGCAGTGTGGTTGCAACCAGAAGATCACCCAGCAGGTTCTTGACTGGGGCAGGGTATTCCTTGCTTGAAATAATCTTCTGGTACGTTTCATCCAGTTGTACCAGTTCGCCACGTACCGAAAGATCTTCGAACAGGTAGCGGTGCAACATGTTGTTGGCCATGGGTTTAGCTCCGGCTTATTGATGTTTAAATTTGATCAGATTACGACGCTGTTTCTTGTCCGGGCGTCGTTCCGGACTCGGGCTGTGCAGGGCGTTGAGTTTGTGCTTCTGGGCATTCTCTTCCCTTTTCTTGATGCTCTCTTCGGTTTCCCGGTAGAGCGTCTGGGCTTCCGGCGCACCACGGCGTTGATCCGACAGTTTTTCGATAATGACTGTCTTTTCTTCATTTCCCTGCCGAAGCGAGATCACAGCTCCGGTTTCGACAATTTTACTTGGCTTGCTTCTCTGGCCATTATAATGGACTTTACCGCCGTCAACCATATTACGGGCAATCGAACGGGTTTTATAAAAACGGGCCGCCCAGAGCCATTTATCCAGCCGAACTGCGATACTGTTTGAACTCATAGTAAATTCAGGCCTCTAATCGTTGACTTCAATGCTGAAATCAACAATGGTGGCAGTAAGGCGCTTTTTCAAGCGGGCAAAGCGGCTCAGGCCAGAAATGCCGGTGTATTAGCTTGTTTTTGTTTAGCAAAATATTAACAAGGCCTGACTTTATCTGTTTGTAGTGAGGCATAGCGCCCGCTTATGGAAATGTCATGATGATTTCGTATGACAAGCTGCCAGTCCTTGTGTAGGCTGACGGCCTTTCAGTATTCCGGTAAGAATTAGTAAGGACAGGGAACGCCAGCAATGCCAGCCCGTATGGTGCAACAACTCCAGCTCGATGCCATCTTAAACAAAGCTCTGACTTTTATCACAGGACATCAGGCCAGACTCAGTCTGCTGACGAGCCTGGGTCTTATCGCGGCTTCCGGCTGGCTGACCGGTCAGCTCGTCTGGAGCACCCTGGATGAAAGCCAGGCGCCGTCACGCTGGAGTCCGCCATCGGTGCGTCAGCAGGCGTCTGAGCATCAGTCGCTCTCCCTGAGCCCTCTTCTTAACGCTCATCTTTTTGGTCGCTACTCGGATAAACCGGTTGCCAAACCCGTCACGCCTCAGGTGGTGGATGCACCGAAAACCCGGCTTAACCTGACTCTGGTGGGTGCGGTCGCCAGCTCGGACCCGTCACGCAGTCTGGCAATCATTGCCAACCGTGGCAAACAGGATACTTATGGTGTTGGTGAAGTGATCGACGGTACCCAGGCTAAGCTAAAAGCGGTGCTGGCAGACCGGGCGATCATCGAAAACCAGGGCCAGGATGAAACCCTGATGCTGCAGGGCATCGAATACAGCAAACTTTCTCAGCAATCGCAGCGGGTTCCGCCTCCGGTAACCGGTGAGAGTACCGGCCGGGTTGACCGCAGCCGTCTGGAGCAGATCCGCTCGGAAATATCTTCAAACCCTCAGTCTGTCCTGAAGTATATTCGCCTGTCGCAGGTGCGCCGGGACGGAAAACTGATGGGCTACCGGGTGGCACCGGGCAGTCAGCGGGATCTGTTTGATTCCGTAGGGCTGAAAGACGGCGACATCGCCACCCAGCTGAACGGGGATGACCTGACTGACCCGGCGACCATGGGTAAACTGATGCAGCTGATGAATGAGCTGACAGAACTGAACCTGACCGTTGAGCGTGACGGTCAGTTGCACGACATATTTATTGAGTTTTAAGCGTACCGGCCAGGCAGGGCGAACACGTACGCAGTGGGAGAATCAAGTGAAACAGTGGTTTAGCAAAGGCGCATGGTTGCTGGCAGGGAGCCTTCTCTGCTCACAGGCAATAGCCAGTGAGTTCAGCGCCAGCTTTAAAGGCACGGACATTAAAGAGTTTATCAACACGGTCGGACGCAATCTGGAGAAAACCATTATTGTGGATCCGGCGGTGCGCGGCACTATCGATGTGCGCAGTTATGATGTCCTCAACGAAGAGCAGTACTACAAATTTTTCCTCAACGTTCTGGAAGTGTACGGCTTTGCAGCTGTTGAGATGGAAAACGGCGTACTGAAGATCATTCGCGACAAAGACGCCAAGACCTCTGCTGTCCCTGTAGTAGGCGACTCTCCAAGAGTTGAAGGGGATGCAGTGATAACCCGGGTGGTGGCGGTGCGCAACGTCTCAGTGCGTGAGCTGTCTCCGCTGCTGCGCCAGCTGAATGATAACGCTGGTGCAGGTAACGTGGTGCACTATGACCCGGCCAACATCATTCTGATCACAGGCCGTGCGGCGGTGGTTAACCGTCTGGCGGAAATTATCGAGCGGGTTGACCGTGCCGGTGATAAAGAGGTTCAGGTGGTGGAACTGCGTAATGCCTCGGCGTCTGAAATGGTGCGGATTGTTGAAGCTCTGAACAAGTCTTCTGATAACAAGAACATGCCTGCCTTCCTGCAGCCGAAGCTGGTCGCCGATGAGCGTACCAACTCGGTGTTGATCTCCGGTGACCCTCAGGTGCGTAAGCGTCTCAAGAAGCTTATCGAGCAGCTGGATGTGGAGATGGCCTCCAAAGGTAATAACCGCGTGGTCTACCTCAAATACGCCAAAGCCGAAGATATGGTGGAGGTGCTGAAAGGGGTATCTGAAAACCTGCAGGCGGAGAAGAGCAGTGGCTCGAAAAACAGCAGCCAGAAGCGCGGCGAAGTGATGATTGCGGCCCATGAAGGGACCAACTCACTGGTTCTGACCGCGCCACCGGATATTATGCGTGCGCTGGAAGAGGTGATTTCCCAGCTTGATATCCGCCGTGCCCAGGTGCTTATCGAAGCAATGATCGTTGAACTGGCAGAAGGTGATCTCGCCAACCTGGGGATTCAGTGGGGCAATATGAGTACCGGTGCGATGATCCAGTACAGCAACACCGGCGCGCCTATAGGCAGCGTAATGGTGGGTCTGGAAGAAGCCAAAGATACTGTTGAGAAAAAGCCAATTCGTGACAGTAGTACCGGAGCGATTAAGTACTACGAAGAAACAACTAAGAAGGGTGACTACAGCAAGTTAGCCTCAGCCCTTGGCGGGGTGAACGGTGCGGCTGTCAGCCTGATGATGGGCGACTGGACCGCGCTGATCAGCGCTGTGGCCAGCGATTCCAACTCCAACATCCTCTCTGCGCCGAGCATTACCGTGATGGATAACGGCGAAGCCTCGTTTATCGTTGGTGAAGAGGTGCCGGTCCTGACCGGTTCAACCGCCAGTTCGAGCAACTCCAACCCGTTCCAGACGGTGGAGCGTAAAGAGGTGGGCATCAAGCTGAAAGTGGTGCCACAGATCAACGAAGGTGACTCAGTCCAGCTGACCATTGAGCAGGAAGTCTCTAACGTACTCGGCGCCAACGGCGCGGTAGACGTGCGTTTTGCCAAGCGTCAGCTAAACACTTCAGTAATGATCAAAGACGGTCAGATGTTGGCGCTGGGTGGTCTGATTGATGAGCGTGCACTGGAGAGTGAGTCCAAGATCCCGCTGCTGGGTGACATTCCTGTGTTGGGGCATCTGTTCAAGTCCACCAGTACCCAGGTCGAGAAAAAGAATCTGATGGTGTTTATCAAGCCGACCATTATCCGCGATGGCGTGACGGCTGATGGCATCTCACAGCGTAAGTACAACTACATCCGTGCTGAGCAGTTGTTTAAAGCCGAGCAGGGCCTGAAGCTGATGGATGACAGCCATATCCCGGTACTGCCAAAGTATGGTGATGATATTCAGCATCCGCCGGAGATTCAGGCCTTTGTTGAGCAGCTGGAGGCCAAACAGTGAGTGAAGTGCAAGCCGTGACACGCCTGCCGTTTGCTTTTGCCAACCGGCACAAAGCCGCTCTGACACACGGTGAAGAAGCCGGCCAGCTGCCACAACTGCTGTATGTAGCGCCGCTGGCCCGTGAAACCCTGACCGAGGTCGCCCGGGTATGCGGCAGCCGCTTTACGCCGGTTGCCCTGAGTCATGAGGAATTTGATGCCCGCCTGACCGAGATCTATCAGCGGGATTCTTCAGAAGCCCGTCAGCTGATGGAAGACATCGGTGCCGACAACGACGACTTCTTCTCGCTGGCAGAAGAACTGCCGCAGAACGAAGACCTGCTGGAGTCGGAAGACGATGCGCCTATCATCAAACTGATCAATGCCATGCTGGGCGAAGCGATCAAAGAGGGCGCGTCGGATATTCATATTGAGACGTTTGAGAAAAGCCTCTCTATCCGCTTCCGGGTGGATGGTGTGCTGCGTGAAGTGCTGGCCCCAAGCCGTAAACTGGCTCCGCTGCTGGTCTCCCGGGTTAAGGTTATGGCCCGCCTGGATATCGCTGAAAAGCGTGTCCCGCAGGATGGCCGGATTTCGCTGCGTATCGGTGGCCGTGCTGTGGATGTGCGGGTTTCGACCATGCCCTCTTCACACGGCGAGCGGGTGGTAATGCGTCTGCTGGATAAGAACGCCACCCGGCTGGATCTGCACAGCCTCGGTATGACAGATAAAAACCACGACAGCTTCCAGACCCTGATCAAACGCCCGCACGGGATTATCCTGGTGACCGGCCCGACCGGCTCGGGTAAATCGACCACGCTCTATGCCGGTTTGCAGGAGCTGAACAGCACCGAGAGTAATATCCTCACCGTTGAAGATCCGATTGAATTTGATATTGACGGTATCGGTCAGACTCAGGTGAACCCGAAAGTCGATATGACCTTTGCCCGCGGCTTGCGCGCGATACTGCGTCAGGACCCGGATGTGGTGATGGTGGGCGAAATCCGTGACCTGGAAACCGCCCAGATCGCCGTTCAGGCTTCCCTGACCGGTCACCTGGTGATGTCCACCCTGCACACCAATACTGCAGTAGGTGCGATCACCCGTTTGCGGGATATGGGCATTGAACCATTCCTGATCTCTTCGTCGTTGCTCGGCGTGCTGGCCCAGCGTCTGGTACGTACCCTGTGTAATGACTGTAAGCAGCCTTATCAGGCCGATGACCAGCAGGCGAAACTGTTTGACCATCAGGGCGACAAGCCTCTGGTGCTGTATAAAGCGTGTGGCTGTGAAGCCTGTAACTACAAGGGCTACCGTGGCCGTACCGGCATCCATGAACTGCTGCTGATTAATGAGCAGATCCAGGAGCTGATCCATGCGGAAGCCGGTGAGCAGGCAATCGAACGTTATGTACGCGAAAACACCCCGGGTATCCGTGAAGATGGCCTGAGCAAGGTCGCACTGGGCATCACCACCCTTGAAGAGGTGATGCGGGTAACCAAGGAAGGCTGATGGCGGCATTTGAATACAAGGCGCTCGATGCCAGGGGTAAACAGAAAAAAGGCGTGATGGAGGCCGACAACGCCCGTCAGGTACGCCATAAGCTCAAAGAGCAGGGTTTGTTGCCGGTTGAGGTGAATCAGGCGAAAGGCAAATCCGGCGCGTCAGCCACCAAATCATCCGGAGGGATGAGCTTTCAGCGCGGGATCAAAACCAGTGACCTTGCGCTTTTAACCCGTCAGCTCTCTACCCTGGTCCAGGCCGGGATGCCGCTGGAAGAGTGTATCAAAGCGGTGGCCGAGCAGACCGAGAAGCCACGCATCCGCACTATGCTGATGGCGGTGCGCTCAAGGGTTATTGAGGGCTACACCCTGGCCGACAGTATGGCCGACTACCCGCAGGTGTTTGATGACCTGTTCCGCGCCATGGTGGCGGCGGGCGAAAAATCCGGTCACCTTGATAAGGTGCTCGACCGCCTGGCAGACTACGCCGAGAATCGCCAGAAGTTGCGCTCCAAGCTGCAGCAGGCGATGATTTACCCGACCATGCTGACCCTTATCGCGGTCGCGGTCGTGGCATTCCTGCTGGCAACGGTAGTTCCGACCATGGTGGAGCAGTTCCTGCACATGGGGCAGAAACTTCCTGCTTCGACCGAGTTTCTGCTGATGATGAGTGATTTTGTTCAGGACTGGGGTTTTGCCGTTCTGGGGCTGTTGCTGGTGGTGATTATTGGTCTGAAAATGGCCCTGCGCAGTCCGGGATTTCGCCTGGCGTGGGATAAGAAAATTTTGCGCCTGCCGGTGATCGGTAAGGTGGCGTCGGGGCTGAACACTTCCCGCTTTGCCCGTACCCTGTCCATCTGTTCCTCCAGTGCGATTCCGCTGCTGGACGGAATGAAAGTCGCGGCGGATGTAATGAGCAACCAGTACGTGAAACAGCAGGTACTGGAATCCGCTGACCGGGTCCGCGAGGGTGTCAGCCTGCGCAAATCTCTTGAGCAGACGAAGCTCTTTCCGCCTATGATGCTGCACATGATCGCCAGTGGTGAGCAGAGTGGCGAACTGGAGCAGATGCTCACCCGGGCAGCGGATAACCAGGACCGGGATTTTGAAGCCAAGGTCAACATGGCCATTGGTGTGTTTGAGCCGCTGCTGATCGTCAGCATGGCGGGCATTGTGATGTTTATTGTTATTGCGACCCTGATGCCAATCATCGAGATGAACAATCTGGTGTCGGGGTAGTTATTGTTAGCTTGCGGGAGTCGGGATTGCGAGAGGCGAGAGAGCAGCACTGTCTCGTTCCCCGTTTCTTTAAATCTCGCTTCTGAGTTTTTTTGGAGGAAATATGGGTAAAAAAATCAATAAGAAGCAGTCAGGTTTTACCCTGCTGGAAGTAATGGTGGTTATCGTGATTCTGGGTATTCTGGCCAGTTTCGTGGTGCCTAACCTGCTGGGCAACAAAGAGAAAGCCGATCAGCAGAAAGCGATCACCGATATCGTGGCGCTGGAGAATGCGCTGGATATGTACAAGCTGGACAACAGTGTTTACCCGACCACAGACCAGGGTCTGGAAGCGCTGGTAAGCAAGCCATCAGCCAGCCCAGAGCCGCGTAACTACCGTGATGGTGGTTACATCAAGCGCCTGCCAAACGACCCGTGGGGCAACCCATACCAGTACCTGAGCCCGGGCGATAACGGCAACATCGATATCTTTACCCTGGGTGCGGACGCACAGGAAGGCGGTGAAGGCGTGAACGCGGATATCGGTAACTGGAACATGCAGGACTTCCAGTAAGTCATGCGAATGCGTCAGGCGGGGTTTACCCTGATCGAGCTGCTGCTGGTGCTGGTTCTGCTGTCGCTGAGCGCGGTAGCGGTGATCGGCACTATGCCCGAAAGCAAAGACGATCAGGCTGAAGACCTTGCCCGGCGCTTCTACCACCAGATACAGCTGCTGAACGAAGAGTCGGTTCTCAATGGTTACGACTTTGGTATCTGGGTGGAAGAGGACAAAAACCGGTTTAAGTTCGGCAAGCTGATCGCCGATGGCTGGCGGCTTATAGACGATGACCCGCTCTACCAGGAAGTAAAACTGGACAAGGCGCTGGCCCTGCGCCTGCAGCTTGGCAGCAAAGCCTGGGGTGAAGATGACCGTTTGTTTAAACCGGGCAGCCTGTTTGACGACGAGATGTTTGCCACCGAAGAGCAGAAAAAGAAGCTGCCGCCACCTGAGTTGTTTGTCGCAGGCAGCGGGGATATCACCCCGTTTCAGATCGCCTTTTATCCCGCGAACGGGGATGACGTGAAAGACGCATGGCGGATCAAAGTAACCGAAGCAGGGGAAATAACCCTGCTGCGTCCGGGAGAAGTCGATGAAGAAAACTGATTCCGGTATGACCTTATTAGAAGTGCTGGTCGCACTGGCGATTTTCGCCACCGCTGCGATCAGCGTGATGCGCTCGGTTACCCAGCACATCAATACCCTGAGCTACCTGGAGCAGAAAACCTTTGCCTCCATGGTAGCGGATAATCAAATGGCCGGGGTGATGCTGACCAAACCGCCGTCTTCGGAAAAGAAAGGCAAGAGCGAAATGGCCGGGCAGACCTGGTACTGGAAAGTCACACCGGTAAAAACTTCTCTGGGGCTGATCAAAGCGGTGGATGTGTCTGTGGCTGAAGACAGGGATTATAAGAAACAGCTGGTGACGGTGAGAAGTTATGTTCTGCCGTAAGCGAAATAACCAGCGGGGTTTTACCCTGATCGAAGTGCTGGTGGCGATCGCCGTGTTTGCCAGCCTGAGTATGGCGGCTTATCAGGTGATAAGCCAGGTACAGCGCAGTAATGCCGTGTCGCAGGAGAAAACCGCCCGGTTGCAGCAGCTGCAGCGCGCAATGGTGTTTCTCGATGCGGATTTTCGCCAGATGACCCTGCGCCAGGTACGCAATGACGGTGAAGCGGCGCAGAACAGACTGATTCAGTATGGCGATTACGTGCTGGATTCGGATGAAAAGGGCGTGATGTTCGCCCGTGGTGGCTGGCTCAATCCGCAGCAGATTTTTCCCCGTGGTGAGGTGACCAAAGTGGGTTACCGCATCCGGGACAACAAACTGGAGCGGGTATGGTGGCGTTATCCGGATACGGTTTCCGGTGATGAGCCCCTTGTACGGGCCGTGCTTGATGATGTGGAGTCGCTCAGCCTGAAGTTTTATACCGGCAGCGAGTGGCAAAATGAGTGGGGTAAAGACAAAGCCCTGCCATCAGCGGTTGAGCTGACCCTGAAGCTGAAAGATTACGGTGAACTGACCCGGGTGTACCTGACACCAGGTGCGGAACTCGACAGCAGCAGCGATAAGGAGGACGGATAATGAAACGTTCTCAGGGCGTCGCGCTGATCGTCGTGTTGCTGTTGCTGGCGGTGATGACCACCATTGCGGCGACGATGTCAGAGCGGCTGTTTACCGGGTTTAAACGCGCCGGGAGCCAGGTAAGCCATCAGCAGGCCTACTGGTACAGCGTTGGGGTGGAGGCCCTGGCCAAAGCCGGGCTGGAGCAGAGTTACAAAGACAACGATACCATCAATCTCAGCCAGCCCTGGGCGATGGAAGAGAAAACCTATCCGCTCGATTATGGTGAAGCCAGCGGTCTGCTGACTGATATGCAGAGCTGCTTTAACCTGAATGCGCTCAGTAAGGTGGTGCCGGATGTGAATAATCCCGGTCAGAGCCCGTATCTGGTGAAGGTGCTTCGCTCCCTGCTGGAGCAGCAGAAGGTGGAAGCGTATCAGGCAGAAGTGATCGCGGACTCGGTGTGGGAGTATGTGGACAGCAACGATACCACCCAGTCAGGTGCCGGGGCAGAGTCGGGCAGCTATGAAGCCATGCAGCCGCCATACCTGACACCGGATGCCATGATGGCCGATGCCAGCGAGCTGCGGGCGGTCTATCAGGTCAGTGGCGATATCGCGCAGGCGATGTACGGGCTGGTGTGCGCGCTGCCCACCAGTGAGTGGAAGCTGAACGTGAACACCCTGACCGAAAAGCAGGCCGGGATCCTGGTGGCGCTGTTTCAGCCCTACCTGAGTGAGCAGAACGCTAAAGAGCTGATCAATAACCGCAAATACGATGGCTGGGACAGTGTGGACAGTTTTCTGTCTGAAGCGGCACTGTCGGGTATTGACCAGAAAATCCGCACCCAGGCTCAGCCTTATCTGGGAGTGGACAGTCGCTACTTTGAGCTGGATGCACAGATTATGGTGGAGCAGTCGCGGGTAAGAGTCCGCAGCCTGCTCTACAGCAAGGATAAAAAACAGGTGACGGTGATCCGTCGCCGATTTGGAGGAATGAGTGAGCGAGTTTCTGACCGTCAGGCTGACCAGTCAGCCGGGTGAGCCGATTCTTTGGGCGGTCTGGTCTTCCGGTAACCAGGAAGTGATCGCCAGCGGAGAGCTGCAAAACAGCGGGGAGTTGGCCTCACTGGCAGAGTATGCCGCGCAGCGTCAGACCCTGGTACTGTTACCGGGGGATCTGGTGATTCTGAAACAGGTCGCGATCCCGTCCGGGGCTGCACGCCAGTTTGACAGTATGCTGCCGTTTCTGCTCGAAGATGATATTGCCCAGGATGTCGATGAGCTGCATTTTCACGTATTGGCTAAAAAGGGTGACCAGGCCTTTATTTCTGCCGTTGACCGCAGCTATCTGAAGAGCGTGCTGGATGTTTTCAGCCAGGCCGGGATCAGCGTGCGGCGTGTAATGCCGGATTGTCTTGCCCTGCCGCTGGCCGAATCCGGGGTGAGTGCCGCACAGGTCGGTACCCAGTGGCTGTTGCGTAAAGAGCAAAACCTGGGTTTTGTGCTGTCGGCTGAGTGGCTGTCTCTGCTGGATGAGAAAGCTCTGGCAACCAGGCAGGCGGTTTCTGATGATGAGCAGGATGACGATGCTCAGTCTTCTGAGCCCCAGTCTGCAGAAACCACAGTCACCTGTTTTACACCACTGCCAGTGCAGGCCGAAAGTCTTGCCGGAGAGTGGCGAAGTGGTGAGCCGGAACTGGTGACCGCACTGCTGAGTAAAGGCGCGTTGGACAGCAAAGTGAACCTGCTCAGTGGCGAGTTCAAACCGGCCTCTTCCTGGCTGAAACACTGGAAAGTGTGGCGCAAAGTGGGCGTGGCAGCGGCGCTGCTGGTGGCCGTGATGGGTGCCAAAACCTGGCTGGAAGTCAGCAGTTATGAGCAGCAGGCCGCTCAGTACCGGACTGAAAGTGAGCGGATTTTCCGTACCATATTCCCGCAGAAGCGTAAGATCCCGACGGTGTCTTATCTGAAGCGTCAGATGGAAACCGAAGAGCGCCGTCTGTCTGGTGGCGGGGGTGATGATGGTCTGTTGATCTGGCTGGCTGAGCTGCCACAGGCGCTCAAAGCGGTTCCTCAGATGCAGGTCCAGAGCGTGAAGTATGACAGCTCGCGCGGTGAAATCCGCATTCAGGTCAGCAGCAATGATTTCCAGTCGTTTGAAGTGGTCCGGGTGGCACTTTCTGAGCAGTTTGACGTTCAGCAGGGCCAGCTTAACCGTAACGGTGAGCGGGTGTTTGGCAGCTATGTGATCAGGAGGAAGTCATGAGCAGTATTCTTGCCTGGTGGCATTCGATCAGTAAGCGTGAGCAGCAGCTGGTGCTGATCTGTCTGGTGTTTTCGCTGGCAGGTGGTCTCTACTGGGGCGTGGTATCACCGCTCAGTCAGCGGGCCGACAGTGCCATGCAGCGCATTCAGTCTGAGAAGCAGCTTCTTGGCTGGGTAAAAAACAAAGCGGATACCATTATGACCCTGCGTGGTAGCGGTGGCTCAGCGCCATCGGCGTCCTCTCAGCCGCTGAATCAGGTGGTATCAACAACCAGTCGCCGCTTTAAAGTCGACCTTATTCGTATGCAGCCGCGTGGCGACAGCCTTCAGGTCTGGATCCAGCCGGTGCCGTTTAATCAGCTGGTGAACTGGCTGGCGTTTATGCGCGAGCAGCAGGGGCTGGAAGTCGAGTTTCTCGATATCAGCCGCACCGACACCAATGGCATGGTGGAAGTGAGCCGACTGCAGCTGAAGCGGGGAGGCTGATGATGAAACGGGTTTTGTTATATCTGTTCGTGTTTATCTTTGGCCTGCTGGCAGCGCTGGTGGCCTATCTTCCGGCGTCACTGGTGGTGAAACAGCTGCCACGTATCGGCGGGCTTCAGCTGGAAGGGGTTTCCGGCACCGTCTGGAAAGGGAGCCTTTCCAGCCTGAAATGGCGTGGTCAGAACTACGGTCAGGTCAGCTGGGATTTTCAGCCGGGCGCGCTCCTGGGCGCAAAAGCGGAATATCAGCTGCGTTTTGGTCGTGGCAGCAGTATTAAACTGACCGGCAAGGGTGTGGCGGGGATTGGGTTCTCCGGTCCATATCTGCAAAACGTTGTCGCTTCACTGCCGGCCACTCAGGTGATGGCTTATGCGCCACGTCTGCCTGTACCGCTGGAAGTGGGCGGTCAGCTTGAACTGACGCTTAACGAGCTGACACCGGGAACGCCATGGTGCAAGAGCGCGAAAGGTGCTCTGGTATGGAATGCAAGCCAGGTCGGTACGCCACTGGGTGAGCTTGCGATGGGGCCGGTGATCGCCGATCTCAGCTGTGTGGATAACAAGCTTACCGCTGAAGGCGGTCAGCAGAACGGTCAGCTGAGCAGTGAGTTCAGCGCAAGCCTGACGCCGGACCGTGTTTATCAGGCCAGCGGCTGGTTTAAACCCGGCGCTGAGTTCCCGTCTGGCCTGGCCGGACAACTCTCCTGGCTGGGTAACCCGGATGGCGAAGGCCGTTATCCGCTGCGCTATTCCGGCCGTTTCTGATCCAATCCCCGTTTAAAGTATCTGACCTGAGTGGCTTTCCACTCCGGTCAGGGCTGTTATGATGTTATAAAACCGCCGCACGGATCCCGTCATGTCAAAGGATAAAAAACCACAAATCCTGGCCACAAACCAGGTCGCGCAATCTAAACTGTTTACTATAGAGAGCCTGGATTTACGCTTTTCTAACGGTGCCCTGCGTACTTATGAGCGGATGAAGCCATCCGGCCGTCATGCTGTGATGGTCGTTCCGGTGACAGAGCAGGGTGATCTGCTGCTGGTTCGCGAATACGCAGCGGGAACAGACCGTTATGAACTTGGTTTTCCCAAAGGCCTGATTGACCCGGGAGAGGAGGCACACGATGCCGCCAACCGGGAGCTGAAAGAAGAGATCGGTTTTGGTGCCCGTGAACTGGTGCCGCTCAAGCAGGTGGTGCTGGCTCCCTCCTATTTTTCAAGCCAGATGACGTTGTTCCTTGCCCGTGACCTCTACCCGGAAAGTCTGGCCGGGGATGAGCCGGAACCGCTGCAGCTGGTGAAGTGGCCTCTGGCCCAGGCGGATGATTTGCTTACCCACCTGGATTTTTGTGAGGCACGCAGTATTACCGCATTGTTGTTAGCTCAGCGCTACTTGCAGCACGCTGCTGAGTAAGGAAAGTATTATGGCGCAGGATTTTTCGTATCTGTTGGATGACGCTGTCCGGGTGGCCCGCTCCGCCGGTCAGCTGATCCTGGAAATTTACCAGAACAAAGACTATCAGGAGTTCACCAAGTCCGATCAAACGCCGGTCACCAGTGCAGACCTGGCGGCCCATAAGCTGATCGACCGTGAACTCAGTGCCCTGACGCCGGATATTCCGGTTCTGTCAGAGGAGGCGGCGGATATCAGCCTTGCCGAACGGGCTAAATGGCCGACCTACTGGCTGGTGGATCCGCTTGACGGTACTCAGGAATTTATCGCCCGCAGCGGGGACTTCGCGACTATCATTGCCCTGGTACACAACAATCAGCCGGTGATGGGTGTGGTGTACGCGCCGGTATCGGGGGTGACTTACTATGCCTGCCATGGCAAAGGCGCATGGAAAATGCCACAGCCAGGTGAGCGCATTGCGATTGAAACCCACCGCCATACTGAGAAGAGTGACAGCCTGTCGATTGCGATCAGCCGCCGTCAGAACATCAATTCACTGACCCGGCGTATGTCGCCAGAGTGGAACTATGACCTGGTACCGCTGGGCTCGGCTTCACTCAAAGCCTGCCTGGTCGCAGAAGGTGCAGTGGACTGTTACGTACGCCTCGGCCCGACCGGAGAATGGGACACCGCCGCCACCCAGTGCATTGTGTCTGAAGCGGGCGGAAAGATCCTGAGCACCCAACTTGAGCCGCTTTCCTACAACGAGCGCGAAACCCTGGAAAACCCGAACTTTATTGTTTTGGGGGATGCGGAGTTGCCTTGGGAGAGGATATTGGTGGAAAAATAAAAACCGCTGTTGCGGTTTTTGGCTCGGGGCTCTTGGCCCTGGGCTCTGGGTTGAGAGCGCTGAGAGTTTTTCAAAACACTCAGCGCTTTTTTTATTGACGCCAGACCGGAGAGGTCAAACAATCTTGCAGCGCCCAGCGCCCAGCGCCCAGCGCCCAGCGCCCAGCGCCCAGCGCCCAGCGCCCAGCGCCCAGCGCCCAGCGCCCAGCGCCCAACTATTTAATAGTACGAATGCTCCCCACGCGCGTGCTCAGTCGCATCACGCACAGCGGTCAGTTCGCCTTCAAACTGCTGCAGAAGTTCTTTCTCGATACCTTCTTTCAGGGTCACGTCTACCATTGAACAGCCATTACAGCCGCCGCCGAATGCCACCAGGGCGATACCGTCTTCGGTGATCTCAACCAGGCTCACGTGACCGCCGTGACCGGCCAGTTGCGGGTTTACCTGGGTCTGGATAGCGTATTCAACGCGCTCGGCCAGAGGGGCGTCATCCGCCACTTTGCGCATTTTGGCGTTCGGGGCTTTCAGGGTCAGCTGAGAACCCATTTTGTCTGTCACGTAGTCGATTTCTGCGTCTTCCAGAAATGGCAGGCTCAGCTCATCGATGTAAGCAGAGAAAGGTTCGAACGGGAACTCAGTATCCGTCGCTTCCACGGCTTCCGGCGGACAGTAAGAAACGCCACACTCAGCGTTTGGTGTGCCAGGGTTGACCACGAAAACGCGAATATTGGTGCCTTCCGGCTGTTGTTCCAGAAGCTTGGCAAAGTGCGCCTGGGCACTCTCAGAGATAGTAATTGGATTTGACACGACGAATACCTGACTTTTTTTGTAAACTATTAGCTTTATTTTACTCCTGCGTGGCGATTGATCCAGCTTTTTAGTGCCGGTCTGTCAGTCGCCTGGTTCAGGAGTTCTGCTTAAGCAATAAATATCAATGGTTTCTACCCCGACTTCAAGCAGTAATTGGCATAATTGCCGCAGCGTACTGCCGGTGGTAACCACATCATCGACCAGGGCGACGTGGCGGACATGTGGTGGGGAGACCAGTCTGAATGCGTTACGCAGGTTGGTTTGGCGCGCCTGTTTACTCAGGTTGCGCTGGGACGGTGTTGGCCGGGTTCGGCGAAATACGCCGGGCTGATAGTGACTGCCGGGCATCTCGCGGGCCAGCGCCCTGGCAAGCCGGTCGCTCTGGTTATAGCCACGCCTGAGAAAGCGCTGCCAGTGCAGCGGAACAGAGATAAGTACCGGCGCAGGGCCGGTAATTTGTTTTGCCAGCAGCGGGGCGAGAAAGTCGGCCTGCCAGAACTGATGATGAAACTTGAGCTGGTGAATCAGGCTGCTCAGTGGTGGCCGGTAAGCGCCGAGGTGATAAAGGTGTCGCCAGGGTGGTGGCTGCTTGAGACAGACACCGCAATGCTCCTGATTGCCGGGCGTTGCCAGTCCACAACGCCGGCAGTGTGGCTCCGGCAGAAGCAACTGTCTGCAATACTGGCACCATGGCCCGGGTTTGGCCGGGTCAATCTTCAGACCACACAGTCCGCAGATTGGGTTAAAGTAGGGCAAAGGTAATGGTTTAAACCACATATTGCTTTCAGGCTGACGGGAGTTGGGTCAGTGTGCCAGCCCGCCAGTCGTTAGTTGGCTGAAATTAGTATGAATTAAGGAAGGATGAAAATGAGCGCTTCGCTTTACTGGCATACTCAGGGAAGTGGTGCCGATCTGGTGTTGCTGCATGGCTGGGGTATGAATGGCGCCATCTGGCATCAGGTGGCCGATCTGCTGAGTGAGCACTTTACTGTTCACTGCGTGGATATGCCGGGCTACGGTCACAGTAATCATCTTGCCTGTGATGATATTCAGGCGATGGCGGAGAAGATCATGGCCCAGGCACCACAGAAAGCGATCTGGCTTGGCTGGTCACTGGGTGGACTGGTGGCCACGTGGGCGGCGCTGCATCATCCGCAGCGGGTCAGCAAGCTGGTGACGGTCGCCAGTTCGCCAAAGTTCGCGGCTGAGCGTCCGTGGCGGGGGATCCAGCCACAGGTGCTGGATGCGTTTACCGGTCAGCTGATGGAGGACTTTGAGAAGACCATTGAGCGCTTTATGGCCCTTCAGGCGATGGGCAGCCCGACTGCGCGGCAGGATGTGCGCCAGCTGAAACAGGCAGTGTTGTCGCGGCCAATGCCGGCGCCCGAGGCTCTGATGCGCGGGCTGAAAATGCTGGCAGATGTGGATCTCAGGCACCGCCTTGAAGAGCTGAAGATGCCGTTGCTCCGCCTTTATGGCCGCCTTGATGGACTGGTGCCGGTGAAAGTGGCTTCAGATGTGGATACCCTGCACCCCCAGAGCGAGCAGTTCACCTTTCAGGACTCTTCTCACGCCCCCTTTATGACTGAACCGGATAAATTTTGTGCGCAAATTGTGCAATTTGGCTATAAATAAAACAGTGATAGTGCCGATATAGCATATAGGCAGCCGGTAAGCTGCCATCATCCGGGAGTTTTTCCGGTGAAAATCTGCTTATCGAGGAGGTTTGTCATGATAGTGAACCCGACCAGTGCCAGCATTCCGCTGATCGCGCCGTCGGTAAACGTGCAAACCGAGCAAGTGGCCCGGGATAATAAAGTCCGCGAGCCGGTGACCCCGACGGTACACCTGACCAAATCCAGTGCGGAGCGCCAGGCGACGCTGGAGGAGAAACGGCGTAAGCGGGCCGCCTGGGAAGGGGATGAATATCCGGAATACGACCTGGAACACACTGAAGGGGAAGCAACAGCAGAGGCCAAAGATGTACTTGAACGTATGTTTGAGCTTCTCGCACTGCAAACCTACAGCAAAAAACAGGGAATGGGATACACCATACGTTTCCGCCTGCCAAAGAAGGTGTTGGAGCAGGCGCTGAGTGAAGGCCAGATGGCCCAAAGGCGTACGGTGATTAAATACCACTATGGCCACTCGGTCGCACCACACAGTCCATCGGAGGTGATTGCGGTGACTTAATAAGGCCCTCGGCGCTGGGCGCGGGGTACTGGGCAGGCACGCTGAAAGTCAGGTGAAAACAAATTAATGTTATTTGTTGACCAAACTCAGAAATGCATAAAGCTTGCAGAGCCCAGAGCCCAGAGCCCAGAGCCCAGAGCCCAGAGCCCAGAGCCCAGAGCCCAGAGCCCAGAGCCCAGAGCCCAGAGCCCAGAGCCCAGAGCCCAGAGCCCAGAGCCCAGAGCCCAGAGCCCAGAGCCTGGTAACCTAGAACCTGCCCACCCCTTCCGCTACAATGCATCCAATATCCTGAATTTACAGACGTCATGTTCCAGACCATTCAACAAGACAAGCAGACCATCTGGTTTGATCCTGAGCTGTTGCCACAGGCGGCGGCAGAGCATTTTGAGCCGGAGTACTGGCAGCAGGCAGGCAGGGTGACCGGCAGCGCCACCGGGCGCGGTACAACCTGGTTTGTGCAGCTGGAATCTGCCGGGGCAGCGCTTCGCCATTACCGCCGCGGAGGCCTGTTTGGCCGGCTGGTTAAAGATCACTACTGGTTTGCTGGCTGGGAGCAGACCCGCTGCTACCAGGAACTGGCGCTGCTCAGCCACCTGAGAGAAGCCGGGGTCAACGTACCGCGCCCGGTGGCTGCCCGGGCGGTGAAACGTACCGTCTGCTATCAGGCCGATATCCTGACTGAGAAGGTTCCGGGAGCTCAGGACCTGGTGGATATACTGCAAAGCCATTCGCTGCCGGAAGAGCGCTATGTCGCGATTGGTCAGCAGATCCGCAAAATGCATAATGCCGGTGTGAACCATACCGATCTGAACATCCACAACATCCTGCTCGACAGCGAGAACGTGGTATGGATTATCGATTTTGACAAGTGCCGCCGCCAGGGCGGCACTGACTGGCAGCAGGGGAATCTGGACCGCCTGCTGCGTTCGTTTAATAAAGAGTTAGCCAAGCGGGCTATCCGGTGGCAGCCCGAAGAGTGGCAGGCATTGATGGATGGCTATCAGCAAGAGACAAAGAGAAGCGTATGAACATTTTGATGGCCTTGTCGCAATTGGAAGTCACCGGTGCAGAGGTGTACGCCACGACTGTGGGGGATGAGCTGACAGCCCGGGGACATAATGTAACTTATGTTTCCGATACCCTGACCAAACCGCATAAAGGGGATTACTTCAGGCTGGCGTTTAATAAACGCAGCGTGTTCCGCCGTTTTTGGCACGTTGGCTATCTGATTTATCTTATTAAAAAGCACAATATCCAGCTGGTACACGCTCACTCGCGTGCGTCGAGCTGGAGCTGTCATATTGCCTGTAAGCTGACGGGTACACCTATGGTTTCAACTGTGCATGGTCGTCAGCCTGTTCACGCTTCCCGTAAGCGCTTTCACGCCATGGGCGACAAGGCTCTGCCGGTGTGTGAGGCGATCTTCAGTCAGCTGGAAAGCGAACTGGAAGTACCGGCAGAGGCCATGCAGATCAGCCGTAACGGCATTCATACCGAAGACTTCAAACGTACCGCATCGCCCCAAAACAGCAAGCCGGTTATCACCATCATAGGGCGTTTGAGTGGCCCGAAAGGCGACCTGTGTTACCGCCTGTTGGATGAGTGTCTGGACTCAGAGCGCTACCATATTAAAGTTGTGACGGGGACGGAATTTAATTCCCGCTTTGAGCGTTTCAGGGAGTCGGTGGAGTTCACAGGTTACACTAACGACGTACCAGCGGTGCTGGCCCAGTCGGATCTGGTGATTGGCGCAGGCCGGGTGGCGATGGAGTCACTGCTGTGCGGCAGACCGACTCTGGCGGTGGGCGAAGCGAAGTGTGTCGGTATCGTCGATGAAAGCAATGTTGATACGGCAATGGCGACTAACTTTGGTGACATTGGCCCGGTTGACCTTGATATCGATTTTAGCCAGATCGCGGGCATCGTTGAAAAGGGCCTGAGTCAGCCGCACTGCTCAGAAGCGGTGACGGAAACAATACGTCAGAACTATGAGCTGACCAATGTGGTGAGTCAGCTCGAACAGATCTACCAGAGTGTGGTTGTTCACCGCCGTCAGAAAGAGGTGCCGGTAGTGATGTATCACCGCTTTATCAGCGATGAATCCGGTAAAGGGGTGAACGGAACCTATATCGATATCGCAATGTTCGATAAGCATCTGGCGATGCTGAAAAAGCTGGGTTACGAGACGCTGACGTTTGAAGATCTGAATAAGAGCCGCCTGATCGATCGTCTGGCTCCGGGCAAAAAGTATATTATGCTGACCGTGGATGACGGCTATGCCGACAACCTGGAGCTGATGTTGCCTGTCCTTAAAAAATACGGTTATAAAGCGGTAGTGTATGTGGTGACCGGCGAAACTTATAACCGCTGGGATGTCGAGGGTGTGGCAGAGCCTGATACGAAGGTGTCCCTGATGAGCCTGGAGCAGGTCAAAGCGCTGGCGGATTCCGGTCATGTTGAAATTGGCGGGCATACTCTTTCTCATCCTAAGCTGTCAGCATTGTCTGAAGAAGCGCAGAAGCACGAGATTGAAGAAAACAAGCGCCAGCTTGAAGGCCTGCTGGGTAAGCCGCTGCTCTCTTTTGCTTATCCTTATGGCGACCACGATGAACGCACCAAACAACTGGCTAAAGACGCCGGTTATAAGTATGTGGTTGCGACGGACTCAGGTCCGCTGGCGATGCATGAGGACCAGTTTCAGATCCGCCGGATTGCGATTTTCCCGCGTACCGATGTATTTGGTTTCTGGCGCAAGGTGCGCGGCAACTACACTTTCAGACGTGCGAAGCGATAAATCAGTGATAAAACAAAGCCCCGGACTTCAACTTCCGGGGCTTTTTCTTTTATCGTTCAGCTGGGTTTAGCGCTTCTTCGCATTAGCAAATGCAGCGGCAAACGCACCGCCCATCGCGCCCTGAGATGGCTGCTCTTTATGGCGTGGTGCGCGGTTTTGTTCACGCTTTGGCGCACGCTGGCTGCGGCTCTCCTGGCCTGGCTCGTCGTTTAAACGCATGGAGAGGCCGATACGCTTACGCGCCACGTCGACTTCCATCACTTTCACTTTGACGATATCACCTGCTTTTACCACTTCACGCGGGTCAGCAACATAGCGGTCGGTAAGGGCAGAAATGTGCACCAGCCCGTCCTGGTGGACGCCGATATCGACAAAGGCACCGAAGTTGGCCACGTTGGACACTACGCCTTCAAGCACCATGCCCGGCTCCAGGTCGTTCATGGTATTGACGCCTTCGGCGAAAGTTGCGGTCTTAAACTCCGGGCGCGGGTCGCGGCCAGGTTTGTCCAGCTCTTTGATGATGTCTGTCACGGTTGGCAGACCAAAAGTGTCATCGGTGTAGTCGATGGCTTTCAGTCCTTTGAGGAAGCTGCTGTCGCCGATCATCGATTTGACCTGCTTGCTGTTCTTCTCTGCAATGGTTTTTACTACCGGGTAGGCTTCCGGGTGCACCGATGAGGCATCAAGTGGATTCTTGCCGTCCATGATCCGCAGGAAGCCGGCGCACTGTTCGAATGCTTTTGGTCCCAGACGGGCGACTTTCTTCAGCGTGGTGCGAGCTTCAAAGCGGCCATTCTCATCGCGGTAGTCGACAATGTTTTGCGCCAGAGTAGCAGACAGACCTGCGACCCGGGTCAGCAGGGCCGGAGAAGCGGTGTTTACATCTACGCCAACGGCGTTTACACAGTCTTCCACGACGGCATCCAGGCGTTTGGCCAGCATGGTCTGGCTGACGTCATGCTGGTACTGGCCGACACCGATGGATTTCGGGTCGATCTTCACCAGTTCAGCCAGCGGGTCCTGCAGACGGCGGGCAATCGAAACGGCGCCACGCAGCGAAACGTCCAGGTTCGGGAACTCTTTCGCCGCCAGCTCGGAGGCAGAGTAAACCGAAGCGCCGGCTTCACTGACCATGATTTTCTGCGCTTTGAGTCCGCCACGTTTGATAACGTCTGCGGCAAATGCATCGGTTTCACGCGAAGCGGTGCCGTTACCGATGGCGATCAGGTCAACGTTGTGCTGCTTACACAGACGGGCGATCACCTCTGCAGCCTGGTCGTATTTTTTCTGTGGCGGGTGCGGGTAGATGGTGTCGGTTGCCAGCACTTTACCGGTACTGTCGACGACCGCTACTTTGGTGCCGGTGCGCAGACCCGGATCCAGCCCCAGCGTCGCGCGCGGACCAGCCGGCGCTGCCATCAGCAGGTCTTTCAGGTTGGTGGCAAACACCTCAATCGCTTCGGTCTCGGCTTTCTCTTTCAGCGCCGCCATCAGCTCGGTTTCCATGTGCATGGAGACTTTGATCCGCCATGCCCAGCTGATCACCTGCTTACGCCAGCCATCTGCCGGTGCTTCGCTCAGGTGGATACCGTAGTGCTGTGCGATCAGGGTTTCACAGTAAGACTGGCGCACGCCCTCTTCCTGTGCAGGATCAGCATTCAGGCTCAGTTGCAGGAAGCCTTCGTTACGGCCACGCAGCATGGCAAGGGCGCGGTGAGACGGCACCCGGCTGATCGGCTCATCGTGCTCAAAATAGTCTTTAAACTTCTCACCAGCCTGCTCCTGGCCGCTTACCACGCGGGCACTCAGTTCGGCGTGTTTGTTCAGGTAAATCCGGATTTTTTCCAGCAGGTTAGCGTCTTCGGCAATGCGCTCCATCACGATAGCGCGGGCACCGTCGAGGGCGGCTTTATTGTCTGCGATGCCTTTATCAGCACTGATGAACTTCGCGGCTTCGCTTTCCGGGTCAGTTTGCGGGTGTTGCCACAGGATATCGGCCAGTGGCTCAAGACCTGCTTCAATCGCGATCTGGCCTTTGGTGCGGCGCTTCGGCTTGTACGGCAGGTAGAGGTCTTCCAGTCTGGTTTTGCTGTCGGCCTGATTGATCTCTTTTTCCAGTTCCGGCGTCAGTTTGCCCTGATCGGAGATGGATTTCAGGATCGTCTGACGACGGTCATCCATCTCGCGCAGGTAGGACAGGCGGCTGTCCAGGTTACGCAGCTGGGTATCATCCAGCCCGCCGGTTACTTCTTTCCGGTAACGGGCAATAAAGGGAACCGTATTACCTTCATCAATCAGGTTTACAGCAGCAAGGACCTGCTCAGTACGAACGCTGAGTTCGTGAGCAATGGTTTGACAGATAGCCTGGGTCATCCGTGGTGTTCTCTTTTATTCGGGTTTGTCGTTAAGATGGGGACATCGGGCAGGTTTTGCAATGCCATTGCTTATCGTTGCTGCAATTGTCTGATATGAATAGCTACAATGAACTCTTCAGGCAGACGTCAGGTTCAGGTTAAATCCCTGGCTGGTGTGAAACTTACGTCGCTTTTGCGTTTCAAATCCGTAACGGTTTAACTTCAGGGTACTTTTATGAAACCACTTTTGCTGGCTCTGGCTGCGTTTTCTGTCGCAGGTCTGGTAAGCGTTCCGGCTCACAGTGCGGGCTTCAGCACTTCACATCCGGCTTATGAACTGGACAGCCAGATAGTGCTGGGCAGGACAGAGAATGCTTACTACACGGGTATTGAGGAGCTGAAGGGAGTGCCTTTTGCGGCCAAGATCGATACCGGTGCAGATACCACCTCGGTTCACGCTGAAGAAGTGCATGTATTCAGTCGCCACCCCAAATATAAGGGCATGAAAGATAAAGCCCTGATGAAACAGATTGTGGATGACCTGGGGGCGTTTGAAGAGGGCAGTCTGTGGAAGCAGCCTTATGATACTTCTCCTGAGCTCGATATCCGCGGCGTGGTGCGTTTTACCATCCACAACCCGGTGACCGGTGAAGCGATTGAACTGGAGCGTCCGCTGGCGAGGATGAGCGTTATCCGCAGTCGTACCAGTGAAGAGCCAATTTATCGTCCGGTGGTTAAGCTGGAGCTGACCATTGCCGGAGAAACCGCAAAAACGGAAGTGAATCTGACCAACCGCAGCCAGTTCTCGACTCCGATCCTTATAGGTAAAACCTATCTGCGTGATCACGCCTGGGTGATGGCCGGGTACGACTATCTTCAGTCCCTGCCGCAGGCAACCCTGATTGGCCGCAGCGACAGCGGCACTGTCGACGGGGTGGATGTGGATATCAGCCTGTCTCAGTCGGCGAATTACAGCAGCCTGAATGCGCGCAATATCAAAGTGAAAGGAGACCGGGTGCAGTTTGACCTGGTTGGCCGCAAACACAAAACCAAAGCCATGAACCTGCCGCTGGTGCGCATGCTGCCGGTGAGCGGAAACAAAAAGCCACTGGTGTATGTGCCGCTGAAAGTCGCTGATAACGAAGTGAAGCAGGTACTGGTTTATCCTGATGACCGTTCTGACAGCAGTACTCAGTTGAGACTGGGGCTGCGCAGCCAGAGTGAATTGTTTGTGACAGTAATGAATGAGAAGGCCCTGTCCGGTAAGAAAACAGCCGGGTTTGGTGAATGGCAGAAAAAGCACAATGCACTGCTTGTGTCTCCGCAGGAAACCCTGACCCTTGATGAAGTAAGACTTCCTGCTGAGCCGGTACCCGGGGTGAAAACGTCATTACTGGAAGTGGCGGAGTACGAGTACGACGAGCGCAAAGATGAAGTCAGCTATGTGCTGGGTAACCGAAAAATCACCAAACCGGTTAAGCGCATGCTGCAGGTGGGAGAAAACCGCCGTCCGGTGGTGGAAGGAGAGTTTGTTTATAACGGTGAGCGCCAGTGGAAAGAGTTTGCACTGGAGTCGCTGGATGATGAAACTCAGCCGCGCTTCGTGATTGGGCGCAGCTTTGATAAAAATGGCGTGGTGATCAATACCCGCGCCGTGGAACTGCTGACGCCTCAGCCGGTATTTAAGGCGGGTTATATCGAGCAGGCCCAGGTGGAAGGGATGAGCTTTCCGGTGAAGCTGGATACCGGCGCCGATATGAGCTCAATGAGTGCAGAAAACATTCAGCGTTTTGAAAAAGACGGCAAGCCAATGGTGCGCTTTACCTATCGCAACAGCGATGGCGCAGAGAAAGTGCTGGAGAAACCGGTGGTGGACGAGATAAGCGTAAAAGCCAAAGCCGGAGAAAAGAATTTCGACCGCCCGGTGATTGAGGTGGAGGTACGCCTTGGTAAAGTCAAAGCGACCATCCGGGTGAACCTGAAAGACCGCTCGCGCTTTCGCTACAGCATGATCCTTGGCCGGAACTTCCTGCGCCACGGGCTGGTGGTGAGCAGCGACGGGACCTTTATTCTGACCGAAGAGAAGTAATCTCTTTGTACAGAAATACAAAAGGGGCCAGCCGGCCCCTTTTTTCTGTTGGTGCGTATCACTCTTTCTGGTAGTCAATACTGTTTAAAAACCACTCTTTTTCCCCGTCCGGAGTGCGCACCACGAACTCATCATCGACCTCTTTTTTGAGCAGCGCGCGCGCCATTGGTGAGTCGACAGAGATATAGTCTTTCACCCCACCGTAGATTTCATCGGGGCCGACGATGCGAAACTTCTTCACTTCACCGGCGTCGTTCTCAATCTCTACCCAGGCTCCGAAGAATACTTTGCCTTCCTGTTGAGGGGCGTAATCAACCACGGTCACCTGCTCAAGGCGTTTACGCAGGTAACGGACCCGGCGGTCGATTTCGCGCAGGCGTTTCTTATTGTACTGGTAGTCTGCGTTTTCTGAGCGGTCGCCCAGACTGGCGGCCCAGGTCACTTTTTTGGTGACTTCAGGGCGCTCTTCTTTCCACAGAAAATCGAGCTCTTTTTTCAGGCGGTTAAAGCCTTCCCGGGTGATGTAATTGGTTCTCATAAGGCTGGGTGTAATTTTTGTCTTTAGCAGCAGGTTATACCAATATAAGACTAAGGCTGACAAGGTTTGTCGCCTGGCGTGATCGGCACGGTAAAAAAGAAATAAACGTTAACAATTATTTGTCCGTGATACCGGCAACTAGTGTTACATTTTAGTCTCGCTATTCTATTTGGCAGGTAATGACAGATGCAAGAAAACTACAAGATTCTGGTTGTTGATGATGACGCGCGGCTGCGCTCGCTGCTGGAGCGTTATCTGTCTGAGCAGGGATTTCAGGTGCGCAGTGTCGCCAACAGTGAACAGATGGACCGCTTATTAACCCGGGAAACCTTCCACCTGATGGTGCTGGACCTGATGTTGCCGGGCGAAGATGGCCTCTCTATTTGCCGTCGTCTGCGTAACGCTAACAACATGCTGCCGATTCTGATGCTGACCGCCAAAGGTGATGAGATTGACCGTATCGTTGGTCTGGAAGTGGGTGCAGACGACTATCTGCCAAAACCGTTTAACCCGCGTGAGTTGCTGGCCCGTATCCGTGCGGTACTGCGTCGTCAGAGCGTGGAAGCCCCAGGAGCACCGAGTACCGAAGACAAAGAAGTGACCTTTGGTGAGTTCCGCCTGAACCTGGGAACCCGCGAGATGTTCCGTGGTGATGAGCCAATGCCGCTCACATCCGGTGAGTTTGCGGTACTGAAAGCGCTGGTAACCAACGCCCGTGAACCTATGTCGCGCGATAAGCTGATGAACATGGCCCGCGGCCGTGAGTACTCGGCGATGGAACGCTCCATTGACGTACAGATCTCCCGCCTGCGCCGCATGCTGGAAGATGACCCAAGCCGCCCGCGCTATATCCAGACCGTATGGGGACTGGGGTATGTGTTTGTGCCGGATGGGAAAGAGGCGTAAAGATTATTTAGGTCCTTGGGCGCTTCGCTTATTGGTCCTGGGTATTGGGGAGTTTGTTGAAACTGCTTTGATCAAGTGGAAGTTCTGACTTGACGGCAAAGGTAGTATGAATGAGCCTGCTTGCAGGACCCAGGACCCAGGACCCAGGACCCAGGACCCAGGACCCAGGACCCAGGACCCAGGACCCAGGACCCAGGACCCAGGACCCAGGACCCAGGACCCAGGACCCAGGACCCAGGACCCAGGACCCCATTATCCCCTATACTTCCGATTAATTTCCCTCAACCCTCCGACCGAGGTCTTTTATGCGCCTGCGTCTTCGAAGTTCCCGTACCCAAAGCATCTTTCTGTTTCTGACCCTGCTGCTCGCCAGTCAGGTCTTTTCCTACTATGCGGTGTTTAATTACGCACTGGTGCCCAGCCTGCAGCAGTTCAACCGTATTCTCGCGTATGAAATCAATATTATTCTGGACGATACGCCTCAGGAAGAGGGAGCGTCAGCGCTGCTGAGACGTCGCCTGCTGGAGCAACTGGGGGTGAGTGTTCATGCCCCGGAAGATGCGGCGACCGCGGAGCTGAAAAAAGCGACCACCATAGACCTGATGAGTGAGCAGATGACCGATGCGATCGGCTCGCCGACCCTGGTGTGGCTGGCGCTGGGGGAAGAGAGTTATGTGCTGTGGATGAAGATAGACGCGCTGCCCGGGTCATTAATACGGATACCGCTTTCTGAGTTGCAGCAGGATGATTTTACTCCGCTGTTTCGCAACAGTCTGATAGGTGCGCTGCTGATCGTGTTTGGTGGCTGGCTGTTTATCCGGATCCAGAACCGGCCGCTGATGTCGCTGGAAAGTGCGGCTAAAAAAGTGGGGCGGGGAGAGATCCCGCCTGAAATCCCTGAGCGCGGGGCGAGTGAAATCATCGCGGTGGCCAAAGCGTTTAACCAGATGTCAAAAGGCATTCAGGAACTGGAGGAAGACCGTGCCCTGCTGATGGCCGGGGTGAGCCATGACCTGCGCACCCCGCTGACCCGTATCCGGCTGGCGACAGAAATGATGTCGCCGGAAGACCGGTATCTGGCTGAGAGTATGATCAACGACACCGAGGAGTGTAACGAGATCATCAGCCAGTTTATGGACTACCTTAAACCGGTCGATACCGACAGTTTCGAGGCGGTGTGCCTTAATGAAGTGGCTGGTGAGGTTGCTAGCTCGGAGGGGGGCTATGAGCTCCAGGTCGAACAGGATCTGGCTAAGCTTAAACACCCGGTGGCCGGCAACCCGATAGCGATCAAACGGGCGGTCAGTAATCTGGTGGTGAATGCGATTCGCTACGGAAACGGCTGGGTAAAAGTCAGCACGGGTACTACCGCCGATAACAAACTTGCATGGGTTTGTGTGGAGGATAACGGCCCGGGAATAGAGCGCTCCCAGCTGAGCAAGCTATTCCAGCCTTTTACCCGCGGCGATACTGCCCGTGGCTCAGAGGGAACCGGTCTTGGGCTGGCGATAGTGAAGCGTATTGTCGGCCAGCACCACGGCGCGCTGTCGGTAAATAACCGCAGTCAGGGTGGACTGAAAGTGCAGATCAGTTTTCCAGTGAAGCTGCGAAGCTGAGGCCCTGGGCTCTCGGCTCTGGGGAGAGCACTGCGAGGTCAGTGGGATCTGCAGTGAAATTTGTTGACGTACGGCTCGTGCGTTGAAAACATCTTGCAGCGCCCAGCGCCCAGCGCCCAGCGCCCAGCGCCCAGCGCCCAGCGCCCAGCGCCCAGCGCCCAGCGCCCAGCGCCCAGCGCCCAGCGCCCAGCGCCCAGCGCCCAGCGCCCAGCGCCCAGCGCCCAGCGCC
>NZ_JBSDZD010000019.1:0-75365 GCF_056726165.1 Vibrio sp. 9-16B-A1
AAGGATTGTTTATGTCGCTGCCGCTCGACTTGCATGTGTTAGGCCTGCCGCCAGCGTTCAATCTGAGCCATGATCAAACTCTTCAATTTAAGATTTTGTCGGCTCAATGAATACTGAACATTACATAAGTAATGTTTGAATTGACTGTGCTGAGTCCGAAGACTCAATGGTCACTTCGTATCATTGAAACCATTTTGCTTCCTAAGAAGCTAGTGATTATCATCAACGAGTGCCCACACAGATTGATAGGTTTATATTGTTAAAGAGCTTTGCTTTGAAGTCTCTCTCAAAGCGGACGGCCATTTTAGCGAGTTAAGTTTTAGTGTCAACCACTTTTTTCAAAACTTTTTTCAGGCTCAGTGCCTGGCTAAGTGACCTGCTGTTCCGTTCCCGTTTCTATTGAAGCGTTCCCGTGTCAGCGAGGTGGCATTATAGAGATCGGCGTCACGTTGGCAAGGCCTTTTCTCAGTTTTTTTTGATTTTTTTACTGTTTGGATATTTTCTATTCAAAGCAGGCCGTTTTTACTGGTATTTTCCCCTGTAAACCGTCTGTTTTGGCTTTTAAGCAGGAGAAAAGATGACTTCGATACGCAGCTACAAAGGAATAACTCCCCAAATCGGCAACCGGGTTTATGTCGACAGCAGCGCTGTGCTGGTTGGCGACATTGAAATTGGTGATGACGCCAGCATCTGGCCGCTGGTAGCAGCTCGCGGGGATGTTAACTATATAAAGATAGGTCAGCGGACCAATGTCCAGGATGGCAGCGTACTGCACGTCACCCACAAAAATACGGACAACCCGGACGGCTACCCTCTTATTATTGGTAATGATGTGACCATCGGCCACAAAGTCATGCTGCACGGCTGCACTATCAGAGACAGAGTGCTGGTAGGAATGGGCAGTATCGTACTCGATGGGGCAGTAATAGAAGAAGATGTCATGATAGGTGCGGGCAGTCTGGTACCACCAGGCAAAGTACTGCAGTCCGGATACCTCTATGTAGGCAGCCCGGTAAAACAGGCGCGCCCGCTAAAAGAGCAGGAACGCGCCTTTCTGAAGAAGTCAGCCGATAATTATGTAGAGAACAAAAATGACTACCTGAGCCAGGTGGTGGTGATCAGCTGATCTCCGCCTCTCCTTCAGCGTTGAATGTCTCTTCTTCTATATACTCTTCAGCAAGCTCTTCCAGATCGAAGCGGTACTGCTCAAAAATAGCAAGAGCCTGCTGGCCGTTTTCTACTTCTTTACCACTCAGCCGGGACAGCTTGTCACGGCTGACCACGCAACTGATCAACGCACCGGATTGCTGGGCCGGGAAGCTGACCAGCTGACGCTCTTCATCCCAGCTCTGCATATCGGGAAACAGTATTGATTGGTTCATTTACAGTCCTTCCAGGTTTTTGCGCAGCTCACGCAGGATTTGTTTGGTACCAGGGCGAAGTCCACGCCACAGCATAAAGCTCTCAGCGGCCTGACCAACCAGCATACCCAATCCGTCATATGCCTTGGCCACCCCATTATCCAGCGCCCACTGGTTAAAGCAGGTCTGGCCTTTACCATACATCATGTCATAGCTGACCGTTGCAGGGTTGAAGATTTCAGCACTGATGGCAGGAAGCTCTCCGCTCAGGCTTGCTGAAGTGGAGTTAATCACCACATCAAAGCCCTCATTCAGCAATGCCATCTCAACCGCCTCAACCGGCCCGAGGCCGGCGAAAAGCTCAGCGAGTTGCTGCGCTTTGCTGAAGGTCCGGTTGGTCACCACCAGCTGAGCAGGTTTTTGCTCCAGCAGCGGCTGGATAACGCCACGAGCGGCACCACCAGCACCAATCAGGAGAATTCTGGCGCCTTCCAGCACCACCTGCTGGTTAAGCAGGTCCTGCACCAGGCCGGCACCATCGGTATTATCACCAATGATCTCGCCGTCATCGAGCTTTTTAAGGGTGTTCACCGCGCCCGCCATCCTGGCACGTTCTGTCAGACGGCCTGCAAACTGGTATGCCTGCTCTTTAAACGGGACAGTCACATTACACCCTTTACCACCCTGTTCGAAGAAGCGCTGTGCTGCCTTGGCAAACTCATCCGGCGGCGCAGTCTCTGCGGTATAGGTCAGGTTCTGATTGGTCTGTCTGGCAAACAGGGTATGAATAAACGGGGATTTACTGTGCCCGATAGGATTACCGAACACAGCGTACTTATCTGACTGATGGGCCATTTCCTTGCCAACTCCAAATAAAACAGGGTCAATACACCTGACCCTATCACTATCTGAAAGATGAAAAAACCCTTACCAGTCGCGGGGATGAAGATAAGCAGCCAGCCTGGCTTCTTCACTTCCTGCGATGGGCTGGTAACGATACTCCCAGCGGGCCAGCGGAGGCATAGACATCAGAATCGATTCGGTTCGGCCGCCGGTCTGCAGGCCAAACAGGGTGCCCCTGTCCAGCACCAGATTAAACTCGACATAACGTCCGCGGCGATAGAGCTGAAACTCACGCTGACGCTCACCATAAGCGGTATCTTTACGCCGCTCTACGATCGGTATGTAAGCCCGGGTGTATCCCTCACCCACCGCTTTTATATAGTCAAAACAGCGCTCAAAGCCCCACTGGTTGAGATCATCAAAGAAGAGGCCGCCCACACCGCGGGTCTCTTCCCTGTGCGGGAGATAGAAGTAGCGGTCACACCAGGCTTTGTGTTCCGGGTAAACCTCTTCTCCAAATGGCATACACAGCTGACGGGCCGTATCGTGCCAGTGCTGGCAATCCTGCTCAAACGGGTAGAAGGGGGTCAGGTCGAATCCGCCGCCAAACCACCAGATCGGCTCTTCTCCCTCTTTTTCTGCAATAAAAAAGCGCACATTGGCGTGGGAAGTAGGCACATAGGGATTTTTGGGGTGCATCACCAGAGAGACCCCCATGGCTTCAAACCTGCGTCCGGCCAGTTCCGGGCGGTGAGCCGTTGCAGAAGCAGGCATCTCCTTTCCCTGTACGTGGGAGAAGTTCACCCCACCCTGTTCGAAGACATCACCGTCTTTCATGACCCGGGTGCGGCCTCCGCCACTCAGGCGCTCTCCCGGCTCCCTCTGCCAGGCATCTTCCGCAAAAACTGCCCGGCCGTCGGCCTGTTCAAGCTGATGACAAATCTGATCCTGCAGCCGGAGCAAATACTGCTTTACCGACTCTTTATCTATGGCTGACATGACTTTTCCTTATTATTTATCGTTTCCATCCTTTTTAAGTCTTTTCAGCCCGGGATGCTAGCCCTGACGCAGCACCTGGCCGGTTTTGGCATCACGGATTTCACTCGGCTTATCACGTCCGCCGGTTTCTCCTTCCAGCAGTACCACTCCGGTGTGGCCCAGTTGCTGTCTCACTTCGTCATTGTTCATGCACGGTGGCTGACCGGTCAGGTTCGCGCTGGTTGAGGTGATCGGCTTACCAAATGCCGCACAAATCTCCTGCACCAGCGGGTGGTCAGTCACCCGGACAGCGATGGTATCAAACTGACCCGATACCCAGCGGGATACCCTCTCGCTTGCCGGCATAATCCAGGTCACCGGGCCCGGCCAGCTGGCCTGCACCGTCTCCAGCTGAGTCGCGGTCAGCTGACTCTCATCGATATAAGGCAGCAGCTGCTGATAATCACCGGCGATCAGGATCAGCCCTTTTTCCACCGGGCGCTGTTTCACATCCAACAGCTTCTCTACGGCGGCCGGAGAGTCAGGATCGCAACCCACCCCAAACACCCCTTCGGTTGGGTAAGCAATGACTTCACCCTGTTTCAGCGCCTGCAACGCTGCGTCAAAATTCTCCACGTCTCTGTTCCTGTAATCTGACTGTTTAGCCAAAGTGTACAAACTAATTCTGGTGCTGCCCAAAGCTATTTATTTATAAAATGTATCGAAAACACCTTCATTGATGACGCAAACGTTTTCCTTACCAGGAAATCCCCGTATAATGCGCGCAAAATATCACCTCACCCAATTTAAACGCTTGAAGGAGTTTGAGATGAAAGTCGGTATCATCATGGGTTCGAAATCAGACTGGCCAACCATGAAACTTGCAGCAGATATGCTGGATCAGTTTGGCGTGGAATATGAAACAAAAGTTGTTTCTGCTCACCGCACCCCACAACTTCTGGCCGACTACGCTAACAGCGCCAAAGAGCGTGGCATTAAAGTGATCATCGCCGGTGCCGGTGGTGCAGCTCACCTGCCTGGTATGGCAGCCGCTTTCACCAGCGTCCCTGTACTGGGTGTGCCGGTTCAGTCCCGCGCGCTGAAAGGTATGGATTCCCTGCTCTCTATCGTACAGATGCCAAAAGGTATCGCGGTAGGTACTCTGGCCATCGGTGAAGCGGGTGCAGCCAACGCGGGTATCCTGGCGGCGCAGATCATCGGTACTTCTGATGAAGCGGTCATGGCGAAGGTAGAAGCGTTCCGCAACGAGCAAACCGAAACCGTTCTGGCCAACCCAAACCCGGCAGAGGACTGATAACCATGCAAGTGCTGGTACTTGGCGCGGGTCAGCTTGCCCGCATGATGTCGCTTGCAGGCGCACCACTCAACATCTCTGTCTCAGCGTTTGATGTGGGCAGTGAAAACATTGTCCACCCGCTGACTCAGCAGGTGATCAGTCACGGTCTTCAGAGCGCCATCGACAGCGCTGACGTGATCACCGCTGAATTTGAGCACATTCCCCATCCGGTACTCGACGTATGTGAGCAGAGCGGTAAGTTCCTGCCAACCACAGACGCCATCAAAGCCGGCGGTGACCGCCGGATTGAAAAAGCACTGCTGGATAACGCCGGTGTACGCAATGCCAAATACGCGGTGATCGAAACCCGCGAAGACTTTGACCATGCGATTGAAAAAGTCGGCGTTCCTATGGTGCTGAAAAGCGCGCTGGGCGGCTATGACGGCAAAGGTCAGTGGCGGCTGAAAGATGCAGCAGACGCTGATGCAATCTGGCCGGAGATGGCAGAGTGCATTGCTGCCACACCAACTCAGGCGATCGTAGCCGAAGAGTTTGTGCCATTCTGCCGTGAAGTATCGCTGGTTGGTGCCCGTGGCAAAAATGGCGAAGTGGCAGTTTACCCGCTGGCAGAAAACGTCCACACCAACGGCGTACTGAGCCTGTCGACTGCGATTGAAGAACCAGCCCTGCAGGAGCAGGCGAAGCAGATGTTTACTGCGGTTGCCGAAAGCCTGGATTACGCGGGCGTGCTGGCGCTGGAGTTTTTCGATGTGAAAGGCGACCTGTTGGTCAACGAAATTGCACCGCGGGTACACAACTCCGGCCACTGGAGCCAGCAGGGTGCGGCGGTATGTCAGTTTGAAAACCACCTGCGTGCGGTGTGCGGTCTGCCTCTGGGCGATACCCGCCTGCTGCGTCCGACCTGCATGGTGAACATTCTGGGCGAAGATCAGCTGCCGGCAGAAGTGATGACGATGCAGAGCTGTCATGTTCACTGGTATGGCAAAGAGAAGCGTCCGGGCCGTAAGATGGGTCACATCAATGTCTGCGCTGACAGCCAGCAGCAGCTGGAGCAGGAGCTGGTTAAGCTGGGACAAATCCTTGACCCGGTGGCATTCCCTGCCCTGCCACGCTGACAGCACACACAGACTAAAAAGGCGCCCTTCAATCAGGCGCCTTTTTTAATACTCTTTAATACTTATTGTCCCGACTGGGGATGCTGGCACTTGCGGCTGGCACACACCACTTTTAACCCGCCCGCGGTTTTCTTTTCCATCAGCAGCATATAGCCACACTCTTCACAGCGGCCGCGAACCGGCTTTGCATTGAGGGCAAACTTACACTTAGGGTACTGATCACAGGCGTAAAAGGTTTTGCCATAGCGGGATTTACGTTCCACCAGCTGGCCTTTGCCACATTCAGGGCAGGCAACATGGTTGCTCTCCTGCTCAGGCTCCGGCTTATCCATCGACTCAATATGGTGACACTCAGGAAAGCCGCTGCAGCCGATAAACATGCCGTAGCGCCCCTGGCGCAGCACCAGCTCCTGACCACATTCAGGACAGGCCACACCCAGTGCTTTGATGATATGGCCATCATTCTGATGCAGGGGACGGATATAGTCGCATTCAGGATAGTGGTCACAGCCCAGAAACGGGCCGTGTTTACCGTGTTTCAGAACCAGCTTCCCACTGCACTGCGGGCAGTCCCGCTGCTCAAGCGCATGCTCGTGAGCTGAAAAAAGGCTGTGGTCAATCTTGCCGCTCAATTAGTGCAACACTCCGGTTTCTGTGGTGTACAGCAGCTCTTCCATCTGGGTGTACGCATTTTCGTTGCCCGGTACATTAAACAGCACCAACAACACGATCCACTTCAGGTCATCCAGCTGGAAATCCTGAGTCTCCAGCCCCATTACCCGGTCAATCACCATCTCACGGGTATCTGTGGTGAGCAAATTGATCTGCTCCAGGAACATCAAAAAGCCCCGGCACTCCACGTCGATACGCAGGCACTCTTTCTCTGTATAAATACGGGTTGAGGTCGCGGCGCTGGTCGCAATCGCGGATGTGGCATCCGTCTGCTGCAACGCGGCCAGTTCTTCTAACCAATTCAGAGCTTTGTAGATCTCGTCCTGATGAAAGCCGGCACGTTTGAGTTCGTCTTCCAGCTCGTCCTGATTTACCATCAACTCTGCATCGCTATGGATATAGGTTTCAAACAGATACATAAGAATATCCATCATAGCTAGCCCCTCCCCTTTCGAATATAGCCACCAGGTACTGCAACAACATGCCCTGCGAGCTCAAGCTCGAGGAGTTGCGTCATGACTTCATGCACAGGTATATGGGTGCGCTGAGCAAGAATATCAACAGGCGTTGCCTCAAAACCTACGTTAGCCAGAAGTTGTGGAAATGGCAATTGTTCCGGCTCAGCTTCTGATTCAAATATAGATGTCTGTTGGGATATTGACCATGTCAGCAGGGATTCGACCTCATCGAGGATCTGCCGGCTGGACTGAACCAGGGTTGCGCCTTCACGGATAAGCCGGTTACTGCCCCGGCTCTGGGGGGAATGGAGCGGGCCGGGCAGGGCAAATACCTCCCGCCCCTGTTCAAGGGCAAAACGGGCGGTGATCAGCGAGCCGCTCTTCTCGGCAGCCTCCACCACCAGCACCCCGGCAGAGAGACCACTGATGATCCGGTTACGGCGGGGAAAGAAGGTGGCTTTGGGTGGCGTGGAAGGTGGCAGCTCAGAAACCAGTGCGCCGCTGGCGGAAACCTGGTCTGCCAGCGATTTGTGCCTGGCCGGATAGACCCGCCCCAGACCACAGCCGAGCACGCCGACAGTAAACCCGCCCGCTTCCAGTGCGCCGCGGTGGGCACGTCCGTCGACCCCGAGCGCCAGACCACTGGTGATGGTCAGCCCGCGGCCAGCCAGGTCACGGGAAAAAGTGAACGCATTTTGCAGGCCATCCGGCGTGGCATGGCGGCTGCCCACCAGCGCGATCTGGGGCTGGCTCAGTACCGCCGGTTCGCCTTTGACATACAACACCGGCGGCGCGGCAGGAACTTCACGCAGCAGAGGCGGATAACGTTCGTCATCGGAGGTAATAATATGATGAGTATCGCTTTGTTCGAGCCAGCGAAGTGAGTCGCTGATACTGTCATGGTCGAGCGCCTGACGGGCCTGGTCCTCAGACAACCCCATAGAACAAAGCTGGGTAAGACCCGCACCGGCGACGGTATGCATGCCATAACGGCCAGCCAGACGGGCGATTTTTACCGGACCAAGCCCTTTAACCTGGCTGAGCCTCAGCCAGGCGCCAAGCCGGTCAATGCTCATTTTTCTGCTGATTCAGGTGCGGTCAGCACTGAGCCGGTACTGATCGGTGCCTGAGCCCGGGTGACCTGAGCCAGACTGAAATGCCCGTAGGCTCTCAGCACCATCACTTCACCCAATTGCGGGTAGTGCGCCTGACCGTTACTGGCTTTGTCACGCACCGCAAACACCTGCCCCTGGGCGATACCATCCTCAGCGCCCTGGTCGATCACTACCACATCGCCGGACTGGCTGTAGCGGGTTTCACTCAGGTTAGCCAGCAGACGGGCCATACTCTTTGCTGCGGCCGGTTGTGGGGTAAAGCTGGCCTGATAGTCCTGAGGCGCTTTATCCAAAGGTAACAGCAGGTCTCCGGGGCGAACTTCCTGCCGCGCAGCCTTCAGTTCAAGCAGGGTGCCGCTCTTATTCAGCTCACTGACACTGGCCCGGGCCACCAGTTTAAGTACCACCACCTGCTGTTCATCACTTTCGCGCTCAAAAGCCTGTCCCTGACGATAGATGCCCCACAGCTGATCAGACAACATACCCTTCACCCTGACCGGCTGATCACCGGAATAGAAGTGGCGCCCGTCCAGCGGTTCAATAACCCGGGGAATGGAAGCAAGCTCAGCCCTGTTCATCAGCAGGTCCTGATTAAGCAGCTGTTTCCATCGGGAGGGGTCAACAGTGGTCAGTGCAGACGGGTTACTGCCGGCGCGCTCCAGATGCAGGGTGGGTTTGCCGTCACGCCAGCTCAGCAGAATACGGTCACCGGGATAGATAAGATGAGGATTGAGGATTTCCGGGTTGGCTTCCCACAGTTCGGGCCAGCGCCAGGGTGATTCAAGGTAAAGGCCTGAGATATCCCACAGGGTGTCACCTTTAACTACCGTATAAACAGAGGGAGCGCTGCTCCTGACCGGCACGTCTCCCGCCCACGCAATACCAAATCCACCCAGGCATGCTAAACTGACTCCAATCAGCCGGCTTACTTTGCTCAAATTCCTTGTCATTACACCGCTCCAGACCATGAGATTGCCCGAGAATGCTGTCATTTGGGGTGTAAAATGTCTAGAATTGAGCCAATCAGCTTAAAGCCAGTTCGGCACAGTTCAACATTTAGAGTGTATATGTCTGTATTACAAGTATTAACTTTCCCGGATGAGCGCCTGCGTACCGTTGCGAAACCGGTCGAAAAAATCACCCCGGAAATCCAAACCATTGTCGATGACATGCTGGAAACCATGTACGCCGAAGAAGGTATCGGCCTGGCGGCAACCCAGGTAGATATTCACCAGCGTATCGTGGTAATCGACATCTCTGAGACCCGTGATGAACCTATGGTTCTGATCAACCCGGAGATCACCGAAAAACGTGGTGAAGACGGCATCGAAGAAGGCTGCCTGTCTGTACCTGGCGCCCGCGCGCTGGTGCCACGCGCACACGAAGTATCAGTGAAAGCACTGAACCGCGACGGTGAAGAGTACAGCTTTGAAGCCGACGACCTGCTGGCTATCTGTGTTCAGCATGAGCTTGACCACCTGGAAGGCAAGCTGTTCGTTGACTACCTGTCTCCGCTGAAGCGCAAGCGCATCAAAGAGAAGCTGGAAAAAATCAAACGCTTCAACGAAAAGAACCAATAAAAACGAGGTTACCTTGAGCCAGTCATTACGCATTGTCTTTGCAGGTACTCCGGACTTCGCCGCCCGCCATATGGCGGCGTTGTTGTCTTCGGAGCACGAAGTAATCGCCGCCTACACTAACCCGGATCGTCCGGCAGGCCGCGGCAAAAAACTCACCGCCAGCCCGGTAAAAGAGCTGGCGCTGGAGCACAGCATTCCTGTTTTCCAGCCAGAGAGCCTGAAAACCGAAGAGGCTCAGAAAGAACTGGCTGAGCTGAACGCCGACATCATGGTAGTAGTGGCTTACGGCATGCTGCTGCCTCAGGCGGTACTCGATACCCCGCGTCTTGGCTGTATCAACGTACACGGTTCAATCCTGCCACGCTGGCGTGGTGCTGCGCCGATCCAGCGCTCTATCTGGGCTGGTGATGCAGAAACGGGCGTAACCATTATGCAGATGGACATTGGTCTGGATACCGGTGACATGCTTAAGATCGCCACCACCCCAATCGAAGCAACTGACACCAGTGCCAGCATGTACGACAAGCTGGCAGAGCTGGGCCCGGAAGCACTGGTTGAGTGCCTGGCCGATATCGCATCCGGCAAAGCCGTTGCAGAGAAGCAGGACGATGAACTGGCCAACTACGCCAAAAAGCTGAGCAAAGACGAAGCGCTGATCGACTGGCAGGACGAAGCAGAGCACATCGAACGCTGCGTACGCGCGTTTAATCCGTGGCCGATGAGCTTCTTCGAAGTGGCCGGGCAGAACGTCAAAGTGTGGCAGAGCCGTGTGGAAGCAGACTCTGACGCTGCAGCCGGTACCATCGTCCGCGCTGACAAAACCGGTATTTATGTGGCGACCGGCAAAGGCACCCTGGTGCTGGAACAGCTTCAGGTGCCTGGCAAGAAAGCCATGCCGGTACAGGATATTCTTAACTCACGCGCTGACTGGTTCGAAGCCGGCAGCCAGCTTCCGCTAAAACAGGATAAGTGATGAACGTTCGTGCCGCAGCCGCCAAAGTGCTGTTCCAGGTGGTAGACCAGGGTCAGTCCCTGTCTAACGCCCTGCCTGCAGCCCAGCAACAAATCAAACCGCGTGACCACGCGCTGCTGCAGGAGATCTGCTACGGCGCCCTGCGCTACCTGCCGCGTCTGGAGTCGATCGCCGGTGAACTGATGGACAAACCGCTGCGCGGCAAGCAGCGTGTGTTCCACCACCTGATCCTGGTGGGCATCTACCAGCTCAGCTTTATGCGCATCCCGGCTCACGCCGCGGTGGGCGAAACCGTTGAAGGCACCAAAGCGCTCAAAGGCCCGCGTCTGCGCGGCCTGATTAACGCAGTGCTGCGTAACTATCAGCGCAACCAAGAACAACTCGACGAGCAGGCGGTGTCTCATGACGCCGGTAAATACGGACACCCGGGCTGGCTGCTGAAGCTGCTGAAAGAGGCCTACCCTGAGCAGTGGGAGTCTGTGGTGGAAGCCAACAACCGTAAAGCGCCAATGTGGCTGCGGGTAAACAGCCAGCACCACGACCGCGATGCGTATCAGGCTCTGCTCAAAAATGAAAACATTGATAGCCTGGCGCACTCCCAGGCGGCAGATGGGCTAAAGTTGGCCGCTCCGGTGGATGTACACTCCCTGCCTGGCTTTGATAAAGGCTGGGTATCGGTTCAGGATGCGGCGGCTCAGCTGTCAGTGGAATACCTGAAACCGCAGCCGGGCGAGCTGATCCTGGACTGCTGCGCTGCGCCTGGCGGTAAGACCGCGCATGTTCTTGAGCGCACCAACAACCAAGCTGAAGTCGTCGCGATTGACTGTGACGACAGCCGCCTGAAGCGGGTACACGACAACCTGCAGCGTCTGAATCTGAAAGCCGAAGTGATCTGTGGCGATGCGCGTGAACCTGGCCAGTGGTGGCAGGGTGGTCAGTTTGACCGTATCCTGCTTGATGCGCCATGTTCGGCGACCGGTGTTATCCGCCGTCACCCGGACATCAAATGGCTGCGCCGCCGGGACGATATTGATGCCCTGGCCGCACTGCAGAGTGAAATATTGGATGCCATGTGGCGTGAACTCAAGCCTGGCGGTACCCTGGTCTACGCGACCTGCTCCGTCACGCCGCAGGAAAACGCTGAGCAGGTAAAAGCTTTCCTTGAGCGCACTGCAAATGCTGAGCTGCTCGGCTCAGAGCGCGACAACCCAGGCCGTCAGATCCTGCCGGGTGAAGAAGATATGGATGGCTTCTACTACGCTGAGCTGCGCAAGCAGAACTAAGCATACAGAGCTAACTGAACAAACAGGTGAACGATGAAAATCATCATATTGGGTGCCGGCCAGGTGGGCGGCACACTGGCTGAAAACCTGGTCGGTGAAAACAACGACATTACCGTTGTCGACCGCGACAGTGACCGCCTGCGCGAACTGCAGGACAAATACGACCTGCGGGTCGTCAATGGCTATGCCAGCCACCCGGATACCCTTCAGGAAGCCGGTGCGCAGGATGCCGACATGCTGGTTGCGGTAACCAACGCCGACGAAACCAATATGGCGGCCTGCCAGGTCGCGTTCACCCTGTTCAACACGCCAAACCGGATCGCCCGTATCCGCTCTCACGAGTACCTGGCGCACAAAGAAGAGCTGTTTCAGTCCGGCGCTGTCCCGGTCGATCACCTGATCGCCCCTGAAGAGCTGGTGACCAGCTACATCGAACGCCTGATCCAGTACCCAGGCGCGCTGCAGGTAGTGAGCTTTGCCGAGCAGAAGGTCAGCCTGGTAGCGGTAAAAGCCTACTACGGTGGTCCGCTGGTCGGTAACGCCCTGTCGACACTGCGCGAACACATGCCGCATATCGATACCCGGGTTGCCGCGATTTTCCGTCAGGGCCGTCCTATCCGTCCGCAGGGCACCACCATTATCGAAGCCGATGATGAGGTCTTCTTCGTCGCGGCCAGCAATCATATCCGCTCGGTGATGAGTGAACTGCAGAGACTGGAAAAACCATACCGCCGTATCATGATCGTCGGTGGTGGTAACATCGGTGCCGGTCTGGCCAAACGACTGGAGAGCCAGTACAGCGTTAAACTGATCGAACGCAGCATCGAACGGGCTGAAAAGCTGTCTGAAGAGCTGGAAAACACCATCGTCTTCTGTGGTGATGCAGCCGATCAGGAGCTGCTGATGGAAGAGAACATCGACCAGGTAGATGTGTTTATCGCCCTCACCAACGAAGATGAAACCAACATCATGTCGGCGATGCTGGCTAAGCGTATGGGTGCCAAGAAAGCCATGGTGCTTATCCAGCGCGGCGCGTACGTTGACCTGGTTCAGGGCGGAGTAATTGACGTGGCTATCTCTCCTCAGCAGGCAACCATCTCTGCACTGCTGACCCACGTCCGCCGGGCAGACATCGTTAACGTCTCCTCACTGCGCCGCGGCGCAGCAGAAGCAATCGAAGCGATTGCCCACGGCGATGAAACCACCTCCAAAGTGGTTGGCCGTGCGGTCGGAGACATTAAACTGCCACCGGGCACCACCATTGGTGCCATCGTACGTGGCGAAGAGGTGCTGATCGCCCATGACCGCACCGTTATCGAGCAGGATGACCACGTGGTGATGTTCCTGGTCGACAAAAAATACGTGCCTGACGTGGAACGCCTGTTCCAGCCGAGTCCTTTCTTCCTTTAATAACCAACCCCGCCCCGCCCTGGCGGGGTCAGTTGCAATATTGCGTGGTGGTAAACAGCATGGTGAATTTTCGTCCGATCTTGTTTGTCATTGGGTTAGTTTTATCCAAACTGGCACTGTTTATGTACGTGCCAACCCTGGTGGCCTTCTTCACCGGGACCTCCGGTTTTCTGGAATTCGGTAAATCGGTCATCATCCTGCACAGCGTGGCCTTTGTCTGCCTGAGTATCGGCCGTACGGCTGAGTTCCGCCTCGGGGTGCGGGATATGTTCCTGATCACCTCACTGGTGTGGACCATCGCCAGCGCCTTTGCCGCGCTGCCGTTTGTGTTTATCAACCACATCAGCTTTACTGACGCCTACTTTGAGACCATGTCTGGTATTACCACCACTGGCTCGACGGTGCTGAGCGGGCTGGATGACATGGCCCCGAGCATTCTGCTGTGGCGCTCCATTCTGCAGTGGCTGGGCGGGATCGGCTTTATCGTGATGGGGGTAGCCATTCTGCCGATGCTTAACGTTGGTGGTATGCGCCTGTTCCAGACCGAGTCTTCCGACTGGTCTGATAAAAGCTCGCCACGGATGAAAAACGTCGCGACCAACATCGTCAACGTCTATCTGACCCTGACCCTGCTGTGCATCATCGGCTATATGCTGACCGGGATGAACCTGTTTGACGCCATCAACCACGCGTTTACCACCCTTTCCACCGGTGGCTACTCCACCTCCGATGGCTCGATGAACCACTTCTCCAACGGCGCACACTGGGTGGGCACCCTGTTTATGTTCCTGGGCGGGATGCCGTTCCTGCTGTTTGTCACCGCGCTGAGAAAGCGCAAACCCGGTAACCTGTGGAAAGATGCCCAGATCAGGGGCTACACATACCTGGTGGGCGTAACGGGTCTGGTGGTGGCGCTGTGGCTGACCTACCACAACGGCTACGCTTTTATCGATGCGCTGCGGGTTTCGCTGTTTAACATTATCTCTGTGGTAACCACCACGGGTTACGGCCTGGAAGACTTTACCGCCTGGGGCGCACTGCCGACGGTGATCTTTGCCTTCATTATGCTGGCCGGTGGCTGCTCCGGTTCTACCGCGGGGGGCATCAAGGTATTCCGCTTCCAGATTGCCTTTACCCTGCTTAACAAGCAGATGCTTAAGCTGGTTCACCCGTCAGGCATCTTTGTACAGAAGTACAATCAGCGCCCGGTGAACGATGACATCGTCCGCTCGGTAGTGGCATTTGCCCTGACGTTCTTTATCACCATTATCGTGATTGCCGGACTGCTGAGTGCGATGGGACTGGATCCGGTTACCAGTATTTCCGGTTCAGTGACCGCGGTGGCTAACGTGGGACCCGGGATGGGTGATGTGATCGGCCCGACCGGCAACTTTGCCCCGCTGCCGGATGCCGCCAAATGGCTGCTGAGTATCGGTATGCTGATGGGTCGTCTGGAAATCCTGACGATTCTGGTGCTGCTCTTCCCGGCTTTCTGGCGCCGTTAAACCGGCAGCACGAAGTAGTACACCGCCAGAAAATGACAGGCGCATCCTGCCAGAACAAAGCCATGCCAGATGGCATGGTTAAACGGGATGCGCTTATTCACATAGAACACCACACCCAGCGAATAGATGATCCCGCCTGCGGCCAGCAAGGTTAATCCGCCCACATCCAGATTCAGTGCCAGCTGATAAATCACAATCAGGGACAACCAGCCCATCATCAGATAACTCAGCAGGGATAAACGCTTAAAGCGATAGACAAACGCCACCTTGAGCAGTATTCCCACCAGCGCAATCGACCAGATCACTATCATCAGTCCATAGGCCAGCGGCGTGCGCAGGCTGACCAGCAGAAACGGGGTATAGCTGCCGGCGATCAGCAGATAGATCGCACAGTGGTCAAAGGTTTTCAAAAAACGTTTGGCTTTGGGGTGAGGAATGGCGTGGTAAAGGGTCGAGGCCAGAAACAGTACGATCACGCTGGCACCATAGATGCTCATGCTGGTGATGGTCATGGTATCGGCGTGCAGATCGACGGATTTCACCAGCAGCAGGACCAGCCCAACGATACCCATCACGATACCCAGCGCGTGGGTCAGGCTGTTAAACAGTTCTTCTTTTTGGGTATAGGATGCAGGCGATGACATACTGGCCTCCGGTTTTAGAGTATGAACTCCAGTATGTCATATTCAGCGTACAGGTGTCAGCTAAAATTGGTGGTCTGGTTGAGGTAGTCAATCACCTGTTTACCCGCCTCTTCACCGGACAGGCCCAGTGGCAGTGCCAGCCTGCGTTTCAGTTCACCGCTGCCAAGGAAGCTCGCCAGCAGGCCGGACAGGCCTTTCTTCTGCCTGTCTATCTCAAACCAGAGGTTGAGGTGCTCTTCATCGCGGTAAGCAACGATTTCCAGCTCACGCCACACGCCGTGATACGGGCCGGTGGTCGGCACAAACTCAAACTCCTGCACAAACGGCAGTTCAAAGCCATCCGCCGCTTCACACTCAACCTGACGGATCCTCAGCCCCTGCTCTTCCAGCGCGCTGAAGATCCCGTCCATCAGGGGATCCGGGCGCACAGTCAGAATATCTTTATCGGCAGGATCCAGCGCCAGTTTGATGTCCAGCCCGGTTTCCAGCCACACTTTGGCATCGCCGATTGTCACCGGGGTGTTCCACGGCACATCCAGCTCCACCTCAAAGTCTCGCTGAGCACCGGACTCAATGGTAAAAGCGTAAGGCAGTTTCCATGAATCAAGCACATAAGTGCGTTTCTGGCGCTCCTTTCGGCCACCGCTGCTGTGGTTATCACGATCCACCACCACTTCTTCAACATACTGACAGCACAGCTTAAGATCGATGTTGTCGATCTCCTGATCCGCTGCGCCACCATAAACATGGATCGTGGCTTTCAGCTGCCCTCCGGGATTAAGGACTTCCTGCGCCAGCACGGTATCGACCCTGGCGCTGCCAATGCCAAAACTGGCCAGCGTTTTCTTAAAAAAAGACATAACCCCTCCTTTGAAATCTCAGCGGTGAAAACTCCGTCTGCCTGCTGACCATATTAATCTGCCTTAATATTCCTGTGCAATGTTTTAGCGCCGTCGAAATTGCTGAAAAAACCGACAAAAAATGCGCAGACTCACTCGCCCGGACAGTGATTAAATGTTATTCTTTTTTTCGTGGGCAGGTCCCCTGTCCTGATCCCTAATTATTTGGATTGGATTGGCAGCAGCCAGAAACGAGATGACATCTCAAAAAATAATTAGGCCATGAAAATTGGCAATGGAAATGCCTGACTGTTAGGTAGATATATGCGCCCAACTACTGTCAGGTTTAGTTACAATCGTGCGAGCGCGTCTCGCCGCCGTTGCAGCACTGTCGCTGCTCCGGTTGCTAACAAAGCAGCGCCTCAGATGTCTCTGGTACAACGCAAAGCTCTGACCAGCCCAGCCCAGGACCAGTCCATCAAAGCGGCATAACTAAAAAGCGCGGTCTTCAAACTGCGCTTTTTTATTGCCCGCTTATTTGATAATTTAGCCAGCAAGCAATAACTCTGACTGCTCAACTCAGAGTCTCACACAATAAAATCAAAATATTATTAAAGAAATATTTCCCAGGAGTAAGTTATGAAATGTCACCGCGTGAATGAGCTGATCGAGCTTATCCATCCAGAATGGCAAAAAGACCCGGATCTGAACCTGATTGAGTTCATCCTCAAACTGGCTGGCGAAGCCGGTTATGACGGCAAGCTGGAAGATCTGACCGATGATGTGCTGATCTACCACCTCAAGATGCGTAACAGCCAAAAAGATGAAATGATCCCGGGCCTGGCCAAAGATCAGGAAGACGACTTCAAAACGGCGCTGCTTAAAGCGCGTGGGATCATCAAATAATCCCACCCGAACCAGACAAAGCGGCCAGATCACTGGCCGCTTTTTTTATACCTTCGCGTAACAATTTCGCCAAACTCTGGCAGCATCAAAGAAATTAAATTGTTACCTGCTATATACTTACCCGGTGGCAATGTCAGCCTGAATCACCAAAACAGAAAGCCGCCAAAAGGATTAGCAGCATGAGTCAGGACAAGATCCCTGTCAAAGACGTCACACCCGGGACGTTTAACCCCAAAACCCACAAAGGTAAAAAAGACCGTTTTAATCCCGGTAACCGAATCTATATCCGGGAGAGCAAAGGCACCTTTCAGAAGCTGCGCCGCTACGGCAGCTGGTTTCTGCTCGGCCTGTTTGGCCTGGCTCCCTGGATCCCTTATGGTGACCGCCAGGCGATTCTGCTCGATATCGGCCACCAGCAGTTTAACTTCTTCGGCACCACGCTGTATCCGCAGGACCTGACCCTGCTGGCACTGCTGTTTATGATCGCCGCCTTCGCGCTGTTCTTTATCACCACCTTTCTTGGACGGATCTGGTGTGGTTATCTGTGTCCGCAAACCGTATGGACCTTTATGTTTGTCTGGTTTGAAGAGAAGCTCGAAGGCCCGGCCAACAAAAGGCGCAAGCAGGACTCCGGGCCGCTCAGTGCCAAACTTGCGGGAAGAAAAGCGCTTAAACACCTCGCCTGGCTGGCCATTTCACTGCTGACCGGGCTGACCTTTGTCGGCTACTTTATTCCGGTCAGAGAGCTGGTGGTTGATACCTTCACCTTTAACACCGGTTTCTGGCCTGGTTTCTGGGTGCTGTTTTTCACTTTCTGTACCTATGCCAACGCAGGCTGGATGCGCTCTATCGTCTGTATCCACATGTGTCCTTATGCCCGCTTCCAGTCGGCGATGTTTGATAAAGACACCTATATCGTCGGCTACGATACCGCCCGGGGTGAGCAGCGCGGCCCACGTTCACGTAAAGCCGACCCGGCGAAAATGGAACTGGGTGACTGTATCGACTGTGACCTGTGCGTTCAGGTCTGCCCGACCGGTATCGATATCCGTGACGGCCTGCAGTACGAATGCATCAACTGCGGTGCCTGTATCGATGTATGTAACACCACCATGGAACGGATGGGCTATCAGAAAAACCTGATCAGCTACACCACTGAACACCGCCTCTCCGGTCAACACACCAAAGTGATGCGGCCCAAACTGCTCGGCTACGGCGCTGTCCTGCTGGCGATGCTGGGCCTGTTTCTGTTCCAGCTGGCCAGCGTTGAACCGGCTGGCATGAGTGTACTGCGTGACCGTAACCAGCTCTACAAGGTCAACAGCTCAGGGCAAATTGAAAACACCTACACGCTCAAGCTGATTAATAAAACCCAGCAGCCGCAGACCTATACCCTGTCGGTAACCGGTCTGAGCGGGGTAACCTGGTACGGACCGCAACAGGCCCAGGTACAGCCCGGTGAAGTACTCAGCCTGCCGATGACCCTTGGGGTGGAACCGGATAATCTCAGCTCCCCGGTAACAAAAATTCGGTTTATACTCAGGGGCAGTGACCAGTTTACCCTTGAAGTGGAAAGCCGCTTCATCAACCAACTCTGAATGGAAAGGGCTCAGCAATGAGCCCTTTTAAGTTGCATGTCTGACCAAGCTTTTCATTTTTCCACCCTGACCCCGGATTTTATGTGGTATGCCCTTGAGAGCATCGGCATCCGCGCTGAGTCCGGCTTTCTGCCCCTCAACAGCTACGAAAACCGCGTTTACCAGTTCACCGATGAAGAGCGTCAGCGCTATGTGGTGAAGTTCTATCGTCCGGAGCGCTGGAGCCGGGAGCAGATCCAGGAAGAGCACGATTTTGCCCTTGAGCTGATCGACCAGGAAATTCCTGTTGCGCCGCCGCTGCGTATTAACGGCGCCACCCTGCACCAGTACCAGGGCTATCTGTTTGCCCTGTTCGCCAGCGTGGGCGGGCGTCAGTTTGAAGTGGATAACTTTGACCAGCTAGAAGGCGTTGGCCGCTTCCTCGGCCGGATCCACAAAGTGGGCCAGCAGCGCACTTTTAAACACCGGCCAACCATGGAAACAGAAGAGTACCTGCACGCGCCGCGCCGCCTGCTGCAAAACAGCACCATGCTGCCAATGCACCTGGAGAATGCCTTCTTTAACGACCTGGACCTGCTGATCGGTGCCATCGAACAGCAGTGGCCGGCGAAGCAAAACATCATCCGGCTGCACGGCGACTGCCACCCGGGCAACATTCTGTGGCGTGACGGACCTATGTTTGTCGACCTGGATGACGCACGTAATGGCCCGGCAGTACAGGATATCTGGATGCTGCTGAGCGGTGAACGCCACGACAAACTGGCTCAGCTGGATACGATTCTGGAAGCCTATGAGGAATTTTGTGATTTCAACAGCGCAGAATTGAAACTAATCGAGCCCCTGCGCGGTCTGAGAATGGTACATTACATGGCGTGGCTGGCTAAACGCTGGGATGATCCGGCCTTTCCGGTCGCCTTCCCGTGGTTTGCGGATGCCAAATACTGGGAAGGTCAGGTACTGGCATTCAAAGAGCAGATAGCCGCCCTGCAGGAAGCACCACTTTGCCTCAGTCCGCAGTGGTAACCAGAGACATTCGAGGAGAATAATAAAATGAAAAAACTGATCGCACTGTTTGCGACTCTGGCGGTAAGCCTGGGCGCTCAGGCAGCCAATTTTACCGAAGGAGAAAACTACCAGGTGCTGGACAGCCAGAAATCCGCCACCCCAATGGTAACCGAGTTTTTCTCTTTCTACTGCCCACACTGTTATTCATACGAGCCACTGGTTAAGCAGCTTAAAACCCAGCTGCCATCAAACGTGAAGTTCGAGAAAGCGCACGTCTCTTTTATGGGCGGCGAAATGGGCCCGTCACTGAGCAAAGCATACGCGACCATGCTGATGCTGAAAGTGGAAGACAAGATGGTACCGGTGCTGTTCGAACGCATTCAGGACCAGCGTAACCCGCCACGTAACAACCAGGAGCTGCGTCAGCTGTTTGTTGACCACGGTATCGACGGCGGCAAGTATGACGGCGTGTTCAACAGCTTTATGGTCGACTCCATGGTGCGCCGTTTTGACAAACAGTTCTCAGATTTCGGCCTGCGCGGTGTACCGGCAACCATAGTGAACAACAAGTACCTGGTTCAGGCCAAATCAGCAGAAGAGTACTTCGCACTGGTGCACTACCTGCTGAAGAAGTAACGCACTGAAGCAATACCTTCAAATGCAAAACAGGGAGCCGGTGGCTCCCTGTTTTACTTTGCTTATTTGTAAATTTTAGCCAGCAGCAGGTCTTTTTGCTGCCATACCTCACCCAGCCAGTGCTGGAACTGACGCTTGTAGGGCTTGTCATTGAAGTAATCCCCCTGCACCTCTTCGCTCATTTCGATGGTGCGGATATGGACTTCAATCCGGGTCATTCTTCCCATCAGAATATCTTTGAACGGCTTCTCACGGTTATCCGGGTAGGCCAGGGTCACATCCACTATCGAATCAAACTGCTCACCCATCGCCGCCAGGGTGTAGGCAATACCGCCGGACTTAGGGGACAACAGATGCTGATACTGAGCACGGGATTTGGCGTGCTTCTCTGTGGTAAAACGGGTGCCTTCCACATAGTTCACCACTGTTGTCGGGATATGGCGGAACTTCTCACACGAGCGGCGGGTGGTTTCCAGGTCCTTACCGCGCTTGTGCGGATTGCGGATCAGGTACTCACGCGAATACCGGCGCATAAACGGCATATCCAGCGCCCAGCAGGCCATACCGACAAACGGGACATACAGCAGCGACTGCTTAAGGAAAAACTTGGGCATCGGGATACGGTCTTTAAACACGGTGCACAGCACCACGATATCGGTCCAGCTCAGGTGGTTACTGATCATCAGGTACCAGCCGTCTTTTTTCAGCGACTCACCACCTTCGATGTTCCACTCGACCCGGTTAGAGGCCCGCAGCACCCAGGTATTCAGCGTCGCCCACAGCCACATAAACCAGTTCGCCATCCGGGAGATCTGATGCTGCACCGGTGCAAACGGCAGAAGCAGCTTAAACAGCGCCAGGATCACGATAGGCACCGAGCAGAGCGCAGAGTTAAAGATAACCAGAAAAACGTTAATGATCAGAAGAGGATAAGCAAACATAACTCTGTAAAAATTACCGGATAAACAAGACTATATATAAAACGGTGTATTATTGTACAAGCCCGCCCGGGGCTTGTAATCCCTTTTATGAATGGTCTGAGTTGTTCAGTTTATTCACGGCATCAATTCTCGCCTTTGAAACATCTTTCAGACTATACTGGTCTGGTTCAAATCTGCGATAAGGATGCGCTATGAAATTGTGTGAAAAAGGATTTATCACCATCATTGCCGGCCTGACGGCTGCCGTTTCTGCTGTCGCAACCGCTGCCCCCCGTGGTCCTGTCCAGGGCCTGAGCGGAGAGCTGGCGGTCAACTCAATATTTTACGACACCCGCTCCAACTTAAACACCAGTGCATCCTCTGTTCGCAGCGAAAACGAACAGCAGCAGGTCAGCGGCGCTGCAGTGTTCCCGCTCGGCAATATTCAGTACACTTTTGGTGCCCACCAGCTGTTTGCCGGTACATCCAGGGCTGATATCGCGGTTGGTACCGTCGCCGTTGAAGCAGGTTACCAGTACCGGTTTGATAACGGTGGCAGAGTCGCCCTGTCCGTTCTGCCAACCGTACTGGCCGGTGAAGTGTGGCAGGACCCGTACCTGACCAATACCAGCCGCAGCACCACCGATGAGAAAGGCACCGCTTACCGGATGCAGCTGAAAAAAATCGGCGGTTCCCTCTTCAGCCTTGATCTGGCTTATGGTGACAGTAAAATCGACGATGAAAACTCGGGCTCATCCCTGACCAGCGCAGAGGCAGAACTGCTGAAGCGGGACAAACAGGTTTACTACTCCAAGCTGGATATGATGGTGCCATTCGCACGCAACTTTATGCTCTACCCGGCGCTGAAATACGTCAAAACAGACGCCAAAGGCGAAGCGATGAGCAATACCGGCCTTGGCGGCGAGCTGACCGGATTGCTGTTTCTGGGCCATCACCAGTTTGCTGTGACCCTTGGCTACATGAACCAGAGCTTTGTGGAAGGCAATCCTCAGTTTGACGATATCAAACGCAGCGATGATATGTACCGCGCTTTCCTGGCCTACGAGTACCAGAAACTTCTGGGCATCGACAACCTGTCACTGCTCGCCTTTGCCGGTTATAACCACACCCGCTCCAATATCGGTTTCTATGAGAAAAAGGAGCGGGTCGGCTCTGTCGGCTTCAACTGGCGCTTCTAAACTGTCTGGGCGGTGAGCTGGCGCAGCAGCCGGTCCATCGCCCGGTAACCCAGCGCTTCGGCCAGGTGCGGCCGGGTGATATCCTCAATAGTACATACGAAGACATTTAAGACTTGCCAGAGAGATGTCTCTTTTTCAAAGCCTCTTCGTACTGCTTTAAGGGATAAATAAACATGTCTGGCTGCTCTTTCGAGCGAATCATACCGGCCCTGATGTAAAACTCCCCTCGTCCTTCACGTGCGTGAAGAAACAGTGCATATACACCAACATCTCTTGATGACAGGTATGCCTGGCGGATTGCCCGGCCAAGAAGCCATTTGCCTAAACCCTGGCCCTGAACAGACCTGCACACCGCAATTTTGCTTAACAAAATGCATGGCATTGATCTATAAAGACACTTCCTTCTTTCATTGTTCGATACATGTTTTTTATCAAATGAGCTGCTGGCTAAGGTGAAGTAACCCACTACTTTCCTGGGACCTTCATCTTCTTCATCTGATACCACACAAAGGTGAGGTATGGATATTCTTCTAGCGTACTCTTTAGCCATACTTTTCGTTAAGAAGTCATTTAACGAACTGACACCACAATCAAACTGTGAAAAGTCATACTCTTTTTCCGGATCAAAGCGCTCAAGTTCTAGTTTTTGGTCTTTACCGTCCAAGATTCCTCCAGCGACATTCCAATTATTTCCTGCATCAGGTCAGTTGGCTCTGCTGGATTTTCCAGTGCGTCCATCACAGACTCCCACTGACTGGCTTCTATCTGCAGCCTCTTGTGCTCGTTAATCACTTCCCGGGCCTTCGCAACGGTTGTTTCTGATACAAACTTACTCACTGTAGTATTAGAAAGTAACGCCGCCTCTTCTAAAGCGCTTTTCTCACTTTCAGACAACCTGAACTCAACTCTCTCTTTTTTAAGTGCACTCATTTTTTACTCCCAGCACGGCTTCGTGCGTCGGAAACTCCTGGTTTACGCAATACTGGCAGATGCCCCAAAAAACCATCGGTACATCTGCAACTTAATGGTTTGTATAGACAACCATTAATCAACACTCAAAATGTACGGCTAAAAACCGTACAAATTGAAGTTTGGTACGCATTGAACACAAAGTCAACGATTTTGTACGGTGTTTTACCGTAACATCGCACACCCAAAATACCGTTAAATACAGAGAAGAGCGCGTCGCTCACCGGGTGTTAACCGGAAGTTCTAAACCGTCTGGGCGGTGAGCTGGCGCAGCAGCCGGTCCATCGCCCGGTAGCCCAGCGCTTCGGCCAGGTGGGGCCGGGTGATCGCCCCGCCCCCTTCCAGATCGGCAATTGTGCGCGCCACCTTGATGATCCTGTGATAAGCCCGGACCGATAAGCCGAGCTGATGCAGGGCACTCTCCAAAAACTCCGCATCCGCCCGCTCCAGCCTGCAGCTTTTCTCCAGCTCTCTGCTGCCAAGCAGGGCATTCACCTTGCCGCTGCGTGCCAGCATACGCTCACGGGCAAACGCCACCCGTTGCCTGACGGTTTCTGTCGCCTCACCCCGCTCTCCGCCTTCTGCCAGGGTCCCTTTTGGCAGCGCCGGGATCTCCAGAGACATATCAAACCGGTCAAGCAACGGTCCGGAAAGCCTGCCCAGATAGCGCAGAATCGTCTGCGGATTAGCCCTGGTCTGGCTGCCTTCGTAATATCCGGTCGGGCTGGGGTTGAGCGCCCCCACCAGCTGGAAACGGGCAGGAAAACGGGTTTTGCCCGCTGCCCGGGAAATGATGATTTCGCCCGATTCCAGCGGCTCGCGCAGTGAGTCGAGTACCTTACGTTCAAACTCCGGCATTTCATCGAGAAACAGCAGGCCATTGTGGGCCAGTGAAATCTCACCGGGTCTGGGAATAGAGCCCCCGCCCACCAGCGCCGCCATAGAGCTGGAATGGTGCGGGGCCCGGAACGGCCGCTGCAGCCAGTTGTGCTCGTTGATCTCCTGTTCAGTAAGCGATGCCACCGAGGCCGTCTCCATCGCTTCCTGCTCACTCATCTCCGGCAGCAGATCGCACAGCCGGGAGGCCAGCATAGTTTTCCCCGTCCCGGGAGGCCCCAGGAAAAGCACGTTATGATTACCGGCAGCGGCGATCTCCAGTGCCCGTTTACCCTGCTGCTGACCGATAATATCGCGCAGGCAGCGGGCTTTTTTATCCCGTACAGGAACCGCTTCGGGTACCTTCAGCCCAAGCTCGGCCTGGCCGCACAGCATGGCGCACACCGCACTGAGGCTGGAGGCCGATTTGTGCAGCACGCGTCCTGTCAGGGCCGCCTGACCAGCATTGCTGTCGGGCACCACCAGCGAGCGTTTATCCCGCTGCGCCGCCAGCGCCGCAGGCAGTACACCTTTGACCCGGCGCATTTTTCCGGAAAGCGCCAGTTCGGCGATAAATTCATAGATATGCAGGGAAGTATCGGGTATCTGCTGCGAAGCGGCGAGGATCCCGAGAGCAATAGGCAGGTCAAACCGCCCGCCCTCTTTGGGCAGATCCGCCGGGGCCAGGTTGACGGTGATCCGCTTTGGCGGAAAGGAAAAACCCGAGTTCACGATCGCACTGCGCACCCGGTCGCGGGACTCTTTGACCGTGGTCTCGGGAAGGCCGACCAGGGTGAATCCTGGCATCCCGTTACTGATATGAACTTCCACCGTTACCGCAGGGGCTTCAACCCCAACGCAGGCACGACTGTGAATGATGGCTAATCCCATGTTTTTTATCCGCCAGTTTGCGTAATTGTTATTGTCTCTGAGTTATATAACCGTTTGCTGTGCTGAAAAAATATGAAAAAAGTCCTGGGTTTTGCTTGTCAGGTAACCAAATTCTGTGATAACACTAAAAGCGCAAACAATTTCACAACGAATGAATAACCAATAAGTATGAATTTTTCTGCCAAAGTTAACGCTCTCATTATTCTTCTGGTCGTGGTCATTATTAGTACCGCGCGGGGGCTGGTGGGCAGAAAATAAACCACAGCATTTTTAAAAACCCCCGCACTGCAAAGTCCGGGGGTTTTTTTACACTTTAGGCACAACATCGCCCAGACGGGTTGATACAGGAAGTAACGGAGCACCAAGATGTGCAAAACAGGAAGCAGGCAGACAAGAGGAGCGCGGCAGGAATGACAGGAGCACAACTGGTGGTTGCTGCGCTGCAGCAACAGGGGATAAAAACGGTATTTGGCTATCCGGGCGGGGCGATCATGCCCATCTACGATGCCCTTTACGATGGCGGGGTTGAGCATATCCTCTGCCGTCATGAACAGGGCGCGGCGATGGCGGCGATAGGCATGGCACGGGCCTCACAGGAAGTTGCCGTGTGTATGGCCACTTCCGGTCCGGGTGCGACCAACCTGGTTACCGGACTGGCAGACGCCTTTCTCGACTCGGTGCCACTGGTTGCCATCACAGGGCAGGTTGCCAGCTCGCACATCGGGACCGATGCGTTTCAGGAAATGGACGTAATAGGCATGTCACTGGCCTGTACCAAGCACAGCTACCTGGTGACCGATATCGACGAACTGGCCCCGACCCTGGCCGAAGCCTTTGAAGTGGCCAAATCAGGACGTCCCGGACCGGTTCTGGTCGATATCGCCAAAGACGTTCAGCTGGCCGAAGCGCCGGTCACTACCCTTCCTCCTTTTACTCCGCCAGAGCTGCCAACCGCCAGCCTTGAAGCTATCAACCAGGCCCAGCAACTGCTGGCCGAAAGCCAGAAGCCGGTGTTTTATGTCGGTGGTGGTGTTCAGCTGGCTCACGCAACAGAGACAGTACGTGAGTTCCTGCGCCTGAACCCTATGCCTGCGGTCAGCACTCTGAAAGGGCTTGGCACCATAGAGCGTCACAATCCGCACTATCTGGGTATGCTGGGCATGCACGGCACCAAGGCTGCCAACCTGGTGGTGCAGCAGTCAGACCTGCTGATCGCCGTCGGTGCCCGTTTTGACGACCGGGTGACCGGCAAACTGGATACCTTTGCCCCGCACGCCAAAGTGATTCACCTGGATATCGACGCTGCAGAAATCAACAAGCTGCGCGGAGCCGATGCGCCGCTGCGCGGGGATATCAACCAGGTTCTGCCACTGCTGGAGCTCAATCAGGATATCGCGCCATGGCTGGAGCACTGCGACGCGCTGCGCAGCCAGTACAAGTGGCGTTATGACCACCCGGGCGAGCTTATCTATGCGCCAACGCTGCTCAAACAGCTTTCAGACATGATGCCGGACAGCACCATGGTCTCGACCGATGTCGGTCAGCACCAGATGTGGGCCGCGCAGCACATGCAGCCAAGAGAGCCACAAAATTACATCACCTCAGCCGGTCTCGGCACGATGGGCTTTGGCCTGCCTGCCGCCATGGGCGCAGCGGTCGCAAGACCGAAAGATCAGTCGGTTCTGATCAGTGGTGACGGCTCCTTTATGATGAACGTGCAGGAACTCGGCACCCTTAAACGCCGTCAGATCCCGGTCAAAATGGTACTGATCAACAACCAGCGCCTCGGCATGGTGCGTCAGTGGCAGTCGCTGTTCTTCGACGGCCGCCACAGTGAAACCATTCTGGATGACAACCCGGACTTTGTGATGCTGGCCAAGGCCTTCGACATTCCGGGTAAAACCATCACCCGTAAGGAAGAAGTGGAACCGGCACTGAAAGAGATGCTGGAGAGCGAGACCGCTTACCTGCTGCACGTACTGGCCCCGGAAGAAGATAACGTCTGGCCTCTGGTTCCGCCGGGTGCCGCCAACCAAGATATGCTGGAGAACACCTGATGAAACGCTACCTGCTCGATATCAAAGCCGATGACAAACCCGTGCTGCTGGAGAGAGTACTGCGGGTGGTGCGCCACCGTGGATTTATCGTCCGCCAGGTGGCCGGAACCCAGAATCACGTCAGTAAGATCGCCAGCGTGGAGATCATCGTCGACAGCGACCGTCCGATCACCACCCTGACCCACCAGATCGAAAAACTGTGGGACATCATCAGTGTGGACGTGACCGAACTCGGCATGGACGAACTACCGAACAACAATTTACAGCAACGCGTTTGCGCTTAAGGAAGGAATACCGCAATGGCAACAAAAACAGCTGATTACATCTGGTTTAACGGGGAAATGGTACCGTGGGCAGAAGCCAACGTACACGTACTGACTCATGCAATGCACTACGGCACCTCAGTATTTGAAGGGGTGCGCTGCTACAACACCCCAAAAGGCCCGGTGATTTTCCGCCATCCTGAGCACGCCAAACGCCTGAAAGATTCGGCCAAAATCTACCGCTTCCCTATCCCTTACAGTGAAGAAGAGATCATGGAAGCCACCCGCGAGACCCTGCGCCAGAACAAGCTGGAGAGCGCGTATATCCGCCCGCTGGGCTTTGTCGGCAACGTCGGCCTTGGCGTATGTCCGCCAGCCGATACCGAGATGGATCTCATCATCGCGGCATTCCCATGGGGCTCCTACCTGGGTGAGCAGGCGCTGGAGAACGGTGTTGATGCGATGATTTCAAGCTGGAACCGCGCTGCGCCAAACACCATCCCGACCGCAGCCAAAGCCGGCGGTAACTACCTGTCATCCCTGCTGGTGGGCGGCGAAGCCCGTCGTCACGGCTATGACGAAGGTATCGCACTGAGCGTGGACGGTTACCTGTCAGAAGGTGCCGGTGAAAACATCTTTGTAGTGAAAGACGGCGTAATTACCACTCCGCCAGCCACCAGCGCCATCCTGCCGGGTATCACCCGCGACAGCATCATGACCCTGGCCCGTGACATGGGTTACGAGGTACGTGAAGCCAATATCGCCCGTGAAGCACTCTACCTGGCGGACGAAGTCTTCATGACCGGCACCGCAGCCGAAGTGGTTCCGGTACGCACCGTCGATAAGATCGAAGTCGGGGAAGGCAAACGCGGCCCGATCACCAAAGCGGTACAGGAGGCCTACTTTGGCCTGTTCAACGGCACCACTGAGGATAAGTGGGGCTGGTTAGATTACGTTTATCCACAGCAATAACAGAGGGAAAAGGAATGCCTGCATACAGATCTGCCACCACCACTCACGGCCGTAACATGGCCGGTGCCCGCGCCCTGTGGCGTGCGACCGGCGTTAAAGATGAAGACTTCGGCAAGCCAATTATCGCGGTGGTGAACTCCTTTACCCAGTTTGTGCCTGGACACGTACACCTGAAAGACCTCGGCCAGCTGGTCGCGAAAGAGATCGAAGCGGCCGGTGGTATTGCCAAAGAGTTCAACACCATTGCGGTCGATGACGGTATCGCGATGGGCCACGGCGGCATGCTCTACTCCCTGCCGTCACGCGAGCTTATCGCGGACTCAGTAGAGTACATGGTCAACGCGCACTGTGCTGATGCCATGGTGTGTATCTCCAACTGTGACAAAATTACCCCGGGAATGCTGATGGCTTCGATGCGCCTCAACATTCCGGTGATCTTCGTCTCCGGCGGTCCGATGGAAGCGGGTAAAACCAAACTGTCGGATCAGATCATCAAGCTGGATCTGGTTGACGCTATGATCCAGGGCGCGGATCCAACTGTTTCTGATGCGCAGAGTGAACAGATCGAACGTTCAGCCTGTCCGACCTGCGGATCCTGCTCCGGTATGTTTACCGCTAACTCAATGAACTGTCTGACCGAAGCACTGGGTCTGTCCCAGCCGGGCAACGGCTCCATGCTGGCGACCCACGCTGACCGTAAAGACCTGTTTATCAACGCCGGTAAGCGTATCGTTGAGCTGACCAAACGTTACTACGAGCAGGATGACGAATCTGCCCTGCCGCGCAGCATCGCAACCAAAGCAGCGTTTGAGAACGCCATGGCGCTGGATATCGCCATGGGCGGCTCGACCAACACAGTCCTGCACCTGCTGGCGGCGGCCCAGGAAGGCGATGTGGACTTTGATATGACCGACATCGACCGCATGTCCCGTCAGGTCCCGCACCTGTGTAAGGTTGCGCCTTCAACCCAGAAATATCACATGGAAGACGTGCACCGCGCCGGCGGCGTAGTCGGTATCCTGGGTGAGCTGAACCGTGCCGGGCTTCTTAACAACCAGGCGCGCACTGTGCTCGGCCTGAGTATGGAAGAGCAGCTGGCTCAGTACGACATCATGACCACGGAATCAGAAGAGGTGAAAACCTTCTATCGCGCAGGCCCGGCTGGCGTGCGTACCACAGAAGCCTTCTCACAGGACTGCCGCTGGGACAGCCTGGACGATGACCGTGAACAGGGCTGTATCCGTACCAAAGCCAGCGCGTTCAGTCAGGACGGCGGACTGGCGGTACTGAAAGGCAACATCGCGCTCGACGGTTGTATCGTGAAGACAGCGGGCGTAGACGAGAGCATTCTGAAATTTACCGGCCCTGCAGTAGTGTTTGAGAGCCAGGAAGACGCGGTAGACGGCATCCTCGGCGGCAAAGTAAAAGCCGGTGATGTGGTGGTGATCCGCTACGAAGGGCCAAAAGGCGGCCCGGGTATGCAGGAGATGCTCTACCCGACCACCTACCTCAAATCCATGGGGCTGGGTAAAGAGTGTGCCCTGCTGACCGACGGCCGTTTCTCCGGCGGTACTTCAGGTCTCTCTATCGGCCACGCTTCTCCTGAAGCGGCCAACGGCGGTGCGATCGGTCTGGTGAAAAACGGCGACATGGTCGCTATCGATATTCCGGGACGCTCGATCACACTGCAGGTTTCGGAAGATGAGCTGGCACAGCGCCGCGCAGAGCAGGATGCCAAAGGCTGGAAACCGGAGTCGCGCCAGCGCGAAGTCTCTTTTGCCCTCAAAGCCTACGCCAGCATGGCCACCAGCGCGGACAAAGGTGCGGTGCGGGATAAATCCAAACTCGGGGAGTAAACGTGATGAGCGTGACCAAACAGAGCGGCGCAGATTATCTGCGCCAGATCCTGCGCGCTCCTGTCTATGAAGTGGCGATCGTCTCGCCGCTTCAGGATATGCCGCGCCTTTCGGCGCGGATCGGCAACCAGGTTCAGCTAAAACGGGAAGACCGCCAGCCGGTCCACTCGTTTAAGCTGCGCGGCGCCTACACCATGGTCGCCAGCCTGAGCGAAGAGCAGAAAAAAGCCGGCGTGATCGCCGCTTCAGCAGGCAACCACGCCCAGGGCATGGCGCTGTCGGGTACCAAACTGGGGATCAAAACCACGATTGTGATGCCCAAAACCACCCCGGACATCAAAGTCGATGCAGTGCGCAGTTTTGGCGGCAAAGTGGTGCTGCACGGCAGCAACTTTGACGAAGCCAAGGCCGAAGCCGAGCGCCTCTCTGCCGAGCACGGCTTTACCTTCGTACCACCCTTTGACCACCCACTGGTGATTGCCGGTCAGGGTACGATCGGTATGGAGATGCTGCAGCAGAACGGCCACCTGGACTATGTGTTTGTTCCGGTCGGTGGCGGCGGTCTGGCCGCCGGTGTTGCGGTGCTGATCAAACAGCTGATGCCGGAAATCAAAGTGATCGCGGTTGAACCGGAAGAGTCTTCCTGCCTTAAAGCGGCGCTGGACGCCGGTGAGCCTGTGGTTCTGGACCAGGTCAGCATGTTTGCCGACGGTGTGGCGGTGAAACGCATCGGCGATGAAACCTTCCGCCTCTGCCAGCAATACATCGATGGCCATATCAGCGTCAGCAGCGATGAGATCTGCTCGGCGGTGAAAGACATCTTTGAAGATACCCGCGCTATCGCAGAGCCTTCCGGCGCGCTGGCACTGGCGGGTCTGAAGAAGTACGCCGAGAAACACGAACTGCACGGCAAACAGCTGGCAACGGTACTCTCAGGTGCCAATACCAACTTCCACGGTCTGCGTTACGTCTCTGAGCGCTGTGAGCTGGGTGAAAAGCGTGAAGGCCTGCTGGCAGTCACTATTCCTGAGCGCCAGGGCGCGTTTCTTGAGTTCTGTAACCTGATCGGCGGCCGTGCGGTAACGGAGTTTAACTACCGTTACAACGACGACAAGCTGGCCAACATATTTGTTGGTGTGCGGCTGCAGCACGGTCAGCAGGAACTGGCACAGATCATCACTGAGCTGCGTGAAGGTGGCTATCCGGTGGCGGATCTCTCTGATGATGAGATGGCGAAACTGCATATCCGCTACATGATCGGCGGACGCCCTTCCCGTCCTCTGAGTGAGCGGCTGTACAGCTTTGAGTTCCCGGAGTACCCGGGCGCGCTGCTGAAGTTCCTCACCACCCTGGGCACACACTGGAACATCAGTCTGTTCAACTACCGTAACCAGGGCGCAGATTACGGCCGGGTACTGTGTGGCTTTGAACTTGAAGATTCGGATCTGGCACAGTTCTCGTCGCACCTGCGTGAGCTCGGCTACCAGTGCAAGGATGAAACCGATAACCCTTCCTATCAGTTCTTCCTTTCCAACCGTTCTGCGTAATAACGTAATAAGGCCTGAGTTTTCAGGCCTTTTCTTTTATCACTCCGAATCCAAAAGCGGCCGGGCAGTATCCTGTTGCAGGGCTTTGCTGCCATGGATGGCAGCTCAGAGCTACAGGGAAGTATTCATGCGCCCCTGAAACAGGGTACTGTCCGGGCGCAAAGCTCCCGAAGCCACCCATTTATTCAGCCAGCATCCAGTCCCGGTGCAATTGTTCTTCATCCCCAAGGTAGTCCACCATCCAGTCGAGCAGGCGGTGTTCCTCATCGGTGCGGTAAGCCATACAGCAGGCGCTGAGCGGGCTTTTCTCAGCAAGCTGACGTTCCACCAGTTCACCACTGCGAAGATAGCGTCTGGCGATGTGCAGCGGCATATAGCCCACACCCACGCCGTTTTTCAGGCACTCAATCGCACTGAACCAGTTAGGCAACAGCAGCCTGCGCTGCTGAGGGTAATGCCAGTTGTGTCTTTTGGGCAGGTTGACCGAGGTATCATCGAGACAAAGCGCCGGGTACGGCGATACGCTCTCTTCATCGAGCAGCGGTGCCGTGGCCAGCGGGTGATCCGGGGCCATCACAAATGCCCATTCAAGATCCCCCATCGCTTTCACCGCAAAATCTCCGCTCACCGGTACCGCCGCCGTCGCGCCGATCACGATATCCGCCCGGCCATACGCCAGCGCATCCCAGGTCCCGTTGAATACTTCCATATTGATCTGCAGCTCAGCAAAATCAAAAGTGTGGTAGAAGTCCTCCACCAGCGGTTTGAGCCTGTCCAGACAAACCACGTTATCCAGCGTCAGCTTAAGGGTCTGATACCAGCCCAGTGCCGCCCGCCGGGTCTGGGCACGGATCTCTTCCATATCGCGCAGCAGCTGCCGGGCCTGGGTAACAAACGTCTGCCCCGCCGGGGTCAGCTCCACCCGGCGTGGCAGACGGCGAAACAGCACCACGCCGAGCTGCTGCTCCATTTTCTGTACGCCGTAGCTGACCGCAGACGGCACCTTGTGCAGGTGCTCTGCCGCCGCAGTAAAACTGCCCAGCCGGGCGACACAATCGATGAGTTCCAGGGATTGTTTAGAAAACATTCTGCCTTCAAATTTTTTGAACGATAACTAACAAATATAGCGTTTAATTTTTTTCAGTCTACTCCATACAATGCACATGAGCTTCAATACTACTCCGGGCAGATATCTGGTTATATGTTGTACAGCGGGCGCTGTCGACAAATTACTCACTCTGCGCAGAGGGTATACACACGGGTTGGCGCCAATCCATTCAGAACAAATAATTTGAATGGAAACAAAATGAAATTCACACAACTCTTTTATCTGGCTTGTTTATCCATGCTTGGCTTTATCGCCACCGATATGTACCTGCCAGCTTTTAAAGCCATGGAAGCGGACTTTGTGACCGGTCCTGAGTCCATCGCCCTTTCTCTGTCCGTTTTCCTGGCGGGCCTGGCGATCGGTCAGTTCCTGTGGGGGCTGGCGAGCGACAAATACGGCCACCGCAATACCCTGGCAGTGGGCCTGGTGCTGTTCAGCGTCGCCTCGCTTGGCCTGGCGGGCAGTCAGGAAGTCTGGCAACTGCTGACACTGCGCTTTGTTCAGGCGATCGGTGTCTGCGCCCCGGCGGTGATCTGGCAGGCGATGGTGATCCAGCGTAACGACAGCAAAACCAGCCAGCAGATCCTGGCGACCATTATGCCGCTGGTGGCTCTGTCTCCGGCACTGGCACCTCAGCTGGGTGTGGTACTGCTGCACCACTTTGGCTGGCCGAGCATTTTTGTCGCCCTGACCGTAACCGGTGGCCTGCTGGTTCTCGCTACCCTGCTTCAGCCAAACCAAAAGCCGGAAGCCAAAACCACCAGCGTCAGCGGTGACATCAAAGCCCTGCTGACCTCTAAGGTGTATCTGGGTAACGTATTGATGTACGCCACTTCGTCGGCGGCCTTCTTTGCTTACCTGACCGGTATGCCGGAGATCATGGCGCAGCTGGGCTATGAAGCCAAAGACATTGGCATGAGCTTTATTCCGCAGACCATCGCCTTTATGGCCGGTGGCTACCTGGGCAAACGCTGGGTAAACAAATACGGCGATGGAAAAGTACTGCGCCAGCTGCTGGCACTGTTTACTGTCTCTGCCCTGCTGGTATTTATGGCAACCCAGTGGCAGCTGACCTCGATCTGGCCTCTGCTGGCTCCGTTCTGCCTGATCGCCGTCGCCAACGGTGCGCTTTACCCAATCGTGGTTAACCGCGCCCTGTCGAGCGCCAAGAACAGCCCGGCAACCGCAGCCGGCCTGCAAAACAGTCTGCAGATCTGTACCTGTGGCCTCTCCAGTGCTGTGGTGGCAGGTTTTGCCAGCCGCGCCCTGCCTGTGACCGGTTTTACTATTATGGTTTGTCTGGTGGGTCTGTGGGCCGGTTATGTGCTGTCAAACCGTGCCCTGCGTGCTCACTTTACCGTGCCGGATAACGCCCGTGTGGTAAGTGACGAATAAGTCCTGTAATAACAACTCAGTTGGCTGAATAAAAAAATAACAGGCAAACAAAAAGGCGACCCCCGGGTCGCCTTTTTTCATCGCATACGCTATTAACGTACTTTTTTGGTCAGCTCGATAACACGAAGCTGAGCAATGGCTTTAGCCAGTTCACTGGCCGCTTGTGCGAAGTCCATATCGCCATGCTGATTCTGAATATTCTCCTCAGCTTTGCGTTTGGCTTCTTCTGCCTTAGCTGCGTCCAGGTCTTCACCACGAATCGCGGTATCCGCCAGCACGGTTGCCGTGCCAGGCTGAACTTCCACAATACCACCGGAAACATACATAATTTCCTCGTGGCCGTGCTGCTTCACAATACGCACCATACCAGGCTTAATAGCGGTCAGCAGCGGTGTGTGACCTGAGAAAATACCCAGTTCACCTTCGCTACCGGTCACCTGAAAGGTTTCAACCAGACCAGAGAAGAGTTTCTTCTCCGCGCTGACCACATCCAGGTGAAAGGTTATTGCTGCCATATCGCCTCCTAGTTAGCCTTATAGCTTCTTCGCATTCTCGATAGCATCGTCGATAGTACCGCAGTACATGAACGCTTGCTCTGGAATGTCGTCGTATTCACCATTCAGCAGACCCTTGAATCCACGCAGAGTCTCTTTCAGAGATACGTAGATACCCGGAGAACCGGTGAATACTTCCGCTACGTGGTAAGGCTGAGTCAGAAAACGCTCAATCTTACGTGCACGGGATACCACCTTCTTATCTTCTTCAGACAGTTCGTCCATACCAAGAATCGCGATGATATCTTTCAGCTCTTTGTAGCGCTGAAGGGTTGACTGTACGCCACGAGCTACGTCGTAGTGCTCCTGACCAACAACCAGTGGATCCAGCTGACGTGAAGTCGAATCCAGTGGGTCGATCGCAGGGTACAGACCCATAGCTGCGATGTTACGGCTAAGTACAACGGTTGCATCAAGGTGAGCAAACGTGGTTGCCGGAGACGGGTCAGTAAGGTCATCCGCAGGTACGTATACCGCCTGAACAGAGGTGATAGAACCCTGTTTAGTCGAGGTGATACGCTCCTGAAGAACACCCATCTCTTCAGCCAGAGTTGGCTGGTAACCTACCGCTGATGGCATACGGCCCAGAAGTGCCGAAACCTCAGTACCCGCAAGGGTGTAACGGTAGATGTTATCGATGAACAGCAGTACGTCACGGCCTTCATCACGGAAGCGCTCTGCCATGGTCAGACCGGTCAGAGCTACACGCAGACGGTTGCCCGGTGGCTCGTTCATCTGGCCGTAAACCATTGCTACTTTTGACTCTTCTGGCTTTTCAACGTTTACAACGCCAGCTTCCTGCATTTCGAAGTAGAAGTCGTTACCTTCACGGGTACGCTCACCTACACCGGCAAATACAGAAAGACCAGAGTGCTGCAGTGCGATGTTGTTGATAAGTTCCATCATGTTAACGGTCTTACCTACACCAGCACCACCGAACAGGCCGATTTTACCACCCTTAGCGAATGGACAAACCAGGTCGATAACCTTAACGCCTGTTTCCAGCAGCTCAGTCGCACTCGACTGCTCTTCGTAGCTTGGTGCTTCACGGTGAATAGAGTAGTTCTCTTCCGCACCGATCTCACCACGCTCATCAATCGCATCACCAAGAACGTTCATGATACGACCAAGGGTCTTAGTACCTACTGGTACTGTGATTGGAGCGCCAGTGTTTTCAACTGTCATTCCACGACGTAAACCATCAGAGCTACCCATCACGATACAGCGGACAATACCGCCGCCCAGCTGCTGCTGAACTTCAAGAACCAGACGTTCTTTTGCTTCAACAACATTCAGAGCATCGTATACGCGTGCCACGTCGCTCTGTGGGAACTCTACGTCGACTACTGCACCGATGATCTGTACGATCTTACCTGTAGCCATCGTTAATCCTCTAAACTATTTCGTTTTACCTATGCTTAAACCGCAGCCGCACCGCCCACGATTTCAGACAGTTCCTGGGTAATCGCAGCCTGACGGGCTTTGTTGTACACCAGTTCCAGATCTTCAATCAGGTTGGTTGCGTTATCGGTTGCAGCTTTCATCGCAATCATTCGGGCCGCCTGCTCACAGGCAAGGTTTTCAACTACACCCTGATACACCTGAGATTCCACGTAACGCAGCAGCAGCGCGTCCAGCAGTGGTTTTGGCTCAGGTTCGTAGAGGTAGTCCCATGAATGCTCACGCTTCATCTCTTCGCTGTCCGATTTAGGCAAAGGTAGCAATTGATCGATCGTTGGTTCTTGTACCATGGTGTTCACAAAGTGGTTGTACACCACGTACAGACGATCAAGTTCGCCTTCATCATATTTCTTCAGCATCACGCCAACAGAACCGATCAGGTCTTCCAGGCTTGGGCTGTCGCCCAGACCAGATACCTGAGCCGCTACTTTCGCGCCGCTGTTATTGAAAAATGCCGTTGCTTTTGAACCGATAATTGCCAGTTCAACTTCAGCACCTTTCTCTTTCCAGTCCTGCATTTCGGTAATGGCTTTCTTGAACAGGTTAATGTTCAGGCCACCACACAGTCCGCGGTCTGTAGAAATAATGATGTAACCAACACGTTTGGCTTCACGCTCTTCCAGGTACGGATGACGGTACTCCAGATTCGCGTTTGCCACATGACCGATCACTTTACGCATTGTTTCCGCGTATGGACGTGAAGCTTCACGTGCGTCCTGACTGCGACGCATTTTTGAAGCTGCCACCATTTCCATCGCTTTCGTAATCTTCTGAGTGCTTTTTACACTCCCGATTTTATTACGTATCTCTTTTGCGCCGGCCATCGTTACTCTCCATTAGCAGGTGGCATCGCTGCCACCGACTGAATTACCAAGTTTGGGTTGCTTTAAAGTCGTCCACAATCTTCTTAAGTTGTGCTTCGACTTCATCGTTGTAAGCACCCGACTTGTCGATCTCAGCTGCAAATTCAGCGTAGTGACCGCGAGCGTACGATAGTAGAGCAGCTTCGAAGTCGAGAACTTTGTTCAGTTCTACGTCTTCAAGGTAGCCACGCTCAGCCGCGTAAATAACCAGAGCCTGGTCAAAAACAGACATAGGTGCGTACTGTTTCTGTTTCATCAGCTCAGTTACTTTCTGGCCGTGATCCAGCTGCTTCTTGGTTGACTCATCAAGGTCAGAAGAGAACTGTGCGAATGCCGCCAGTTCACGGTACGCTGCCAGAGCGGTACGGATACCACCAGACAGTTTCTTCATGATCTTGGTCTGTGCTGAACCACCTACACGGGATACCGAGATACCTGGGTCAACCGCTGGACGTACGCCGGCGTTGAACAGTTCGGTCTGCAGGAAGATCTGACCATCGGTAATCGAGATTACGTTAGTCGGTACGAATGCTGATACGTCACCCGCCTGGGTTTCGATGATTGGCAGTGCGGTCAGAGAACCGGTCTTGCCTTTCACTTCACCATTAGTGAAACGCTCTACATACTCTTCGTTTACACGAGCTGCACGCTCAAGCAGACGGGAGTGAAGGTAGAATACGTCACCCGGGAATGCCTCACGGCCTGGTGGACGTTTCAGAAGCAGAGAGATCTGACGGTAAGCAACAGCTTGCTTAGACAGGTCATCATAGATGATCAGGGCATCTTCACCGCGATCACGGAAGTATTCACCCATTGCACAACCAGCGTATGGCGCCAGGTATTGCAGTGCAGCAGATTCAGACGCAGAAGCCACCACAACAATGGTGTTTTCCAGAGCGCCGTGCTCTTCCAGTTTACGCACTACGTTTGCGATGGTAGAAGCTTTCTGACCAATTGCTACGTAGATAGAGAAAATACCAGAATCTTTCTGGTTGATGATCGCATCGATCGCCATCGCGGTTTTACCGGTCTGACGGTCACCGATGATAAGCTCACGCTGACCACGACCGATTGGGATCATGGAGTCAACCGACTTATAACCAGTTTGCACAGGCTGATCTACCGATTTACGGTCGATTACGCCTGGTGCGATCACTTCAACAGGTGACGACAGTTTTGCGTCGATAGGACCTTTACCGTCGATAGGCTCACCCAGCGTGTTCACTACGCGGCCTAGCAGTTCAGGACCAACTGGCACTTCAAGAATACGGCCAGTACCTGTTACTTTCATGCCTTCCTTAAGGTCAGCATATGGGCCCATTACTACCGCACCAACCGAGTCACGCTCAAGGTTCAGTGCCAGTGCATAACGGCCACCCGGTACTTCAATCATTTCACCTTGCATCACGTCCGCAAGGCCGTGGATGCGAATGATACCGTCGCTTACCGATACGATGGTACCTTCATTGCGGGCTTCACTAACAACTTCGAAAGACTCGATACGCTGTTTGATCAGTTCGCTAATTTCCGTGGAATTAAGTTGCATGCTCCAATCCCCATTAAGACTGCAATGCATCGCTCAGGCGGTTTAGTCGACCGCGTGCTGAGTTATCGATGACTAAGTCTCCGGCTCGAATAATAACCCCGCCAAGCAGGGCCTCATCTACACTGCAATTCAGCTTCACTTTGCGTTCAAAACGCTTCTCAAGTTTGGCACTGATGTCAGCCTGTTGCTCTTTAGTGAGCTCAGACGCAGAGATAACCTCTACGTCAATGTTCTTCTCATGCTCCTGTTTAAGAGCCTGGAATTGCACGCTTACATCAGGAAGAGCCGCCAGGCGGCCATTCTCAGCCATCACCTTCAGAAGGTTCTGGCCGTGCTCATCAACCTGGTCACCACAAACTGCCACAAACAGGTCTGCCATTTTCTCGGCAGCCACAGAGCTGGTGAACAGCTCTTTAATTTGGGCATCCTGGGCAACTTCAGCAGCAAAGGCCAACATCTGCTCCCACTGAGCCAGTTGGTCTTTTTCTGCCGCAAAGTCAAACGCTGCTTTAGCATAGGGGCGTGCGATTGTAGTCATATCAGACATATGCGCCCCCAAACTTAAAGTTTCGCAGTAATGTTATCGAGAATATCTTTCTGTGCGTCCTTATCGATAGAACGCTCCAGAATTTTCTCAGCACCAGCTAAAGCCAGAGTAGCAACTTGTTTGCGCAGGTCATCGCGTGCGCGAACTCGTTCAGCTTCAATCTCAGCCTGAGCCTGAGTAAGGATTTTCTGGCGTTCTGCCTGAGCTTCCTCACGGGCTTCATCTACGATTTGAGCTTTACGTTTGTTCGCTTGTTCGATGATCTCAGTTGCTGTGCGCTTTGCTTCTTTCAGTTGGTCAGAAGCATTGGCTTGTGCCAGGTCCAGATCTTTTGCAGCGCGTTCCGCAGCCTGCAAACCGTCAGCGATTTTTTGCTGACGCTCTTCGATCGCGCTGATGATGTGCGGCCATACATACTTCATGCAGAACCACACAAACAGTGCGAATGAGATTGCCTGACCCAGCAGAGTTGCGTTCATATTCACAACAGCTACCCCTCTATTTATTCTTCAGCGAATAATGTTCAATCCTGGCTTATTAGCCCAGCTGACCAACGAATGGGTTCGCGAAAGTGAACAGCAGTGCGATTACGATACCGATCATAGGGATCGCATCCAGCAGACCTGCGATGATGAACATCTTAACCTGTAGCATAGGAGCCATTTCTGGTTGACGTGCAGCGCCTTCAAGGAATTTACCACCCAGGATTGCGAAACCGATCGCGGTACCCAGTGCAGCAAGACCGACGATAATACCTACGGCGATTGCAGAAAAGCTCAGTAAAGTTTCCATTACTATCTCCAATTTATAGTTGTTGGCTTATTTGCCCAATAAAAAAGCTTAAAAAATTAATGATCAGAGTCTTCGTGTGCCATCGACAGATATACGATGGTCAACATCATGAATACGAAGGCTTGGATCGTGATAACCAGAATATGGAAAATAGCCCACGGGAGTGAACCTAACCATTGTAGCCACCATGGTAGCATTGCCGCACAAAGAATGAATACAACCTCACCCGCGAACATGTTACCGAACAGACGCATACCCAGCGAAAGTGGTTTAGCAAGCAGCGACACCACCTCGATCAGCAGGTTGAACGGGATCATGATTGGGTGATTGAACGGATGTAAAGCCAGTTCTTTGGCGAATCCACCCAGGCCTTTTACTTTGATGCTGTAGTAGATCATCAGAGCAAAAACGCCCAGAGCCATAGCCATGGTGATATTCACATCAGCTGAAGGCACCACTTTCAAGTAAGGGATACCGAGCCAATGCTCTGCCGGGTAAGGTAGAAAATCGATAGGAACTAAGTCCATCACGTTCATCAGGAATACCCAACAAAAGATAGTTAGTGCCAGTGGGGCAATCAGAGGGTTGCGTCCATGAAAGGTGTCTTTGACGTTGGTATCGACAAATTCCACAATCATTTCTACAGCACACTGAAGCTTACCTGGTACACCCGCTGTTGCTTTCTTAGCCACAGAGCGGAAGATCCATAGGAAGATCAACCCTGTAAACACAGAAAAAAACAGGCTATCGATATGTACGTTCCAGAAACTTGCCTCCTCCGCTACAAGACCCAGCTTATATGTAGACAGGTTTGTAAGGTGGTGGTCAATGTATCCGGACGACGTTAGCGCTTCACCTGGCGCAGCCATAACTCATCCTATTTTTTGTTGTTGATAAATAGTGCTGGCGCAAAGATGTTAACACCGAGAACCAGCAAATAGGTCAGTTTGAGGGGAACGAGTTCCACCTGCATATACATGTAGGCAACAGAGAAGAGGACCACTGTGATGAGGATTTTAAACGTTTCTCCCGCGTAAAATGAATTCGCGATGCGGCGGGCCGCTCGCGCTCCACTGTACTTAAAGGCAAAGAGAGCAAAGACTGCATTGGCAATGACAAAAATGCCGCCACCAATCAACGCTGAAATTCCCCAACCAGTATTGATGATGACACTCATCCCTACGGCCAGAAACATAACCACGCTAACTTGAATCATTAACAAGCGCTTGGCAAGCTCTCGTCCTGGTTTGGCTAGCGCAGCTACCATGTATTCGTACCTCGATTACAAAGCCATGCCCTCCACTAAGAGAACATGGCTGTTGGCGAAAATTATACGGTCAGGCGTCATTTTTGCAAACTGTCGGTAGCAAAAAGTCACACTTTTATTTACAAACCGTCAACTTTCGTTCGAAAACCAATTTTTCGTCACATTTGACCTAAATCAAGTATCGCACTTAGCGATCAAGGATTGCAATGAGTTGCTCAAATTTGTGATATTCATCAAGCGTAATCGTTACCTTCGCTTTACCGTTGGCATTGCGGATAACCGACACTTGTGAACCCCACTTTTCACTCAGTCGCAGGGAAATATCCTGTGCTTCCTGGTCAATTGGCGCTTTTTTATCTTCAACCTCAGGTGAAAGATACTTTTTAACTAACTGTTCGGTCTGGCGCACGGTCATCTGCTTCTTCGCGACCAGATGTGCAGCTTCAACCTGCTGCTCACCGTCCAGGGCAAGTAAAGCCCGGGCATGCCCCATTTCCAGTTTTCTGTCGGTAACCAGACTCTTTACGTCATCCTGAAGCTGATTCAGGCGTAATATGTTGCTTACCGCTGTACGTGACTTACCGATCGCATCCGCGACCTGCTGATGGCTGAGTTCAAACTCATGCTGCAGACGCTCAAGCGCCTGAGCTTCTTCAATCACGTTCAGGTCTTCACGCTGAATGTTCTCAATCAGCGCCATGGCAATCGCCGCGCGATCGGCCACTTTCTTCACCAGACACGGCACCACTTTCAGACCAGCCTGTCTGGCTGCACGCCAGCGACGCTCACCGGCGATAATTTCGTAACTTTCTTCGCCGACCTGGCGAACCACGACCGGCTGGATAACGCCCTGAGCACTGATCGATGCCGCCAGCTCACTCAGCGCATCCGGTTCCATATCTTTACGGGGCTGGTAAGTGCCCGCTTTCAGCTGTGATACCGGAATATCAAGCAACTCGCCTTCCGTCGACATCGACTGACTGTGGGCGACCGCCTGTTGTTTTTCACGGGCTACTGAACTGGTCGCCAGCAGGGCGTCCAGGCCTTTACCTAAACCGCGTTTAGACATCAACGTATCCTTTAAATTGTTCTGTAGCTTATGCAGGGACTTCTTCGCGGCGCAGCATCTCTCCGGCCAGTGCCAGGTATGCTTTGGCACCTGCCGAGTACTTATCATAGTACATTGCAGGCTTACCGTGGCTCGGCGCTTCTGCCAGACGGACATTACGCGGGATCACGGTGCGATAGACTTTATCACCAAAGTGCTGCTTGAGTTGATCGGACACCTCGTTTGACAGGCGGTTACGCGGGTCATACATGGTGCGAAGCAGGCCTTCGATTTTTAAGTTTTCATTCACTACAGCGGCCAGTTTACTGATGGTGTCCATCAGTGCGGTCAGCCCTTCCAGCGCGAAATACTCACACTGCATAGGGACCAGAACCGAGTCTGACGCGGCCATAGCGTTGATTGTAAGGAGGTTGAGAGAAGGAGGACAATCGATAAAGATGAAATCATAGTTATCGCGGACTGATTGTAAGCAATTCTTAAGACGGATCTCGCGGGCAAACACTTCCATCAGCTTGATTTCAGCTGCTGTCACGTCACCGTTGGCCGCGATCAGATCATAGCCGCCGCTGGTTCTGCGACACACCACGTCCTCGAACGGTGTCTCTTCAACCAGCAGGTCGTAAGCAGTGGCGTCCACCTGATATTTGTCGACGCCGCTGGCCATGGTTGCGTTGCCCTGTGGGTCGAGATCAATCACCAGTACCTTGCGCCGTGTTGCAGCCATTGATGCCGCCAAGTTAACACAAGTCGTTGTTTTCCCTACGCCGCCTTTCTGGTTGGCAATTGATATGATTCTTCCCACGTTTAAACCCCGTTATTCATCCTCACGAGACAAAGTTACTAAATGTCTCTCGCCTTCAAGCTCAGGAACTTGCAAAGCTTTGATTTCGGTCACAGAACACCATTCAGGCAGATCATCCAGCTCGTCCTGGGGATGGGTTCCTTTAAGGGCTAAAAATACCCCGGTTTTGGCTTTTGGTAAATGGTGACACCACTCAACCATGTCGCGAATTGACGCAAATGCGCGGCTGAGCACAGCATCGAAGCCGGTTTCAGGCTGAAACTCTTCCACCCGGCTCTGAACCGGGGTGACATTTTCGATTTTCAGCTCGTGCACCACCTGCTTAAGGAAACGCACGCGCTTACCCAGGCTGTCGAGCAGGGTAAATTCTTTGTCCGGGTTCATGATAGACAGCGGAATCCCCGGCAGACCCGGGCCGGTGCCCACATCGATAAAGCGCTCACCCGGTAAGTGAGGGCTTACAACGATACTGTCGAGAATATGCTTGACCATCATCTCCTGCGGATCACGTACCGAGGTCAGGTTGTAAGCCTTGTTCCACTTGTGCAGCAGTTCCACGTAACCAACCAGCTGCTCACGCTGACGCTCACTGACTTCAAGGTCAGTCTGGGCGATAAGGCGGTCTAATGTCGTTCTCAGTGCGCTCATTACGCCTCTCCTTTTTTCAGCATGCCGTGTTTTTTAAGGTGAACCAGCAGAATCGAGACTGCGGCCGGAGTAATACCAGAGATACGCGATGCGATACCAATGGTTTCCGGTTTGGCGTCAGTCAGCTTGGCCACCACTTCGTTAGACAGGCCTTTCACCTGACTGTAATCGAGATCCGCCGGCAGCTGAGTGTGCTCGTGACGCAGGGATTTTTCGATCTCATCCTGCTGACGCTGGATATAACCTTCGTATTTGACCTGAATTTCGACCTGTTCAGCGGCCTGTGCATCTTCCATCGCTGGCGCAAACGCATCCAGCTGAGTCAGAAGATCGTAGTTCAGTTCCGGACGGCGCAGCAGATCTTCACCGCTTGCTTCACGGATCATCGGCGTTTTCAGCAGGGCATTCAGGGCATCGACCCCTTCTGATTTCGGGTTCATCCAGGTGGAGCGCAGACGCTGGCGTTCCAGCTCAATGTTCTCCACTTTCTGGTTGAAGCGTGCCCAGCGCTCATCGCTGATAAGACCCAGTTCACGGCCTTTTTCGGTCAGACGCAGGTCGGCGTTGTCTTCACGCAGCAGCAGACGGTATTCGGCGCGCGAGGTAAACATGCGGTACGGCTCTTTGGTGCCCATGGTCGACAGGTCGTCGATCAGTACGCCCATGTATGCTTCATCACGGCGCGGGCTCCAGCCCTCTTTGCCCTGAGCGTACAGGCTGGCGTTCAGACCGGCCATCAGGCCCTGGGCCGCCGCTTCTTCGTAGCCGGTAGTGCCGTTGATCTGGCCCGCAAAGAACAGACCGGAGATAAATTTGGTTTCGTAGGTTTGCTTCAGGTCACGCGGGTCGAAGAAATCGTACTCGATCGCGTAGCCCGGACGCACGATATGCGCGTTCTCAAACCCTTTCATCGAGCGGACGATCTGCACCTGCACATCAAACGGCAGGCTGGTGGAGATCCCGTTCGGGTAAAGCTCGTGAGTGGTCAGGCCCTCAGGCTCAATAAAGATCTGGTGGCTGTTTTTGTCAGCAAAACGCATCACCTTGTCTTCGATAGACGGACAGTATCGCGGGCCAATCCCTTCGATCACGCCGGCATACATCGGGCTGCGATCCAGGTTATTGCGGATCACGTCGTGAGTCTGCTCATTGGTATGAGTGATAAAACACGGGATCTGACGCGGATGCTGGCTGCGGTTGCCCATAAAGGAAAAGACCGGAGTCGGGTTATCGCCGTGCTGCGCCTGCAGTACTGAAAAATCAACGCTGCGCGCATCAATACGCGGTGGAGTGCCGGTTTTCAGGCGATCAACACGGAAAGGCATTTCACGCAAACGATCCGCCAGTGCGATCGAAGGAGGATCGCCTGCACGGCCTCCTGCGCTGCTTTCCATACCAATATGGATCTTACCGCCAAGGAAGGTGCCAACGGTCAGTACAACGGCTTTGGCGTGGAATTTGAGGCCCATTTGGGTAACAACACCCACCACACGATCCTGTTCAACGATCAAATCGTCGACCGACTGCTGAAACAGGGTCAGATTCGGTGTGTTTTCCAGTGCTTCACGGACATAGGCTTTGTAAAGCGCACGGTCAGCCTGGGCGCGGGTTGCGCGTACTGCCGGCCCTTTGGACGCGTTCAGAGTTCGGAACTGAATACCGGAATGATCAATCGCTTCAGCCATCAGGCCGCCAAGCGCATCTACTTCTTTTACCAGGTGGCCTTTGCCGATCCCGCCAATCGCCGGGTTACATGACATCTGGCCAAGGGTATCAATATTGTGTGTCAGCAATAATGTGCGCTGACCGGTTCTCGCAGATGAGAGGGCAGCTTCCGTTCCTGCATGTCCGCCACCAACCACAATGACGTCAAAATTTTCGTGATAAAGCATGAACTGGCCTCAGGTATTCAATTCTGGTTTGCATAGTCAAAAGGAGCGCTATTCTACCTCCTTTCCGGGTCAGTGAAAAACGATTTTGGATCGATCTGGAGCGAATTAAATATATATAAGATCTATATAGAGATCTTTTATTGGATCTATTATTAAAGAGACACGATCGTGTGGATAACTGGAAAATGATCAACAGGATCATTGGTTTTGGGAAGATTACTTCCTGTGATCCGCCTTTGATCTGAACCGGTATTAACTGGGATCAAAAATGGTGCTTATCCACAGAGGAGGCGATCGCCCGATCTTATTATTTGGATAACTATAGGTTGATCACCGGATAGATCTATAGTTATCCACATACGTTTTGTTTAAAAAAGCAGCGAACGAACCTGCTGCTTTTTATTTTCTTCAGAACTGAGCCAGGTTTTGCTTCAGCCAGACTTCGGCTTCATCTTCCGGTACCGGGCAGTTCAGTACGTCGATTTCACAGATGTCACACAGGGGGGTGGCACCAATATCCTGCAGCAGGGCGTGTGCATGATGGCCGGCACCACAGAAAGTGTCGTAGCTTGAATCACCAATTGCGACCACGGCATAGCGGACAGAGGTCATTTTTGGCGGCGTATCCTGCAGGGCCTGAATAAAAGGCTGGATGTTGTCCGGGTAGTCACCGGCACCGTGGGTAGAAGTGACCACCAGCCAGGTTCCTTCTGCCGGAATGTCCGTCAGCTCAGGCTGATTGTGAATCGTGGTTTCATGGCCGGCTCCTGACAGCAGGTCACTCAGGTGGTCGCCAACGTATTCAGCACCGCCCAGGGTACTGCCGGTAATAATGTGGATCATGCGGGGTCCTTTTGAATAACTTGTCGGGATTTATAGTAGCGGATCGCTTATCCCGGTTAAATGCCTGATCAGGATAAAGTGTGGACAGAAACCGGATCGACCCGGCAGATGGTGGATCATAGCGGGAATGATCTTATTAAGGGGTGTGGGTAAGATCATCAGGTGATCGGGAGGCATAAAAAAGCCCGGCGTCGTGCCGGGCTGTATAAAGCAGGAAGAGAGACTACTTACCGATACAGAACGAGGAGAAAATCCGTCCCAGCAGGTCGTCTGAGCTGAACTCACCCGTGATTTCATTCAGGTGCTGCTGGGCGATGCGCAGCTCTTCAGCGAGGATTTCCCCGGCCATAAAGCCTTCCAGCTGCTGCTGACCGATATCCAGGTGCTCTGCGGCGCGCTCCAGCGCGTCCAGGTGACGGCGGCGGGCCATAAAGCCGCCTTCCTGGTTGCCGGTAAAGCCCATGATCTCTTTGAGGTGGTTACGCAGGGCATCCACACCCACGCCGGTTTTGGCCGACAGGCGGATCAGGGTTGGCTGGTTCACGTGGCAGATCCCCATCTCTTCACCGGTCTGATCGGCTTTGTTGCGGATCACGGTAATGCCGATCTGCTCCGGCAGGCGGTCGATAAAGTCCGGCCAGATCTCTTTCGGGTCGGTGGCATCCGTGGTGGTGCCATCCACCATAAACAGTACCCGGTCCGCCTGTTCGATCTCTTCCCACGCGCGTTCGATACCGATTTTTTCCACTTCGTCGGACGCATCACGCAGACCGGCGGTATCGATGATGTGCAGCGGCATACCATCGATGTGGATGTGCTCACGCAGCACGTCACGGGTGGTACCGGCGATGTCGGTCACGATGGCGCTCTCTTTGCCGGACAGGGCGTTCAGCAGGCTCGACTTGCCAGCGTTCGGACGACCGGCGATCACCACTTTCATCCCCTCACGCATGATAGCGCCCTGGTTGGCTTCCTGACGTACGGCAGCCAGGTTATCGATGATGCCCTGTAAGTCGGCGCTCACTTTTCCGTCAGCCAGAAAGTCGATTTCTTCTTCCGGGAAGTCGATCGCTGCTTCCACATAGATACGCAGATGGATAAGGGATTCCACCAGGGTCTGGATACGTTTTGAGAACTGGCCCTGCAGCGACTGCAGCGCAGATTTGGCCGCTTCTTCTGAGCTGGCGTCGATAAGATCCGCGATGGCCTCTGCCTGGGTCAGGTCCATTTTGTCGTTGAGGAAAGCGCGTTCAGAGAACTCACCCGGGCGTGCCGGACGCACACCTGAAATCTTCAGGATGCGTTTGATCAGCATGTCCATCACGACCGGGCCGCCGTGTCCCTGCAGCTCCAGTACGTCTTCGCCGGTAAAGGAGTGCGGGTTCGGGAAGTAAAGCGCGATACCCTGGTCCAGTTCCTGGCCATTTTCATCTTTAAATGGCAGGTATTCGGCGTAGCGGGGTCTGAGGCTTTTGCCCGTGACTTCTTCTGCTACCTGGCATGCCAGCGGGCCGGATACACGAATGATGCCGACGCCACCACGGCCGGGGGCGGTCGCCTGTGCGACGATGGTTTCTGTTGTCATAACCTGTCCTGACCGGGCTGTTGCCCGTTATAAAATCTTAATCTGGTGAATTGTAATCACCTGAAAACAAAAAGGCGACCTTTTGGCCGCCTTTGGTTCAGCTTGTGGGCTTACTTAGAGTGTAAGCCTTTCTTTTCCAGAGCCTTGTAAATCAGGGTCTGCTGGATAAGGGTAACGATGTTCGATACCAGCCAGTACAGAACCAGACCTGAAGGGAACCACAGGAAGAAGAAGGTGAACATAACCGGCATAAAGGTCATGATCTTCTGCTGCATTGGATCCGTCACTGTGGTTGGGCTCATCTTCTGAATAAGGAACATGGATGCACCCATCAGCAGTGGCAGGATGAAGTATGGATCCTGAGCTGACAGGTCGTGAATCCAGAAGAAGAACGGCGAGTGACGCAGTTCAACTGATTCCATCAGAGACCAGTACAGGGCGATGAAGATAGGCATCTGCAGGAAGATTGGCAGACAGCCGCCCAGCGGGTTTACCTTCTCTTTCTTATACAGTTCCATCATCTCCTGGCTCATGCGCTGACGGTCGTCGCCGATGCGCTCACGCATTGCCTGCAGTTTTGGCTGCAGCATACGCATTTTCGCCATTGAGGTGTACTGAGCCTTGGTCAGCGGGTACATAGCACCACGCACGATGAAGGTCAGGATGATGATCGCGATACCCCAGTTAGATACGAAGCTCTGGATGAACGACAGCAGTGAGTGCAGTGGTTTTGCGATAAACCACAGCCAGCCGTAGTCAACAACCAGGTCCAGGTACTCAGCGGTTGCCGCCATCTGGTCCTGAAGTTTAGGACCGGCCCACAGGGTCGCAGAGAATTTGGCTTCGCCACCGTTGGCTACGGTAGTGTCCGGCATACGCACACCGATATCGGCCAGGTTGCCGGTTACGCGGCTGTACAGCAGGGTGCCTGGCTGTTTTTCCGGGATCCACGCGCTGGCGAAGTAGTGTTGCAGCATCGCAACCCAGCCTTTGCCGTGTTCCAGTTCAACCAGCAGGTTGCGGTCCTGCATGTCTTCGAAGCTGTATTTCTTGTAACGATCGTTTTCAGTCGAGAACGCACCACCACGGTAAGTTGGCATTGCCAGATTACCGCCTTTGTCCATCACGTTCTGACGCAGGTGAGCGTACATCGCGAACTCAGCAGCGCTGCCAGAGTTGTTGATTACATCGTATTCAACCTTGATCGCGTAGCTGCCGCGGGTCAGTACGAAAGTTTTCACAAACTCGATGCCGTTTTCTGAGTACGTCATCGGAATGCGAAGTTCGTTCTGGCCGTCAGCCAGCGTAAAGCTGTCAGCATCAACCTGGAAGTTCGGACGGTTGCCGCTCTTCTTGTCCAGGCCCAGCAGACCGCTTTGTGCGATATAGGTGTGGCCCTGAGTATTTTTCAGCAGCACGAACGGGTCTTCGGAGTCCAGCTCTGCGTCATACTGGTTCAGCTTGGCTGACACTACGTCGCCGCCGAAAGTATCAATAGACAGAGTAAGTACATCCGTGTTTACGCTGACAAGGCGCTCAGTTGATGAACTTGTCTGCGGTGCCGGATCTGCCAAATCATCAGCAAAAGACGGCGCAGGTAGGGAACTGCTGTTTTGAGTCTGCACTGTTTGAGGAGCTGGGTTCTTATAGGCCTGCCACTGGTTGTACAGCAGGAAAGAAACCAGGGCCAAAGCGAGCAGCAGGATATTACGTTGAGAATCCATCGTTATTTATCTCTGTCTTGTTTTTGGACTGGTGGTGGAACGGGGTCATATCCCCCTTCGCTCAAAGGATGGCATTTTAATAGACGTTTGCCGGATAACCAACACCCTTTTAAAAAACCGTGAGCTTTCAGCGCTTCTATCGCGTATTGAGAGCAGGTTGGGGTGTAACGGCAACGTGGTCCTAACAAAGGACTGATAATCCACTGATAGAGTTTAACCAGTCCTATGGTTAACCACGCGAACGGCGAGACAGGCGATGCCATAATTTGTCGAATAGCTTGAACATTTCTTCGTTGCTTAAATCCTGGGCGCTTTTCTTGGCAATGACAACAAAATCTTTGTTTGGAAGCTGATGTTGTTTGTTACGAAAACTTTCGCGGGCCAAACGCTTAAACCGGTTGCGGCCTACAGCAGTTTTGATTTGCTTTTTAGGAACAGCCAGACCAAGACGGGGATGAGAAAGGGAGTTTTCTCTGGCAATGATGGTGAAATGAGGCGAGCCAGCTCGGTGAGCTTGCTGGAAGACATGTTTGTAATGCTCGGGAGTTAACAAGCGTAACTCCCGATTGAACGCGTACTTGCTCAAAATAATTCGCAATTATTTTGAAAGGCGCGCACGGCCTTTAGCACGACGTGCATTAATTACTTTACGACCGTTCTTAGTCGCCATGCGTGCACGGAAACCGTGGGTACGCTTACGCTTCAGAACTGAAGGTTGAAAAGTGCGTTTCATGGATATTACCTTTACTGATCAGTAGTTTTTAGGTTCATTGCTAAACCCGGCGTGGGACAAACATTCTTCTTTATATATAAGAAGAAAATCCGACGCCTCTCAACAAAGAGGCGGAATTGTAATCACTGACCCGCTGAGAGTCAATAATTGGGTTTAGAAAATTCCGGCGTGCGATTATACGGGTTGTGAGCTGAATCGCAAGGATCTGAGTGATGATCTTTTCGCCGGGAGCGATCAAAGCTGGTGATAACCTTGTGGATCAAATTACACCGCTGTGGATGAAAAGTGCGATCCCATTTCGAAGCTGATCGCTTCTGCGCCTTGTCAGATCTGGCTCTGGCTGTCTGTCAGGAGTTATCCTCACCCGGATGATCGGCTGGCTCTTCCCTGTGGACAAACTTTTTTGCTTCTTCTTCCGGATGCGGTGAGAACAGGCCGGACGGGATGTGAAGCGACCCGGAAAGTGATGCAGGAAGAGGTCATTTGTGGGTGAAAATGTGAGTAGCAGGCGGGAAATCTGTGCGGATCCGGCCTAATCTGGAGGAATAATTGTGAATAACTACGATCTTATTCACCGGATCCGCGATCATTTACTGGCGATCTGACGGGCGTGGCGCTAGAATTAGCAACCTTTTCCAATTTTTCGTGATTCATAGTGAGGGCATTGTGTCATCTTCGCTTTGGTTGCAGTGTTTGCAACAGTTACAAGAAGAGCTACCGGCTACCGAATTCAGTATGTGGGTCAGACCGCTGCAGGCGGAGCTTAACGACAACACCCTGACTCTGTTCGCGCCGAACCGGTTCGTGCTCGACTGGGTTCGTGACAAGTATTTCGACAATATTAACCGTCTGCTGCAGCAGTTCTGCGGCAGTGATGTGCCGAGCCTGAGATTTGAAGTAGGCAGCCGTCCGGTTTCTGCGCCACCGGCGCAGCCGCGTCCGGCGCGCACTCAGGCCGATGTCGCCGCTGAGTCTTCAGCTCCTGCCCAGCTGCAGGCACGTAAGCCTGTGCATAAAACCTGGGACGACGAAAGTGAAGTGGCGAACATTAACCACCGCTCGAACGTGAATCCGAAGCACAAGTTCACCAACTTTGTTGAAGGTAAGTCTAACCAGCTTGGTCTGGCTGCGGCCCGTCAGGTGTCTGATAACCCGGGTGCTGCATATAACCCGCTGTTCCTGTACGGCGGTACCGGTCTGGGTAAAACTCACCTTCTGCACGCGGTCGGCAATGCGATTGTGGATAACAAACCCAACGCCAAAGTGGTGTACATGCACTCAGAGCGTTTTGTGCAGGATATGGTAAAAGCCCTGCAGAACAACGCCATTGAAGAGTTCAAGCGTTATTACCGCAGCGTCGACGCCCTGCTGATCGATGACATCCAGTTTTTTGCCAACAAAGAGCGTTCTCAGGAAGAGTTCTTCCATACCTTTAACGCCCTGCTGGAAGGCAACCAACAGATCATCCTGACTTCTGACCGTTATCCAAAAGAGATCAACGGCGTGGAGGATCGTCTTAAGTCCCGCTTTGGCTGGGGCCTGACGGTGGCGATTGAGCCGCCGGAGCTGGAAACCCGCGTTGCGATCCTGATGAAAAAGGCCGAGGATCACCAGATCCACCTTGCTGACGAAGTGGCGTTCTTTATCGCCAAGCGTCTGCGCTCCAACGTTCGTGAGCTGGAAGGTGCGCTGAACCGGGTTATTGCCAATGCGAACTTTACCGGCCGTCCGATCACCATCGATTTCGTGCGCGAAGCGCTGCGCGACCTGCTGGCACTGCAGGAAAAGCTGGTGACCATCGACAATATTCAGAAGACAGTCGCGGAATACTACAAGATTAAAGTGGCGGATCTGCTCTCCAAGCGCCGTTCGCGCTCGGTTGCCCGTCCGCGTCAGCTGGCGATGGCACTGGCCAAAGAGCTGACCAACCACAGTCTGCCGGAGATCGGGGATGCCTTTGGTGGCCGTGACCATACCACGGTGCTGCACGCCTGCCGTAAGATCGAGCAGCTTCGTGAAGAGAGTCATGATATAAAAGAGGACTACTCTAACCTGATCCGAACCCTGTCTTCCTAACAGATAAGTAAAACCATGAAATTTACCATTCAACGAAGCCAATTGATTAAACCGCTGCAGCAGGTCTCTGGTGCACTGGGCGGTCGTCCGACCCTGCCGATTCTGGGTAACCTGCTGTTAAAAGTAGAGCAGGGGTTCCTGTCGATGACAGCTACCGACCTGGAAGTGGAGCTGATCAGCCGGGTGGCGCTGGAAGGTGACTTTGAAGCCGGTACCATTACGGTCCCGTCGCGTAAATTCCTCGATATCTGCCGCGCCCTGCCGGATGATGCGCAGATCACCCTGGTACTGGAAGGCGACCGGGTACAGCTGCGCTCAGGCCGCAGCCGTTTCTCACTGGCGACCCTGCCAGCCGCAGATTTTCCGAACATCGAAGACTGGAACAGCGAAGTCGAACTGACACTGAACCAGGCCGCGCTGCGTGCGATCATCGAGAAGACTCAGTTCTCGATGGCCAACCAGGACGTGCGTTACTACCTCAACGGTATGCTGTTTGAGATCGACGGCAGCACCCTGCGTGCGGTTGCGACCGATGGTCACCGTATGGCAGTGGCGCAGACCACTCTTGACGGTGAGTTTGCCAATCAGCAGATCATTGTGCCGCGTAAAGGCGTGCAGGAGCTGGTGAAACTGCTCGATATGCCGGAAGAGAGCGTGACGCTGCAGATCGGTTCATCCAACCTGCGTGCGGAAGTGAATCTGTTCACCTTTACCTCCAAGCTGGTTGATGGTCGTTTCCCTGATTACCGCCGGGTACTGCCGCAGAGCAGCACCAAGACGCTGGAAGCGCCGTGTGATGAGCTGCGTCAGGCATTCTCCCGTGCCGCTATCCTGTCTAACGAGAAGTTCCGCGGTGTGCGGGTGAACTTCGATGGCGACCAGATGCGTATCACCGCCAATAACCCGGAGCAGGAAGAGGCCGAAGAGATGCTGGATGTCACCTATCAGGGTGAAGATCTGGAGATCGGTTTCAATGTCAGCTACGTGCTGGATGTTCTTAATACCCTGCGTTGTGATCAGGTGCGTATCTCAATGTCGGATGCTAACGCCAGTGCTCTGGTCGAAGATGCTAACGACGACAGCGCCATGTATGTGGTGATGCCTATCCGTCTGTAAGTGGCCGGCGTATGCCACTGACACGACTGATCATTTCTCAATTTCGCAATATCAAAGCCTGTGACATTCAATTGTCACCAGGCTTTAATTTTGTTGTCGGTCCTAACGGCAGCGGTAAAACCAGCGTGCTGGAAGCCATTTATCTGCTGGGCCATGGCCGTTCATTTAAAAGCACACTTACAAGCCGGATCATACAAAACGAGTGTCAGGAACTGTTTGTACATGGTCGTTTTTTGAACCTGGATCAATTTGAGCTACCAATTGGCATAAATAAACAGCGCGATGGCACAACAGAGGTTAAAATAGGCGGTCAGTCCGGACAAAAGCTGGCTCAGCTGGCTCAGGTGCTGCCTTTGCAGCTGATCCATCCGGAAGGGTTTGAGCTGTTAACCGATGGCCCCAAACACCGCCGTGCATTTATTGACTGGGGTGTGTTCCATACCCGGCCGGAGTTTTACCAGGCCTGGGGCAGACTGAAGCGGCTCAATAAACAGCGCAATGCGCTGCTGAAGACCGCTACCAGCTACCGTGAGCTCAGTTACTGGGATCAGGAACTGGCTCAGCTGGCAGAAAATATCAGCCAGTGGCGTCAGGAGTACCTTGATCAGGTCAGGCCGGTGGCTGAGTCAATCTGCCGGGCATTTCTGCCCGAGTTTGATATTTCGCTTAAGTATTACCGCGGGTGGGAAAAAGACACCCCTTATGAGCAAATATTGCGCGAAAATTTCGAGCGTGATCAGCAACTAGGGTATACTTTCAGCGGTCCGAATAAAGCGGACCTGCGGATTAAGGTCGGAGCCACTCCGGTGGAAGATGTGTTATCCCGTGGTCAGTTAAAACTGATGATGTGTGCGCTCAGGGTCGCGCAGGGACAACACCTGACAGAACAGACAGGCAAACAGTGTATCTATCTGATAGATGACTTTGCCTCAGAATTAGACAGCCAACGTCGTAAGCGTCTAGCCGACTGCTTAAAAGAGACGGGGGCTCAGGTTTTTGTAAGCTCGATTACCGCCAGTCAGGTTGAGGATATGCTTGACGATAATGGCAGGCTGTTTCATGTGGAACAGGGTACAATAGAGCAAGGATAAATAGTGAGAGAGTAACTCATGTCTGAAAATTACGATTCATCGAGTATTAAGGTACTTAAGGGTCTGGACGCGGTTCGTAAGCGTCCGGGTATGTACATTGGCGACACCGATGACGGCACAGGCCTGCACCATATGGTGTTTGAGGTCGTCGATAACTCGATCGATGAAGCGCTTGCGGGTCACTGTAAAGACATTATTGTTACCATCCACGAAGATAACTCGGTATCAGTCAGCGATGACGGCCGTGGTATCCCGACTGAAATGCACCCGGAAGAGCAGGTTTCTGCTGCTGAAGTTATCATGACGGTACTGCACGCCGGTGGTAAGTTCGACGATAACTCGTACAAGGTTTCCGGTGGTCTGCACGGGGTAGGTGTTTCGGTAGTAAACGCCCTGTCTGAAAAAGTAGAGCTGACTATCCATCGTGGCGGTCAGATCCACAGCCAGATTTACCATCACGGTGAGCCTCAGGCACCACTGGGCGTGATTGGCGATACCGACAAAACCGGTACCCGTATCCGTTTCTGGCCAAGCGGCGAGACTTTCTCACAGACCGAATTCCATTACGACATTCTGGCCAAGCGTCTGCGCGAGCTGTCATTCCTGAACTCAGGCGTATCGATCAAACTGGTTGATGAGCGCGAGGAAGACAAGCAGGACCACTTCATGTACGAAGGTGGTATCCAGGCGTTTGTTGACCACCTGAACACCAATAAAACCCCGATTCACGAAAGAATCTTCCACTTTGACTTTGAGCGTGAAGACGGCATCTCTGTAGAAGTAGCGATGCAGTGGAACGACGGTTTCCAGGAAAACATCTACTGTTTCACCAACAACATTCCACAGCGCGACGGTGGTACTCACCTGGCAGGTTTCCGTGCGGCTCTGACCCGTACCCTGAACTCTTACATGGAGAAAGAGGGTTACTCGAAGAAAGCCAAGACCTCGACATCGGGTGATGATGCCCGTGAAGGTCTGACAGCAGTGGTATCGGTAAAAGTGCCGGATCCGAAATTCTCAAGCCAGACCAAAGACAAGCTGGTATCGAGTGAAGTGAAATCCGCGGTTGAGTCGGTAATGGGCGAGAAGCTGAGCGAGTTCCTGGCTGAGCACCCGAACGAAGCGAAAACCGTTTGTACCAAGATCATCGACGCGGCCCGTGCCCGTGAAGCGGCGCGTAAAGCCCGTGAGATGACCCGCCGTAAAGGCGCGCTGGACCTGGCCGGTCTGCCGGGCAAACTTGCTGACTGTCAGGAAAAAGATCCTGCACTGTCTGAACTCTACATTGTGGAGGGTGACTCTGCGGGCGGTAGTGCCAAGCAGGGTCGTAACCGTAAGAACCAGGCGATTCTTCCGCTGAAAGGTAAAATCCTGAACGTAGAAAAAGCCCGTTTCGACAAGATGCTCTCTTCTCAGGAAGTGGCGACACTTATCACCGCACTTGGCTGTGGTATCGGCCGCGATGAGTACAACCCGGATAAACTGCGTTACCACAACATCATCATCATGACCGATGCGGATGTCGATGGTTCTCACATCCGTACTCTGCTGCTGACCTTCTTCTACCGTCAGATGCCGGAACTGATCGAGCGTGGCTACGTCTACATCGCTCAGCCGCCACTGTACAAAGTGAAGAAAGGCAAGCAGGAGCAGTACATCAAAGATGAAGATGCGATGAACCAGTACCAGGTTGCCCTGGCCCTGGATAACGCATCACTGCACGTGAACGCAGAAGCGCCGGCACTGGCTGGTGAAGCGCTGGAGAAACTGGTTCAGCAGTACAACGCCGGTATGAAGCTGGTGGACCGCATGAGCCGCCGCTACCCGCACGCTATGATCCACGAGCTGGTTTACATGCCGCGCCTGACCGCAGAGATGTGCTCTGATGCTGCTAAAGTGGAAGAGTGGACCAAATCTCTGGTTGAAGCGCTGAACGCCAAAGAAGTGGGCGCGAGCCAGTACAGCTTCGAAGTAGAGCAGCACGAAGAGCTGGGTCTGAACCTGCCGAAAGTCATTGTTCGTACCCACGGTGTGAACCACGAGTACGCGCTGAGCATCGACCTGCTGAACTCGAAAGAGTACGGCAAACTGGCTGCGCTGTCTGAAGCGCTGGAAGGCCTGATCGAAGAAGGCGCTTACATCAAGCGTGGTGAGCGTACCCAGCCTGTAACCAGCTTTGCTACCGCACTGGAGTGGCTGATCAAAGAGTCGCGTCGTGGTCTGAGCCTGCAGCGATACAAAGGTCTGGGTGAGATGAACCCTGAGCAGCTGTGGGAAACCACCATGGATCCGGAAAGCCGCCGAATGATGCAGGTGACCATCGACGATGCCGTGGGTGCTGACCAGCTGTTTACCACCCTGATGGGTGACCAGGTTGAACCGCGCCGTAACTTCATCGAAGAGAACGCGCTGAAAGTAGCCAACCTGGACGTCTAGTCCGGAGCAGAAATACCAAACGCCGCAGAGAAATCTGCGGCGTTTTTCTGTCAGCACTATTTCGTGATGAAAATTAAACCGGCTTAATTAACAGGCCAGGAAAAAAACGTTAGAATTCGGGACTTAATACAACGTCTCTAGGGAAGAATTATGAAATTCAGCGCGGTGATCCTCGCGGCGGGTAAAGGCACCCGTATGTACTCCAACAAGCCAAAAGTTCTGCACACCCTGGCAGGCAAGCCGATGGCGAAGCACGTGATTGATACCTGTGCCGGTCTGGGCGCACAAAACATCCACCTGGTTTATGGTCACGGTGGTGATCAGATGAAACAGGCGCTGGCAGAAGAACCGGTGAGCTGGGTACTTCAGGCAGAGCAGCTGGGTACCGGTCACGCGGTAAACCAGGCGGCGCCGGAATTTGCTGACGATGAAAAAGTGCTGGTGTTGTACGGTGACGTGCCGCTGATCTCGGCTGAAACCGTTGAGAGCCTGCTGGATGCACAGCCAAACGGCGGTATCGCGCTGCTGACCGTAGTGCTGGATAACCCGACCGGTTACGGCCGTATTGTACGTAAGAATGGCCCGGTAGTGGCGATCGTTGAGCAGAAAGATGCCACCGAAGAGCAGAAGCTGATCAAAGAGATCAACACAGGTGTGATGGTTGCGACCGGCGGCGATCTGAAGCGCTGGCTGTCTGAGCTGAAAAACGAAAATGCTCAGGGTGAATACTACCTGACCGACGTGATTGCGGCTGCGCACGCAGAAGGCCGTGCGGTTGAAGCGGTACACCCGGTTAACCCGATTGAGGTTGAGGGCGTTAACGACCGTGCTCAGCTGGCCCGTCTGGAGCGTGCTTACCAGTCAATGCAGGCGCAAAAACTGCTTGAGCAGGGTGTGATGCTGCGCGACCCGGCCCGTTTTGACCTGCGCGGTGAACTGCAGTGTGGTATGGACGTGGAAATCGACGCTAACGTAGTGATCGAAGGCTGCGTTTCCCTGGGTGATAACGTAGTGATCGGCGCGGGCTGTGTGCTGAAAGACTGTGAAATTGACGATAACACCGTTGTGCGCCCGTACAGCGTTATCGAAGGTGCGACGGTAGCAGAAGACTGTACTGTTGGTCCGTTTACCCGTCTGCGCCCTGGTGCTGAGCTGCGTAACGACTCTCACGTGGGTAACTTCGTTGAAGTGAAAAATGCCCGTCTGGGTGAAGGCTCCAAAGCCAATCACCTGACTTACCTGGGCGATGCAGAAATCGGCCAGCGCGTTAACGTGGGTGCAGGTGTGATCACCTGTAACTATGACGGTGCTAACAAGCACAAAACCGTGATTGGTGATGACGTGTTTGTCGGTTCTGACGCACAGCTGGTGGCACCGGTAACCATCGCTGACGGCGCGACCGTTGGTGCAGGTACAACCCTGACCCGTGATGTGGGCGAGAATGAGCTGGTGATCACCCGCGCCAAAGAGCGCAAGATCTCTGGCTGGCAGCGCCCGGTGAAAAACAAATAATCACCACTGACGGTTATTCTGATAAAGCCCGCTATGGAGTCCGCTCCGGCGGGCTTTTTAGTATGTGCAGCAAAGCGGGCAAAAAAAAATTTTGTGGATTTCCCTTGAAGTCCGTTTTTCTGCCCCTATATCTTTTTATGAAGAGGATGCCAAACGGGCCTCTGAAACGCTTGTCCCGGTCTTCGCTCAATGGAGGAAGCCAGTTGGGAGAGCACACAATCTGACTCAAAACCTGCCCATGTCCAAAGTGCCAATGCTTAAAGTGAATGGAGCCTGGTTTTTCTCAGCCCTCAGATGCGGCTGAGACTATTGCTTAACTATGAGGATAGTATTATGCGTAATATCGATTTCACTCCACTGTACCGCAACGCGATTGGCTTTGACCGTCTGTTTAACCTGATGGAAGCCCAGAACGCAAAGAACACTTCTGCCGGATACCCTCCGTACAATATTGAGCAGCAGGACGAAAACAAGTACCGCATTACCATGGCGGTGGCGGGTTTTGCTGATGACCAGCTGGATCTGACCCAGAAAGAGAACATGCTGATTGTACGTGGTGAGCGTAAGCCGGAAGAGAACAAAAACTATATCTACCAGGGCATTGCCGAGCGCGACTTTGAGCGCAAGTTCCAGCTGGCTGACTATGTAAAAGTGGTTGGCGCCAACATGGAAAACGGCCTGCTGCACATCGATCTGGAGCGCGAAATCCCGGAAGCGATGCAGCCACGTAAGATTGCCATCAATGGTAAGAATTTGCTGGAGAGCTGAGGCTCAGCAGTTCAGTAAATACAGATAAGAAAACGCCCGCGAATGCGGGCGTTGTTGTATGTTTAAGGCACTGGGCACTGGGCACTGGGCACTGGGCACTATGCCTGAGATTCCCCGTACGCTTTTTCGATTTCTTCTGCTATTACCGCGATTCCTTTTTGCATTGCTTCATCGTCCTGGACGTAGTTCATGCGCAGGCACTGGTGGGCGTGGTCCCATTCGTCTTCCTGGCCGATGAAGAAGTATTCGCCCGGGACGATCAGTACGCCACGTGCTTTGAGGCGGTTATAGAGTTCCATGGTGGTGATCGGAAGACCGTCAAACCACAGCCAGAGGAAGATGGCGCCTTCCGGTTTGTGGATACGAAAACGCGGGTCGGGAATCGCCTGTTGCAGCAGCTCGACGGCACGCTGTGATTTCTGCTGATAGAAAGGACGGATCACCTCTTCGCTCAGGCGAAGCAGATCGTTGTTTTCCAGCATGTAGTTACCCAGAGCCGGGCCGATACTGCCTGGTGCCAGGCTGATGATGCCGTTCATGTTTGCCATCGCCTGGGTGATCTCCTCGCTGGCGATCACGATGCCGCAGCGTACACCCGGCAGGCCAAGTTTGGACAGGCTCATACACAGGATGGTGTTTTCATTCCAGAATGGCTGAACGTTTTCAAAGATGATATTCGGGAACGGCAGGCCATAGGCGTTATCGATGATTAGCGGAATGCCATTTTCACGGGCCAGCTTGTCCAGCCGGCGTACTTCGTCATCGGTCAGTACGTTGCCGGTCGGGTTGGTCGGGCGCGAGGCGCAGATCGCTGCCACCGAGTCATCGATTTTCAGCTGCTCAAAGTCAACGTGGTATTTGAACTGGCGGTTATCCAGCAGTTCGATTTCCGGGTGATAAGAGACAAAGATCTCCTCATCAATACCGGCATCGCCATAGCCGATGTATTCCGGCGCCAGTGGCAGCAGGATTTTTTTGTGTGAGCCGTCAGGCTGTTTGCCCGCCAGCAGGTTAAACAGGTAGAAAAAGCCGCTTTGGCTGCCGTTAGTCAGGCTGATGTTTTTTTCGCTGATGTTCCAGCCGTAAGTCTGCTTCAGCATCGCAGCCAGTGCTTTGACAAATACGTCTTTGCCCTGCGGGCCGTCATAGTTGGCCAGTGAGGCCACCAGCTCTCCGCTTTTAAGCAAATCCTGACAGGCGAGGTGAAAGTAATCGAGCATGGCCGGGATGGCGGCAGGGTTGCCTCCACCGAGCATGATGGCGCCCGGAGTGCGCAGGCCATCATTTAAATCATCCATTAACTGGGTGATACCGGAGTAACGATTAAATTTTTCACCAAAGTTCGAGAATTGCATTGCGGATTACTACCTGATTTATTGTGATTGCATTTTTATCTTTCTTGTTGTGTGCCATGGGCTGGCATACGGATAATCTGAACATACCGCATGACTGATGCGACGCAAAGCACATTTTGGTCTGACCGGATAAAACAAAGCCCGGCTCAGAGAGCCGGGCTTACTGTCAGCTGATTTCGCTGTGAATTACTTTTGCAGCAGCGAGATGTCTGCGATCTGCAGGAACAGGTTACGCAGGTTGTTCAGCAGCGTCAGACGGTTTTTCTTCAGCGCTTCATCGTCAGCCATAACCATTACGTTGTCGAAGAAGGCATCTACCGGCTCACGCAGCTCAGCCAGCTTGCTCAGTGCCTGCTGGTAGTCACCGGTCGCAAATGCTGGTTCCAGTGCTTCACGCATCACTTCAACGTTTTCTGCCAGTTGCTTCTCAGCTTCTTCCTGCAGCAGGGCCAGGTCGATCTCTTCAGCCAGCCCGCCGTCGAATTTCGCCAGGATGTTACCTACACGTTTGTTGGCAGCAGCCAGAGCTTCGGCAGCTTCCAGACCGCGGAAGTGAGATACCGCTTTAACGCGCTGGTCAAAGTCAGCCGGTTTGGTCGGGTGACGGGCCAGTACAGCCTGGATGATGTCGACGCTGAAGCCTTCGTCCTGGTACCAGGCACGGAAACGGCCAAGCATAAACTCGATCACATCCTGCTCAACGTTGTCGTTGCTCAGACGGTCACCGAACAGTACTTTCGCTTCACGAACCAGATCAACCAGATCCAGTTTGTATCCGTACTCAACGATAATACGCAGCACGCCCAGTGACGCACGACGCAGGGCAAACGGGTCAGAACCTTTTGGTGCCTGGCCGATACCGAAGATACCTACGATGGTATCCAGCTTGTCTGCCATTGCCAGTGCAGAAGAAACGCCGTCAGCCGGCAGGTCATCACCGGCAAAGCGCGGCATGTACTGCTCGTTCAGTGCAACGGCTACCTGCTCGTCTTCACCGTCGTGGCGTGCGTAGTGCATGCCCATTACACCCTGGGTGTCGGTGAATTCGAATACCATAGAGGTCATCAGGTCACACTTGGCCAGCAGGCCTGCGCGGGTTGATTTCTCAACATCAGCATCGATCTGTTTGGCAATGTAGCCAGCCAGAGCGGCGATACGGTCAGTTTTGTCTTTGATGGTACCCAGCTGCTTCTGGAAGATGGCGTTCTCCAGTTCAGGCAGGCGGTCGATCAGAGGACGCTTGCGGTCAGTGTTAAAGAAGAACTCGGCATCTGCCAGACGCGGACGAACTACTTTCTCGTTACCTTCGATAACGTGGCGCGGCTCTTTAGACTCGATGTTGGAAACAAAGATAAAGTTCGGCAGCAGTTTTTTGTTGTCGTCGTAAACCGGGAAGTACTTCTGGTCACCTTTCATGGTGTAAACCAGCGCTTCAGCCGGTACTTTCAGAAACTCTTCTTCGAATTTCGCGGTCAGTACCACCGGCCACTCAACCAGAGAGGTGACTTCTTCAACCAGGTCATCTTCCAGGTCTGCTTTACCGCCTACAGCAGCCGCAGCTTTCTGTGCATCAGCAACGATGATGGCTTTACGTGCTTCGTAATCAGCCATGACTTTGCCGCGCTCTTCCAGAATCGCAGGGTACTGCTCAGCAGAGTCGATAGTGAACTCCTGCTCACCCATAAAGCGGTGACCACGGATGGTGCGGCCAGAAGCCACGCCCAGGATTTCACCTTCGATCAGGGTGTCGCCCATCAGCATGGTCAGGGTTTTTACCGGACGGATAAACTGAGTCTCTTTGTCACCCCAGCGCATTGGCTTGGCGATTGGAAGGTGAGCCAGCGCTTTCGCCGCAAGGTCAGTGATGATCTCCGCGGTGTTTTTGCCTTTGACTTCCTGTTTGAACAGCAGCCATTCACCTTTGTCGGTTTTCAGGCGGTCTGCCTGGTCAACGGTGATGCCGTTACCACGGGCCCAGCCTTCAGCGGCTTTGGTCGCGTTACCGTCTGCATCAAATGCAACAGAAACCGCAGGACCGCGCTTTTCTACTACTTTGTCTGCCTGGCTTTCTGCCAGTGCAGCCACTTTCAGCGCCAGACGGCGTGGAGCGGCGTACCACTTCACACCTTCGTGAGTCAGCTCAGCGTCTTTCAGGCCGGCTTCGAAGTTAGCTGCGAAAGCTTCTGCCAGGGTGCGAAGCTGAGTTGGTGGCAGCTCTTCGGTACCCAGCTCGATCAGAAATTCTTTTGCCATCTTATTTGTCCTCATCCTTTTTGCACATTGGGAAGCCAAGAGCTTCGCGTGATGCGTAGTACGCTTCGGCAACTGACTTGGTCAGGTTGCGGATACGCAGGATGTAGCGCTGACGCTCGGTCACAGAGATAGCTTTACGGGCATCAAGCAGGTTGAATGCGTGACCCGCTTTCAGGATGCGCTCGTAGGCAGGCAGAGGCAGGGGCTTTTCAAGCTCCAGCAGCTCTTGACACTCTTTTTCGCACTGGTCGAAGAAAGTGAACAGGAAGTCTACGTCTGCGTGCTCGAAGTTGTAAGTTGACTGCTCAACTTCGTTCTGGTGGAAGATGTCACCATAGGTCACTTTACGGCCATCCGGTGCGATGTTCCATACCAGGTCATAAACAGAATCCACGCCCTGAATATACATCGCCAGGCGCTCGATACCGTAAGTGATCTCGCCGGTTACCGGCTTACACTCCAGGCCGCCAACCTGCTGGAAGTAAGTAAACTGAGTTACTTCCATGCCGTTCAGCCAAACTTCCCAGCCCAGACCCCAGGCACCCAGAGTCGGGTTTTCCCAGTTGTCTTCCACAAAGCGGATGTCGTGGACCAGCGGGTCGATGCCCAGTACTTCCAGTGACCCCAGGTAAAGCTCCTGGATGTTGTCCGGTGATGGCTTGATGATCACCTGGAACTGGTAGTAGTGCTGAAGGCGGTTCGGGTTTTCACCATAACGGCCGTCAGTAGGACGACGTGATGGCTGAACGTAAGCGGTGGCAATTGGCTCAGGACCAAGCGCACGCAAACATGTCATTGGGTGAGATGTACCTGCACCTACTTCCATGTCGAGTGGCTGAACAATGGTACAGCCTTGTTGGGCCCAATAATCCTGCAGCGCGAGGATCATACCCTGAAAGGTCTTAATATCGTATTTTTGCATAGTCAGGTTCGCGCGATTTCTGTCTGAATGAATAAAAAATAACGATCAAGTATAGCGATATATTGGGCTGGCGAGTAGGGGCAATCTTGTTTGTTTCGTGTTCATTTCCGACTTTTTACGTTGTGAAGGCTCAAAACCGCGTGAAAGCTGTGGTTTTGTTTCTTTCCGGACTTGAATACTGCAGGTGAACTGCTTAAAATGCCGCCCGTCTTTGGGGAGTAGCTTACCTGGCGCAGTCAGGTCTGGTCGTCAACATAATTGGTGCAAAATCACCATGGTGGCCGGGATCCGTAAATCAAATAAAAGCAGCGGATTTAGCAAGACCACAGACAAGTACCGTGAACCGGGGTGGGGCGCGGAGCTTGTCTTTGGTTAAAAATAATATCCCTGCCCCATTGAGCATGTCGTGAGCGTTTTAGCTGTATCCATTACTACCGTCGCCCTGGCGGAAATTGGGGACAAAACCCAACTCCTTTCCCTGTTGCTGGCCAGTCGTTACCGTAAGCCGGTTCCGATCATTGCCGCTATTTTCCTGGCCACCATTGCCAATCATGCACTTGCCGCCTGGCTGGGTGTGGTCGTCGCCGATCTGATTTCGCCTGAAATGCTGCGCTGGGTAGTCGCATTAAGCTTTTTGGCCATGGCGCTGTGGGTGCTGATCCCGGATAAGCTGGATGATGACGAAGAGATCTCCGGCCGGGGGCCGTTTGTCGCCAGCTTTATCGCCTTCTTTGTGGCGGAAATTGGGGATAAAACCCAAATCGCCACCTCTATTCTTGGTGCCCAGTATGCGGACGCCCTGACCTGGGTGGTGCTGGGCACCACTATCGGGATGTTGCTTGCCAATGTGCCAGTGGTTTTGATCGGTAAACTGTCCGCAGATAAGCTGCCGCTGGTGTGGATAAGAAGGGCCACCTGTGGCCTGTTTTTGCTGCTCGCAGCAGGGGCGGTACTGATGTAACAAACTGCTGAAAAATTTGGCAGTTATACCTACTCTTTTGCAGATTCTGGTGTTATGTTGAGCATAATGGAATGGAAAAAAGAGGGCTGAATTATGCTGACACGCTACATGGGTATGACTGCCAAAAGTCAGAGCTATTTGTTCACGTTCGGTCTTGCCCTGACCCTGTTGGGGATGGTCTTAACCGATATGTGGCTGCCAATTGTCATCGGTGCCATGATCATGACCGGACTGACGGTCGAATCCTGGATTCGGGTACAACATATCATTCCTATGCGAAAAGAGCTTCGCGACCTTCACCATCAGTACGAGCGTCTGTCCCGGCAGATTAGTTCGTCTATGCAGGATTAATCTGCATTTCATCTGAAAAAGGCAGCCACCATGGCTGCCTTCACAAAGTTTGATTACAAACTAGCTCAAACCTTTTTTGATCAGATACAGATATGGCAAGCTGTCTGTATGACTGGCGACCAGGGTGTGATCCATAAAGCGACAAAAACTCGGGATATCCCGGGTGGTCGACGGATCATCGGCTTTAACCAGCAGTACGTCACCATCGTTCATGGTGCGTATGGTTTTTCTTACCATCATTACCGGCTCAGGACAGCGCAGGCCTTCTGCTTCTAACGTGTGGGTTGCCAGGGTTGGATCCAGGGTCATGGTCATCAGTCTGTTTAGTTACTCAGGGGGTGAAATCATACTGGTGAGAAAAAAATAAGCAATATTCTCTTGGCAAACGCTGAGGAATCATATAATTTAAATTTTAACAAGTGCGCAACATTTGAGCTAAGGATTGGCTATGTTAGATCGTCTTGACAGACTGACTATTTATACGGTTTTGGGTTTTATTTCAATTTGTGCCTTAGTGCTGCAGAAGTCCGCATCGCCTTCTGTACTGCAGGTGGCAGGTCTTTTTTCAACCCTGATCGGCATTGGCGCAGAAATTTATCGCTGGCAGCCAGGCAGTAAAACTGAACAACAGAAAGATTAACGTTACTACTCTCAACACAACTACACTATTTCCGACACTATCCCGGTTTTTCTTGGGCTTCCCCGCTGAAAGGCGGGATTTTTTTTGTCTGCCATTTTACTATGGGCTCAGATTAACCGTTGGGGTCAGCTATGGAACTGGAAGAGGTATACCGCCGTGATTTAAACCTGCTGGTGGCATTGCGGGTACTGATTGAAGAGGGCAGTGTCAGCCGGGCGGCAAAGCGGCTCAGTCTGAGCCAGTCAGCTATGAGCCGGGTGCTGGGCAGGTTACGCGATTTGCTGGGTGACCCGTTGTTTACCCGTCAGGGGCATCATCTGCTCCCGACTGAAACTGCGCTGGAGTATAACCGTCGCCTGAGTGAACCGCTGGATGCGCTGCGCCATGTACTGACGCCGCAGCAGTTTGACCCGCAGGTGTGTGAACAGACTTTTACCATCGCTACAACCGACTACGCGCTGCAGACCATACTGCCATTTGCCCTGCCGCGCATTTATCAGGAAGCACCCGGGCTGAAGTTTGATTTTATTCCCCTTCAGCACGAACACCTGATGAGCCAGCTGACTACCGAAGGGGCAGACCTGGCGATTTGCCGTCCGACCGGGCCGGTGGAGCCACTCAACAGTGAGATTCTGGGAAGAGTGGGGGTATCGTGCCTGATCTCCCGCCATCATCCGCTGGCGAAGGGTAATATGACCCTGCAGGATTACCTGGAATATCCACACGCGATGATCGCTATCAGCGACGGGGTAAAGGCTCTGCTGGATCAGGCGCTGATCGATCAGCCGCCGCGCAATATGGTGCTGCGTGCCTACCACCTTGAGGCCGCGCTGGCGATCATCGATACCATGCCACTGATTATTACTGTTCCGGCAGACCTGGCGTATCTGGTGGCCGAGCGTTATGACCTGATGATCAAACCCCTGCCGTTTGAGTTTACTCCGTTTGATTATTCGATGATCTGGCACCCGCGCTGCGATCAGGCACCGGCTCAGATCTGGCTGAGAGGAATCGTTAAAGAGGAGTGCAGCCGTTTGATTGCCAAACGAATAGAAGATATCGGCCTGCTGGCCTGATGATGTGGCAGGATCAAAAAAAGGCGGGGAATCCCGCCTTTTTCAGATAACGACTGAGCAGTTACAGTTTGATCACGACCCGGCCGGTTACCTGGCCGTTGGTGATGGCTTCTGCGTATTCAGGTGCCTGTTCCAGTGCCACTTCAGTGGTTGCCTGCTGGTAGTAACTCTCTGGCAGCAGTTCAACCAGCTTTTCCCACGCCGCGATACGCTTGTCCTGCGGACAGCTTACCGAGTCAATACCCTGCAGGCGTACGTTACGCAGAATAAACGGCATTACGGTTGTTGGCAGATCGAAACCACCAGCCAGGCCACAGGCTGCTACTGCGCTGTTGTAATCCATCTGAGCCAGCAGTTTGGCCAGTACTTTGCTGCCCACGGTATCGACCGCGCCTGCCCACAGCTGTTTTTCCAGCGGACGGGCCGGCTCTTCAAATTCAGTGCGGTCGATAATACGGGCTGCGCCCAGTTTTTCCAGCAGCGGACCGTTTTGCTCAACGCGGCCGGTAACAGCTGCGACTTTGTAGCCAAGCTGCGCCAGCAGGCTGACCGCCACTGAGCCCACACCACCACTGGCACCGGTTACCACGATTTCGCCATCTTCTGTTTTGATGCCTGCATCCAGCAGTGCCTGAACACACAGCATGGCGGTAAAGCCGGCGGTGCCGATCATCATGGCTTTTTTACTGTCGAGGCCTTCTGGCATCGGAACCAGCCAGTCGCCTTTCAGGCGGGCTTTCTGCGCCATACCACCCCAGTGGTTTTCACCCACGCCCCAGCCGGTCAGAACCACTTTATCGCCCGCCTGGTAACGCGGGTCGTCAGAAGACGCGACGGTACCGGCCATATCAATGCCAGGAACCATAGGGAAGTTACGGATAATTTTGCCTTTACCCGTGATTGCCAGACCATCCTTGTAGTTTAAAGACGAGTAATCCACATCGACCAGTACCTCTCCCTGTGGCAGCTGGGTTTCATCGATTTGTTCGACAGATGCGATTGTGCGTTTTTCTTCCTGATTCAGGATAAGAGCATTAAACATAGGACTCTCCAAAGAGTGATGATGGCAGCGTGTGCTGAATGAGATTAAGTGTAGGGGCTAATTCAGTATGAAAAAAGTGAAACTTAATCATTTTATCTATGCGTTTTGTACATATTAAAACAGGGACAAAAACAGAGGGCGGCCAGTGCCGCCCTGTGATCACTCCACCCGCTCAAAGATGGTCGCGATGCCCTGGCCAAGGCCGATACACATGGTCGCGAGACCGTATCTGGCCTGCTTAGCTTCCATCAGGTTGATCAGGGTGGTGGAGATACGTGCGCCTGAGCAGCCCAGCGGGTGGCCGAGCGCGATAGCGCCACCGTTGAGGTTTACTTTCTCATCCACGACGTCACTCAGCCCCAGGTCTTTAACGCACGGCAGTGACTGGGCGGCAAACGCTTCGTTGAGTTCAACCACGTCCATATCTTCGATGCTCAGCCCGGCGCGTTTCAGCGCTTTGTGCGTGGCAGGGACAGGGCCGTAACCCATAATTGATGGGTCACACCCGGCAATCGCCATCGCTTTCACCCTGGCTCGTATGGTGACGCCCAGCTCCCTGGCTTTGTCTTCACTCATAACCAGCATAGCGGCCGCACCATCGGACAGTGCCGATGAGCTGCCGGCAGTAACGGTGCCGTTGGCCGGGTCGAATACCGGTCTCAGCTGAGACAGGCCTTCAACAGAGGTTTCCGGGCGGATCACTTCATCGTGGTCGAGACACATCAGGGTGCCGTCTTCGGCGTGTCCTTCGGTGGGCAGGATCTCCGCTTTAAAGCGGCCTTCTGTTGTGGCGGCGTGAGCGCGCTGGTGGGAGCGGGCGGCAAATGCGTCCTGCTGCTCCCGGCTGATGCCGTGCATTTTGCCCAGCATCTCTGCGGTCAGTCCCATCATGCCTGCCGCTTTGGCGACGTTTTTGGACAGTCCGGGGTGAAAGTCGACGCCGTGGTTCATCGGTACATGACCCATGTGTTCGACCCCGCCAATAAGGCAGATATCTGCGTCACCGGTCATGATGGCGCGTGCAGCGTCGTGCAGGGCCTGCATCGACGAGCCACACAGGCGGTTGACCGTGACTGCGCCAATACTTACCGGCAGACCAGCCAGCAGTGCCGCGTTACGGGCTACATTGAAACCCTGCTCCAGGGTCTGCTGTACGCAGCCCCAGTAGATGTCTTCTATTTCTTCCGGATTCACCTGTGGATTACGTGCCAGCAGGCCTTTCATCAGGTGAGCAGAGAGGTCTTCTGCCCGGGTATGGCGAAATGCGCCACCTTTGGAGCGTCCCATCGGCGTACGCAGACAATCAACGATTACGACATTTTTCATTTCGGTATTCCTTTTCCGTATGGGACTCACTGATTAACCTGATGGCTGTAGAAAGACTCACCTTTCTCTGCCATATCCAGCAGCAGTTGCGGCACCTGATACATGGCACCCAGCGATTCATACGCTTTGGCCATCTCTGTGTAATTCCGGATACCGGTGGTATCCAGATAACGGAATACGCCACCGCGGAACGGAGGGAAACCAAGGCCGTATACCAGTGCCATGTCCGCTTCCTGCGGCGAGGCGATAATGCCTTCTTCCAGACACAGTGCCACTTCATTAATCATCGGGATCATCATCCGGGCAATGATGGTCTGGTCATCGAACTTAGTCTGCTGTCCGCACACTTCGGCCAGAAGGGGGGTCACATCATCACTGGCGGCTTTTTTAGGCCGGCCTTTTTTATCTGTGGTGTAGGCATAGAATCCGCTGCCGTTTTTCTGGCCGTATCTGCCGGCATCAAACAGGGCATCAATCGCATCCCGGCCCTGCTTGCTCATTCGTTCAGGGAAGCCCTGGGCCATGACCTGCTGCGCGTGGTGGGCGGTGTCCAGACCGACCACATCGAGCAGATAAGCCGGCCCCATCGGCCAGCCAAACTGGCGTTCCATCACTTTGTCTATTTGACTGAAGTCTGCACCGTCACGCAGCAACAGGCTGAAGCCACCAAAGTAAGGAAACAGCACCCGGTTGACGAAAAAGCCCGGGCAGTCGTTGACGACAATCGGGGATTTGCCCATCTGAGCGGCGTAGGCCACGACCCGGTTGATGGTCTCTTCTGAAGTGTGTTCTCCCCGGATGATTTCGACCAGTGGCATCCGGTGTACCGGATTGAAGAAATGCATCCCGCAGAAGTTCTCCGGCCGTTTAAGTGATTTGGCCAGCAGGTTGATTGGAATGGTTGAGGTATTGGAGGCGATCACCGTGTTATCATCAGCCAGCTGTTCAGTTTCACTCAGTACCGCGGCTTTGACTTTCGGATTCTCCACCACCGCTTCAACAATGATGTCTGACTGTTCTATGCCACCGTAGTGCAGGCTGGGAGTAATGGAAGAGAGCACTCCGGCCATTTTCAGGCTGTCTATCCGGCCGCGTTCAACCTGCTTGTTGAGCAGTTTGGCCGCTTCACCCATTCCGAGATCCAGTGAGCCCTGGGCGATGTCCTTCATCATGACAGGCACGCCTTTCAGTGCGGACTGGTAGGCGATACCTCCCCCCATGATGCCGGCGCCCAAAACAGCAGCACGGCCGGTAGCCTGCCTGGCCTGTTTGGCTGATTTCTTTGCCAGCCCTTTGATGTACTGGTCATTGAGGAAAATGCCGACCAGAGACTGAGCAACATCAGATTTGGCCAGGCCGGTAAAATAGCGTTGCTCGATATCCAGCGCGGCATCGCGGGCTTTGTCTGCTCCTTCCTCTATAGCTTTGACGGCGGCCATCGGTGCCGGGTAGTGCGGTCCGGCTTTCTGTGCGACCAGTCCTTTTGCCATGGTGAAGCTCATGGTGGCTTCAATCCGGCTGAGGCTCAGGGCTGAGGTTTTCTGTTTACGCCGCTGCTGCCAGTCGATCTGCTCAGAGATTGCCTGGTTCAGGGTCTGCAGTGCGGATTGATGCAGCTTGTCGCTGTCAACAATCGCATCCAGCAGGCCCACCTTCAGCGCTTCTTCGGCGCGGCAGGCTTTGCCCTGGGTAATAATTTCCATCGCGCTGTCAGCACCGATAAGGCGTGGCAGACGTACGCTGCCGCCAAACCCGGGCATGATTCCCAGTTTGACTTCCGGCAGGCCGATGCTGGTGGTGGCATCGCCGATACGAAAATCGGTCGCCAGTACACACTCACAGCCGCCACCGAGGGTGTAGCCGCGCAGGGCAGAAAGCGTCGGGAACGGCAGGTCTTCAAGTTTGTTAAATATGGCGTTGGCGTGTTTGAGCCAGTACCCGAGTTCTTCCTCCGGTTTGGCAAAAAGACCGAGGAACTCGGTAATATCCGCACCGACGATAAAGGTGTCTTTATCTGAAGTGAGCAGCAGGCCTTTGACTCCTTCGGCTGATTTGAGGGCGTCGAGGGCCTGGTCGAGCGATTCCAGGGTAGCGAGGTCGAGCTTATTGACTGATTCGGGAGAGCAAAAGCTTAACTCAGCGATACCGCTTGTTGTTTCCTTAACTTGCAGGGTGTTTGATTGGTAGATCATTGTCTATCTCCATGACACAGGCTGGATAGCATCTCTGTTATTTTTATGTTGCCAAAATGTTAGCTTAATAAGTGTGCGCCTGAATCTGCTCAATTTCAATACATTTTTAAACAGGTGTTTAACATTTGTGGTGCCGGGCTTGTCCAATACGCAATACAGATTAAGCGTGATACACTAGCCGGATTGTGTAATCCGTTGACTGACTATGAATTCCAAGCCCTACCTGATCCCGGCTCAAGCGGTGAGTTTTGAGGAAGAAATAAAGAAGAGCGTCTTTATTACTTATCTGGCCCATACGCCGGACGTTGCGAGCGCCAAAGCATTTGTAGAGCAGATCAAGGCCAAACACTCAGACGCCAGGCATAACTGCTGGGGATTTGTCGCGGGCAGACCGGAAGACTCCATGCAGTACGGCTTCAGCGATGATGGTGAGCCTTCGGGGACGGCGGGCAAGCCGATACTGGCTCAGCTGGCGGGTTCCGGGGTGGGGGAGATCACCGCAGTGGTGACCCGTTACTCCGGCGGGATCAAGCTGGGAACCGGCGGGCTGGTCAAAGCGTATGGCGGTGGTGTGCAGCAGGCACTCAGGCTGCTTCAAACAATCGAGAAAAAAATCACCACAAAATTAAAGCTGACGTTAGACTACTCTCTGATGCCGGTGGCACAGACGGTGATGGGCCAGTTTGAGGCAGAAACCCTTGAGGCGGACTACTCAGATCAGGTTTCACTGCTGGTAGAGCTGGAACTTTGCCAGGCCGAAGCGTTTACTCTGGCGCTTACCAATAAAAGTGGGGCGAAAATCCTCGCCACTACCCTGGAAGCTAATTAAGGAACTGGAAGCCGGGCTTCTTTCGTAAGCATGCAATTTCGTTCAATTATTCGTATCGTCGGCCTGTTGCTGGCGCTGTTTAGTGTGTCTATGCTCGCTCCTGCGCTGGTGGCGTTGATCTACCGTGATGGTGCGGGTGTGCCTTTTGTCACGACCTTTTTTGTGTTGCTGGCGTGTGGTGGTCTCTCCTGGTTTCCTAACCGGCACCATAAACACGAGCTGAAATCCAGGGATGGCTTCCTTATCGTCGTGCTGTTCTGGACGGTTATCGGCAGTGCCGGTGCCCTGCCTTTTCTTATTTCAGATAACCCAAGCGTCTCTGTTACAGATGCCTTCTTTGAGTCCTTTTCTGCACTGACGACGACGGGGGCTACGGTTATCGTCGGGCTTGATGAGTTGCCTAAGGCGATACTCTTCTACCGTCAGCTGCTGCAGTGGTTCGGTGGTATGGGGATCATTGTTCTCGCGGTCGCGATTCTGCCAATACTGGGGATCGGGGGAATGCAGCTCTACCGGGCGGAAATCCCGGGGCCGGTAAAAGACACCAAGATGACGCCGCGTATCGCGGAAACGGCTAAAGTACTCTGGTATATCTACCTCAGCCTGACGATTGCCTGTGCCAGTGCGTTCTGGCTGGCGGGAATGTCGGTGTTTGATGCTATCTGTCACAGCTTCTCTACCGTGGCTATCGGAGGCTTCTCCACCCACGATGCCAGCATGGCCTATTTTGACAGCCATGCTATCAATATGATTACTGTGGTCTTCCTGCTTATCTCTGCATGTAACTATTCGCTTCACTTCGCCGCTTTTGCATCTGGCGGGGTGCACCCGAAGTACTACTGGAAAGACCCTGAGTTTCGTGCCTTCATCTTTATTCAGGCGTTGCTGTTTGTTATCTGTTTTGGTTTGCTGCTCAAACACCACTCCTATGACTCGGTGTATGACGCATTTGATCAGGCGCTGTTCCAGACGGTCTCTATATCAACTACGGCAGGTTTTACTACCACGGGGTTCTCTGAGTGGCCGCTGTTTTTGCCGGTTCTGCTGTTGTTCTCCTCTTTTATAGGTGGCTGTGCCGGTTCGACCGGTGGCGGGATGAAAGTTATCCGTATATTACTGCTGACCCTTCAGGGCGCACGTGAGCTTAAGCGTCTGGTTCACCCAAGGGCTGTCTATACCATTAAAGTAGGTGGCAGCGCGCTGTCGCAACGGGTGGTTGATGCGGTATGGGGGTTCTTCTCTGCTTATACCCTGGTGTTTGTACTTTGTATGCTGGCGCTGATCGCGACCGGAATGGATGAGCTGTCCGCATTCTCGGCGGTAGCCGCGACCCTGAACAACCTTGGGCCGGGCCTTGGGGATGTAGCGTTGCACTTTGGCGACATTAATGACAATGCCAAATGGGTGCTGGTGGTTTCTATGCTGTTTGGACGGCTGGAAATTTTCACCCTGCTTATTCTCTTTACCCCGACGTTCTGGCGCAGTTAACCGGACTCAAAAGGAACCTCTATGAATAAAGCTCTGCTTCTTTACTCCAGCCGGGAAGGGCAAACACAGAAAATCCTGGCAGCGATCGAAAGTGAACTGGATGGCTATCAATGCGAAACCCTGGACCTGCATCAGGCCGGTACGCTTGATTTAAGCCATTACGATAAAGTCGTGATCGGTGCATCCATTCGTTATGGCCACCTTAACAAGAAGCTGTATCAGTTTATTGACAGTCACCTCGACCAGCTTAATCAGGTCAAAGCTGCTTTTTTCTGTGTGAACCTTACCGCGCGTAAAGAAGACCAGGGTAAAGATACTCCGGAGGGCAGCGTGTATGTGAAAACCTTCCTTAAGAAGTCTCCCTGGCAGCCTGAAATGATAGGTGTATTTGCTGGTGCGCTGTTTTATCCCCGCTACAGCTTTTTCGACCGGGTCATGATCCGCTTTATTATGTCGATAACCGGCGGTGAGACAGATACCAGTAAAGAAGTCGAGTATACCAACTGGAAAAAGGTCGCTCTGTTCGGTCAAAAAGTACGGAATTGGTGAGAGATTGTCGTATAAATGTTCACTGTGATGGGTTTTTAAACGCTTAAACAAAAAATCACAAAAAGTGTGGAAAAACACTTGCCAACGTGACGCCGATCTCTATAATGCCACCTCGCTGACACGGGAACGCTTCAATAGAAACGGGAACGGAACAGCTGGTCACTTAGCCAGGCACTGAGCCTGAAAAAGTTTTGAAAAAAGTGGTTGACACTAAAACTTAACTCGCTAAAATGGCCGTCCGCTTTGAGAGAGACTTCAAGGCAACGCTCTTTAACAATATAAACCTATCAATCTGTGTGGGCACTCGTTGATGATAATCACTAGCTTCTTAGGAAGCAAAATGGTTTCAATGATACGAAGTGACCATTGAATCGAAAGATTCAGCACAGTCAATTCAAACATTACTTATGTAATGTTCAGTATTCATTGAGCCGACAAAATCTTAAATTGAAGAGTTTGATCATGGCTCAGATTGAACGCTGGCGGCAGGCCTAACACATGCAAGTCGAGCGGCAGCGACATAAACAATCCTTCGGGTGCGCTTATGGGCGGCGAGCGGCGGACGGGTGAGTAATGCCTGGGAAATTGCCCTGATGTGGGGGATAACTATTGGAAACGATAGCTAATACCGCATAACGCCTTCGGGCCAAAGAGGGGGACCTTCGGGCCTCTCGCGTCAGGATATGCCCAGGTGGGATTAGCTGGTTGGTGAGGTAAAGGCTCACCAAGGCGACGATCCCTAGCTGGTCTGAGAGGATGATCAG
>NZ_JBSDZD010000020.1:0-66988 GCF_056726165.1 Vibrio sp. 9-16B-A1
AAATGGCAGTGGGACTTCCAGGCCAATACTATTAAACACCGGCGTGTACTCTCAATTCCCAGACTAGGGCGAGAAGTGCGGAAGCATCGACGCTACCACATTCGAGAGCAACAATACCGGTGGGCAATCATAGAATATCAACGGTTAACGCACTTCTGTGGGATGACAGAATTATGAGGGGATCCGCCAGCGCGTGGGTAAATAAACTCCCAACGGCTTACCGGTATATATCAGGTGCTTTGTTGGTAAAGAAGCGCCACTGTAAACGACTTTAGGCCTTATAAAACAGTAATCGTGCTTTTTGTTTTATAAATATCAGATATTGATCATATATTTTGAAACGCCGTTTCTGTAAGTTCAATTGCAGAGAGTTATACACTTTTACACTCTCCGAAAACTTGTCTTTTTACCTCCCTGGATTTATCAGGTAACTACTTATGAAAACTGGCTCTGACACATCATTCACACTTAAAGTTTTACAGTTCAACGTCTGGCAGGAAGGGACCATTGTTCCCGGAGGATTTGACGCCATCGTCAATGAAATTGCCCGAAGTGATGCAGACCTCGTTGCAATCAGCGAATGGCGTAATTACGACGGAACACGCTTTGATCAGCGTCTGATTAAAGCACTCAGGTCCCGTGGACTTAACTATTATGCTCAGCGCTGCCAGGACTCCGGACTGCTGTCCAGATACCCCATCCTGGAACAGAGCAGGATCTATCCGCTCAAAAACGACCGGGGTTCAGTGACATCTGCCGTTATTAATGTTCACGGGCGCGAAGTCGTGTTTTACAGTGCCCATCTGGATTACAAAAACTGTGCGCCTTATATGGTACGCGGCTACTGTGGCTCAACCTTCGCAAAGCTCGATGAAGCGGTAACCGACACATCGCAGCTAACCGAGGACTGCATGCACTCCAAAAGGCCGGATGCTATCCGGCACATTGTTGCTGACATGGATAACCATGATGAGCGGCTGATTTTTGTAGCCGGAGATCTGAATGAGCCATCGCACCTGGACTGGATTGAACAAACCGGCTCTCACTATGACCATCATGAAGTCGTTATCGAATGGCCCACACTTAAAATGATCGAGGACGCCGGGCTGACAGACTGCTGGCGGGAACTGTTTCCTGATCCGGTCACTCATCCGGGGATCACCTACCCAGCTTATATTTCAGACGTTCCAATGGAAAAGCTCACCTGGGCACCAGCTTCTGACGAACGTGACAGAATTGACTTCGTTTTTTATCGCCCCGCCCCGGGACTGAAACTCGAAAACGTCACTTTAGTTGGCCCCTCTCAGGAGGTCAGCCGAAGCCTGGCTGTTCCGGGCAATCCTGACGACCCTCTTATAACACCAGAGAACATCTGGCCCAGTGACCACCGGGCAGTGCTGGCGACCTTTACTATCTCAGATTAGGGCCCAATTTGCGTTATTCGGACCTTTGAACTAGTTTTAAGTTGTAGCTAACGCTGCAAGTCTTACTCGCTATACACGCAAAACGCCCACCTTTGTTCGGTGGGCGTCTCCGTTTCTGTGGCACATCCTCCACCCTCTAGAAAATGACTAGTCATTCACCAGAACCAATGTAACCCCCTGTAGAACAACGAACAGCCATTAACTATAGTGACTGAAATCTCGTTAAAGTGAATAAGGCGACAAGGACCAGCGTTAAGAAAAGGGTAAAATGAGGGTAAAACGAGGGTAATATACAGTAGTTTTGTTTCGGGCCTTTCATGCAGTCTTTGGCATAAACATTCTAAACGCTTGAGATCTACTAATGAACAAAAAGGACACCTTCCAGCACTCTGAATGGTGTCCTAATATCTTGAGCAAATCTACGAGTTACAAATGATAAACTTGGATCTGCAGTCTTGCTTACCGGCCGAAGTTATCCGGCACAGTAAATACGTTTAGTTTTCCGGTACACTGGAATACTGGGGAACGGCTTACATCACATTGGTCAGCAACATACACCGTGTCGTGATCTTTCCCCGTCACCGCCTGTACGCGATCAGTATTGGCTGACGACTTAATCGGAAATTTAGTGAATGCTGGCAGTGTCGTCTTATTTTTCTCCGCCATTACTAATCTTCCGCAACTAGTCGCTTCACCCTTATCCAAGGTATAATAAACCCTGGCGCGGTCTCCATCATGAGTATGAGCAACCCCTGCGGATGTGATTCGGGAGTCAATTAGAGTTGGAGTAGTCCACCCTTTATATACATTGGAGTAACGCGTCCTATAAACCCTATACCCCTCCTTAGTGCCACTAACTTTATCGAACATGCGGTACGCAATACTTGGGTTGTACTTCCCATTATCATTATAAAGAGCTAATTTAGAGCCTTGGATGTCCTTATCACCGAACTCAACACCGTTCCTGAGGCCTTGATAAATAATATCCTTGTTATTCAAACTAACCGGGACATTAACAGGCTTTCCATTCGCAGCATAGTATCTGTTTTCTGATACATCATACTTTACGTAACTTCCATAACTTCTTTCACCACGAGGCCCGCGTTTTGCCCATTCAAATAAAATATGGACATCTCCGTTAGGGTCAATCTTAAGATCATCCGGGTACACAGCAGTCCCTAAGCTCGAGCTGATACTGTGCCGTGCAATAGTCCCCATGAAACGCCACTTTTCAGCATTCACGTCCCAGCGCATCATTTGTAAATCAAAACGAGTATATGGGTAAGCATCTACCGTAACATCCCTAAAAATCACATAGATATCACCGTTCGGAGCAGTAGCCGATATAGGGTAAGTTGCTTTCTTCCCATTCAAAATCCCCAAGTTACTCCACTCAAGGGTGTGCTTGTCTGAAGTGCTTCTGAAGTAGTTCCACTCCTCACTATGCATATCACCGAATGCATGAACGTTACCACGACCATCAACAGCGATACTCACTTGGTTGTGGCCAACTTTATCGGGCTTAGCAGAAGGTGAGTGTGGCTCCCGCCCACTTAGATATTTCACGTTTTCCATATAGTAGAATGGATTGTCTGCAATCAACTTCTTGTTTCCATCTACTACAGCAAGATTTATCGTGTTGTACCTTCCTAAATTATCCTTTGTATGTTCAAACAAAGGCCAATCCATCTTATTTGCTTTAGTAGCAAACGCAGCATAAGTCTTGCCGTTCGAGACCGCTAATGGTTGCCACCATAACGCAAGGTTAGACCAATGAGTCTCTCGATCCTTTATCAAGACATTGCTGTTGTCTACCACATTACATGATGAAGCCTGAGCGCCTGCACTCATTAATAGAGTAAGTGAAGCAGCCAAAAAGCCCAATTTACTATTCATTTTTCCCAGCCATTTTATAAATCAAAACGAGCGACGGATTTTCATTATTCAACATATTGAAATCAATGAAAGAAAACCAAATATGAGACCTTAGTCATAATTTTCCAAATGTTTATTTTATCTATATTTTTATCAATTTTCGCTCTGTTATACATGAGTTTTTTCTAACTTAGAAAAGTCAAAAGCAATCCTAGTTAGCTTACATTTCTCATTATTTACTAAATTAACTTTAGGGAATTAGACTGACCTCATATTTGTTTTATTAAACGCCTAAATACTTATCGTTAACCCTATAGCTTAAACCACACAGGCTGCTCGTTCCGGAGCACAATGTAGAGCCTCTCTCTGTAGTAGCAACCCACAACGTAGTGGCCATCAGGAACGTCAATCCATGCGTTGATGTCGGTATTGTCCGGCGTGTAGGCGGCCACGTCGATGATCTTGACCAGTTGAAACCTTCTGGCCCGGAACTCGTTCATGAAGCCACCAAAGCGCTCGCTGTAGCTCTCACCATCACGTTTCAAAGCACGCAGGTGGTCTCTGCCCTCTTCGGGGATGAAGCGTTTCTGGTTTAGTTTGTATCGTATTGCCTGCATGCCTGTATATTTATACAGGCATATCTATTAATCAAGGAAAAGGTCAACTATGGACTTAAGATCAACCTATGTAATCCCCCATAATGTTACATGACTTATGTGATCAATCTCCCTCATATGCAACATCACCTTCCAAGATACAATGAAACACTATATATTGTGCTAAATGGACTTAATAACACCACATGGAGTGCTCATCATAAAGTTAGAACTAATGGAGTACTTAAGCATGACAATGTATAAACCAGGTGAAAACGTTGGATCCGATGGTGGGATTTATCAAGAAGTTGGCCCACGCGGAGGCAAAAAAGATAACTTTGCAACTGTTGCAGATAATAAAAACGCGCCTCCGACAACAAAGAAAGGTAGCAAATGGGTTCGAGTAAAACGAACACCAAATAGTAAACGTAAGTAAGCAGCATAATCCCGGCCATTGCCGGGATTAATTCTATTGTCACTCTAGTTGATTTTTTAAAGTCGTAACGCCATAATCAAAACTCACTGGCAAAATCCAGTGACGGGATTGGTCTCCCGCGATTTCCCAAGGCGCATAGACGCCAGCTTTTTGCTGGTTTTTTTATGTGCTGCCTCTGCGCATCCAAATTATGGTGGGCTGAGTGAGAGCGCTTCGGCGCGCCGTAACCTTGGGAGCGGTAAGACCAATCTTGCTCAGTTCACCACCCAATGGTTGGTCTCGTTGTGTGGTGATGATCTCATTGCATCCCGAGGAGGCTAATATGCCTAAACAAGTATCTGTACCTTTCCATGGATCCAACCTGATAATCGTGGAACATAAAGGCGAACCATACACCCCAATGAAACCTATTGTTGAAGGCATGGGAATGAGTTGGGGAACCCAAGCCAGAAAGCTTCGAACTAATAGCGAGCGCTGGGGTATGTTCATGATGAACATACCCTCTATAGATCCACATAATGAGATCGGTTGTATTCCACTGCGTAAGCTGTTCGGCTGGCTGCAGACCCTTCACCCAAATAAAGTCCGCAAAGAAATACGCGATATAGTCATCCAATACCAAAACGAATGCGATGATGTCCTTTGGCAATACTGGAACAACAACACCCTCCCCGCTCCTGCGCCCCAGCGCGTAACCACCCGACTCCTTATGACTCTCGAAAATGGCCGCGTTGTATCAAGCATGCCGGTTGGTGATGATGCAATGGTGTTTGAGTGCTCGCAGATCCCGGAGCTGCTTCAGGAACCTGGATTGTTTTCGGTGAATGATTTGGCGGATATTGCGCAGACGGCCAATCAGAGGTTGGCGGAGTTGTTGCAGAGTCGGATTGGGTATAGGTGATATGAGAAAGGCGCCGGATGGCGCCTTTCTATCAATTATAACGCTGCATCTTTGATGTTAACTCTAATAGTTCCACTATTTTCAAGGTCGTCATCAATGACAAAGAACTGCATCTCACCATCAGATGTTGTAACCGTGGCTACATCCCCTTGATTGACAACAGAAATACGTTTATCTCTATTGGCATCCAGATAGGCCACACCTACACTTCTAAATTGTGTACCATTTTGTTTAGTATCATGGTTAGACAGATTCTCTATGATAGAAATCTTATATGGAATAGATTTCTCAACTGTATGCTTATATAAATCACCAGCCCCAGGCGTGCCAAGGGTATTCGCTGACACATCAAGAACAATATTATCACCCGTAGTACTTGTTTCGCCTGTTATTTCAAACCAAACATCTTCATATATAGTGGTTTTGTTATATGTGAAAATTCTAAAATCCCAAAATCCTTTTTTTGTTAAAAGCTTTAGAAACTTATCTTGAGAGTTTCTAGGGTTCGTACTATACATACACTTTGTTTTAACGACGTTTTTAAATGGTACCCAATCTTCTACGTAAACGCTAGCTTCAACCTGAGTACGTGGACGTGCATTATCTGTTGAAAATCTATACCTAGCTCTTGGAGCTGAAGTATCATATGCTTGATACGCCTTCAGTTTTATACATAATTTAGAAATTGTTTTAAAGGTCCCTTTGAAGTCGATACTTCCTTTTATTGAACTACGCTCATATCCAACGTGGGAATCATAACCATATACTGGTAATCGTGCTTCCATCTTAGGAATGTAAGTAATGGTTTCTGCTGCTTGAGTGAAAGCAGGTACCGAAAGACATATTAAAGACAATGTAAGTGGAACAATATTTTTATGTTTTATCATTGATATAAAGCCCATATAAAAGGAATGCAAACAGCTCCTAAATCATCACGTAACAACATTAATAGAGCGTTTAAAAAACAGCCAACTTGTTAGTTTGTTATTCCTTTCTCGATAAATTTAGGAACATTTTTATCAACACTACCGCATAAATTTGTACCTACATGCAGTAGCATTGGACAGTCGGGTCGTACAGTACCATCTAATGAATCACAGTTCAATGCAACTACGCTCACAAGTAGAACCAATTGATCATGATTAATGCATTTACAAGACAGATATCAAAATGAGCCTTGCTGATCAAATCATACTGAAGCTAGTACAGCTAAACCTTACCTACACTTCATTCCCATTTGTTTCTAACAGGCATATCTTTACAAAGGTAATAGCGTTACGGCTCACGCAAACGTACTTGCTTTGAAGCGTTTTTACTTTCATCACCGTAGTGGTGGTGGCTTAGGTTCCCGAAAAATTTTCATTTCGCGGGGTGTAGGGGCGTTTGCAGGCCTGTAGGCTCCAGAAGAACCTATTCGATCTTAGCTTGCTTGGACTTTCTTCTTAAGAAACAACGCTCTGAGTTCCGGCATAGAACGGCAGCTTTATTGTGCTGCTCTTCCTTGGTGCCAGAAGACTTAAAGCCAAGAGTTTGCAAGTAGCCTTGTACTTGCTTCCGGCCCGGTTCTAGCGAGAGGAGTTCCTGAGCTTTGTTTATAAATTCATCGTTAGTGAACGTGGGCGGAAGGGAATTATAGACCTTGAAAAAGTCGTGGGGTTTTATATGAAATACTGATGTCTTCTTTGTCATTAATATTCATCAATACGCTAGCACAACGTAGGATTAGTATATCGTCGACCATTGCTCAGTAAATAACCCATTTTGAGAGCTCAATCGATTAATTTATAAAAATACTCCAATCCTCCAAAATCACAGCCAGCTGCCACCCGATTAAGATATCCCCTCTCCCATATCATTTTTAGAAGAGAACTGGACCAACTCGCCGACAAATCACATCGTTCAGCGATTTGTTGCGCTGTCACTTCTTCTCCCCTTCGGATCGAGTCCAATACCTTAAGTTGAGTCTTGCTCAGTTTGACCAGGCGCACCTGATGCGGAACGGCCTGCGCGGCCGCCATTAAATTGTGATCTATATCTCGTTTATGCGTGATTTTAGCCATCGTATAACTACCCGCTGTGTTGGTGTATGAGATCTCGGTTGTTGATTGATCTTAAAGATCATTTTAAGGAGCTAACTTTTTTGAAATGCAGGTTGGTAGCATGTTCGCCAGCAGTTTTTTAGCCACTGATGATAGGTTTTAAGGGCTTCTGACTTCTGCAGTTCAATGTGTGTATGAATGTAGGCTTGATCCAGCTTTCCCTTGGCATGGTTGAGCAATGTCTCCCCTACCAGGTAGTCAATGCCGATATCAGCCCAAATAGTGCGTGCCAGCTTTCTCAGGTCATGAGCAGACCACTGGCCTTTGGCAATGGACCGTACCAGTTCGGTTGCACGTACTCTGTGCACCGGCTCTTTATCACGCTTACTAAGCGGAAATACGTTGTTCCCTTTGTAGTTGTTCTCCAGTTGCCAGTCCCTGAACGATTGCAGTACTGCAACCATCTCATCAGTAAGCGGATAGACAATCTCACGCCGGGTTTTAGTATTGCTCTTTGGAATGGTCCAGCGTTTGGTCACAAAGCAGATATGGCACCACTTGGCCAAGCGCGTCTCTCCTATCCTGGTACCGTGACTGAGCATCATCAATGCGAGTACTCGGGCAAAAGGATCTGCTTCATCCATGGCTTGCAGTATGTTCCCTGTATCACTCGGGCGAAGCCTGCATCCTCTGACCTCCACCCTGGCCGTGACAAAATCCGTCAGTGTCATGTCGTTCAGCGGATTGTGGCTTAACAGCCTTAGTTTCTTAGCCTTGTTAAACGCTACCTTCATAGCCTGAAAGATGGTTCGGATGTAGTTGATCGAGTAGTTGGCTTCTCTGAGTGGCTTCATCAGCTGCTTCTCTACATCCTTGTGCTGTAAGTCCGCGATGGCCTTACCATGAAGATGCGGTATCAAGTGGCCTTCAATCATCGACTTGAGCGAAATGATCCGTTCTCTTGCCAGGTGTCCTGCTCGCGTTTCCCTGTCCAGGTACCACACCAACAGCTCATCAACCGTCTGAAACTCATTGTGATGAGCCCGGGTTCCTGTCGATAAGTCTGAAAGAAAGTGGCTCACCACATCGAAGACGTGTGCAACTGACAGGCTCGGATACTTCCCGATCACGTGCGGCTGTTGCTTTCCATTTTTGTACTCCATCAAGATCCACGAACCTTGCTCCCTGTTCTTGCGAAACCGCAGGTACAGAGAAGCACGCTCATCTTTCAACTGCTTCACCGCGGGCATTTTTGCGTACTTACGGATCTGCGCATCAGAAATCTTACAGCGCACAGTCGCTGGCTGGTGAATACTGGTATTCCGGCGGATCATCTTACTCTCCTGTTAGTGTGGCTTTGATGGTCATGCGTCTTGGTTGCAGGCCCTGACCAGAGAACGAAACGGTGTCTACTGAACTGGTGCCCTGAAATGCGGTTGGGAATGTCTGGTCCAGGATGATCAGGCCCTCGGCAAACACGCGCGGATCTGGCGGGCCTTCTATGGTCAGCTTGCGCCCTTCCCGCTGCATTTTTCGCTGTTCGGCGGCACAGGCCTGCTCGGCTTCCTGCCTGCTGTTTCTGTCTTTGCCTATGGTTTTGAATGGCGGTGAACCCAGCTTGATTTCCTGCCGGCTGCCGTCACCAGTGGAGAGATAAAACGCCCTCACGCCGTTGTGGTCACTCCGGCCGTCCAGGTCGATACTCACGTTGATGAAATTGGGCAGCTGCGGGTTGTTCCCGCCTGGCTGAGATAAGATCACGGACTCGATCGCTTTACCGCTCGCGCTCCGGGCCTCACCTTTTGGGGCAAAGATAAAGCGGCCATCTACCGGCTTGGCCACGGCATCAAACAGCTTGGCCAGACGATGCAGGAATGAGGGCGTGCTTTCGTCGGTCCGGTCTATATGCGCGATTTGGATTTTCTGTAATCTCGGGTGAACGAAAACTTCGAACCCATGTGGGGTAACAGTGTCGGCAACGATCTGGCCGAGGGTTGTGTCATCCCAGCTCGCTGAGCGGCGCTCGCGGTAGCCGGATTCATCTTTGATGCTGAATGGCGCGACCGACAGCACCAGCACGACTTCACGCGGGTGCAGGTTTACGGTGCGTTTGGAGATCTGGAACTCATCACGCAGGACGTCTCCCAGATAGACGGTGTATATCTCCCCTTTAGGCGGGATCCCGTCGATGTCGTCTGAGTTGATGTGCAGGGTAAGGCTGTCACCCTCTACCCCGTTGCCGTCTGACAGGCGCCAGGATTTCAGGCGCTCCATCATCATTTCACTGTGTGTCCCGATCAGTTTGAACATTAGTCCCATGACCTCGTAACGGTTTGATTTGGTTTGATGGATTTGGCGTCCGGTATGGTCACCGTAGTGTCTTCTGTGAAGACGTCGCCACGAACGTGGCTGTTGAGTTCGTAGAACCGGGCTTCGAGCTCGTCGCTGTCTTGCCCGGTGTGACGAAAGAGCAGATCGGTGATCAGCTCTCCCTTTCTGGCGTTGGCTTTCATTCCCTGTACTCCATGAGCTGCAGCGTCACATCGGTGACCATGGCCTGACCGTTGTGGATCAGGTCGCTACGGCCTTCTTTGAGCTGTTTAATGGTCCAGCGGCCAAGGTTGTAGCCCTGGCCGTCGCTGACTTGTTGCGGTTCGTTGATAAGTGCCCGTATGGCCTGCACTGATTCGGCGGCGCCGTACTGCAGCCATTTGGCGGAGATGTCGATGATTTCGAGCGGGCGGCCGGTGTGCTCAGAGCGGGCGTTATCGATGAGCCCGACTTCTGAGAACGCGCCCGCCGTGGTCCGGCTGAACTTGCTGATCGGGGTTTTGTTACCCACGGAAAAGACAAATTCGCCGATCACCAGGTGGTGCATGGTTACCCCCTGTCGATTGCGGATACGTTGATGGAATCTTCTATGGTGAGGCCCGTCATCTCGCCGTATTGCTCGGCCATTTGCTGACGGATCTGTGTGGTAGCCTGAGCGATAAGCTCTTCTTCGCTCATGCCCGGTGTGGCCTGAACGCTGACTTCGGTCTGGAACGTGACGTTAGGTGTCTGGCGGACCAGTGTTTCCCGTTTCTCCTTTTCGACCAGCTTTTCAGAGACCTGCTCAGAGGCCATCAGCTTGTCATCCGGAGAGTCGAGCTTGTCCCCAAACCAGCCGCCCAGCAGTTCACCACCAAGATCACCCAGTAATGACCCCGCAAGGCCACCAACAACGGTACCAACACCCGGGAAAATCATGGTGCCGATCGTCGCCCCAAGAGCGCCACCGCCCATGCTGCCGAGCAGGCCGCCCCCTTCCGTGATTGCGGTTTTGGCATCGCCCTGAAGCGCCGCTGATGCAATGTTCCCGGCGGAGATCGCCATATCCAGTGGGCGAAGCAACTTTCCAACCCCTGCTTTGCCAAGGCCCTGAGCCACATCACCGGTCAGGCCTATCGCGTCCTGCGCCATGGCGACAGTGGGCGTCATTGCAAGAGCACCACCAGCCAGCGAAATCGGCAGAGCGCCCTGGTTGGCCGTCATCATGTTGCTGGCCATGTTGTAGGCCCGGGCCAGTGGATTGCGGGAGCGAATACGGGGAGAACGACGACGCCTGCGGCCACCAATCCCGCCCCCTCCAGTGCGACCGCCACCGCCGCGGGAATTGCGAAGTGCCTGGTTAAGCCGGTTAAACTGTTTCGCTGCAAACGCCGCAGCCCGGCCACTCTCTTTGGTTTCCCGGTTGAGCCCTTTGCGGAACAGCCTGCTTTTATCGAGCGTGTTACCAAAGATAAGCGATGCCGCTTTGCCCGCGAGCATGGCCGCTTTCAGGCCCATAAAGGCCGCAATACCTATCCCAACGGCAGCGGTTACGCCCTGATTGGCCTCCGCGAAATCCGCCAGCATGGTGATACCGTTGCCCAGCGGCTCGAGCACCCAGTTCAGCGCCGGCAACAGCGCATTGCCGATCACCACACTCAGCCGGTTCAGCTTGTTCACGAACTGGCTGATCCCGTTTTCTGATGTGGCGATTCGGGTATCATATTCATTCTGCAGCGACTGGATGTGAACATCCTGCCCCTCTTTGGCCAGCCTCAGCGTTTTGCGGTAAACCTCGGTGTTACCCGCCAGCGTGGCTACCGCGCCTTTGGCTTCCTCACCAAAGATCTGAGTGATAAGTGCACTCTGCTCATCCAGCGGCGCATCTTTGATGGCTTCAAGCACTTGCAGCAAGGTACCGGAGGCATCCTGCTGCATGGATGAAGCCAGATCGACAGAATCAAATCCGATGGTATTGAGCGCATCTTTCTGCGCCTTGGTGGCAGCACCGCCCATCGTTAGGCGGCCAGAGATGTTCTTCAATGCGGTCGCGGCCCGCTCTTCTCCCATACCGGTTGAGAGCATGGCAGCAGAAAGCGCCGCGGCATCATTCGCCCCGAACCCGGCGGTTTTGGCCGTCGCACCCTGACGGGCCATTACGCCGGCAATATCGCGGGCTTTGGCGTTGGAGTTATTGGAAAGATGGTTGGCCAGACCTGCCAGACCCATCGCCCCCTGCTGATCCAAACCAAGCGCGGCCTTAAACACGGCGAGTGTTTCCCCTGCCTGACCCGCTTCCATATCAAAAGCGACGCCCATTTTGGCGGAGTCCAGCACGAACTGTTTCAGCTCACCGATATCCTGAATCCCGGACTGACCACCAGCTGCCAGCATGGCGTTGATATCGTTGGCCGACATTGGGGTTTCAGTTGAGGTTTTAAGGGACCACTGACGAAGCGAGCTGGCCTGCTCGGGCGTCATATCGACGACCTTTTTCACATCAGCAAATGAGCTTTCGTTCTTCACCGCTGACCAGATACTCGCGGCCATTGGCGCACTGGCCATAGCCAGAGACGTTGCCTGGCTGCCGATTTCACCCAGCTTAGCGCTGCGTTTATCAATCCGGCTTTGAATCGCGCTCATTTCCTTAAGGCGCTTGTTCTGCCGCTCGATAGCATCAGTCGCTTTGTTGGCCCGACGTTCCAGTTTTCGCTGCTCGTCACCCAGCCGCCCGGTGTTTATACCGGATTGCTTGAGGGCTGCCCCCAGAGAACGCAGCTTATCCCGCTGCTTATCCTGACTGGCACTGAGATCGGTGACCCGTTTAGACGCCTTCTTATAAGCCGCATTCAGGTCTGTGGTTTTCACCTTGCCCTGATGCATCTCATCATTGAGCAGGTCGAGCCGCTTCTGGGCATCATAGAGCCGGTTCTTAAGCTCGAGCGCACCTTCGCCCGACGCCTTTTTCATCTGGCTGTTCAGGCTGCGGATCTCTGCCTGAGTTTTGCTGTAAGAAACACGCAGGCCCTGAGTATGAGCCTTGTGCTCTTCCATCTCCTGGCTGAGCTGAGCAACGCGGGCCTTGGCATCGCTCATCTGCTGCGCCAGTTTGGCCGCCCGCTGTGTTGCGGACTCATAACCTTTGATTTGGCGGAGCTTAGCGTTGAGCGAGATGATCTCCGAACGTTGCTCGTTCACTGCTTCCGACAGTCGCTCAGTGGCCGAAGTGGCAGTGATGATGTCTTGCAGACCGTTAACGCTCGCATCCAGGATCAGGCTTACTTTTTCGGACATCATTTCACTCCGAGTTTATCCAGGATCAGCTTGTACCGGCGCACCACCACATCCTGAGGCCATTGCCTAAGCTCTGCCTCTGTGGTGTTACGGTGCATCGGGATAAGGTCTATCAGGTTTTCAACGTCCGCTGGCGAAAGTACTCCGCCGATTGCTGAAAAAAAGCACCCACCTGTGGTTTCAGCGCCAGGTAATCGTTGATAGACAGGTAATCAAAATCGCTGCGCTGCAAACCGGTGATCACCTCAAACATGAACACTTCACGCTCATGCTGATCGTCCAGCTCAGCCAGCGCTTCAGAGTGAGCAACCGTCGGAACCGAGAACTTAACCTTTGTGACCTTCTCACCCACCTCGTTCTCAAACGGGTGCAGCAGCGTAAAGCTGGTTGATTTACCGTTAAGCGCCTGACCTTGCACCAGATCGCTGCGCGTGGTGATCAGCTCGCTGATATCGTTAAACAGCTGGTTGAAGTCCGGCACCGTTAGCGTGGCGAACTCCTCGGTGTTCACGTCCGAACAGGCCAGAATCGCGGCCTTACCCTGCTCAAACAGTTGCTTCTGATCGAGTGTGCCTTCCTGCTCGATATGGGGGAGCTTTTTGAACTCGGAGACGGAAATGGTTTTCAGGGCCACGGTTGGGCGGGTGAAGAATGTTAGGGTGGAAATGGTTTTCATGGCTGGCTCCATACAAGAAAAAAGACCTCCCAAATGGGAGGCCTATCAGAACAGTTAGCTACTGAATCAGCTGATACCGGCGGTACCCATCAAATCGGTACCGCCAACAATCGTCTTACCGGTATCGATGTTGATGTCATGCACCAGGGAACCAGTATCCGTCAGCTTGTACGCCTTACAGGTACCTTCGATAGTTACCGTCGGCTTCTCACCCATCTTCAGCGCATCTTTCTTGATGCTGGTGATTGGGCCGTACAGGGAGTAGTTCTCCTGGTACTTGGTCTGGTCGGTGTTTTTACCTTTCTCGGTCACGTTGATCTGCGCGTTATCCATCAGGTAACGGCCAAGAGCGTTCTGGATTTTCTGATGATCACCCCGAACCTTGAGCGTCCATTTCAGAGGCTCGATACCGACCACATCTTCCGACTGCACAAAAGAGCCTTCATTGGCGGCCGTCTTGGTTTTGATTTCCGGCGCGGTGAACTCCACGATCTCGTTCATCAGCGGCACAGTTTCAACCTGCGCCGTCAGCCGCATGCGAATACGATCAGCCATTCACCACCTCCTCTAGCCAGGCTTCAATCAGGCCGTTGTCTACGCTCATTTCGTAGATCATGTGCTCGTTTGGCGAGTAACGGCCGTAGTTAACACACAAGAACCAGCGCCCGGAGGTGTAGTTCTCAAGATTGTTTTTACTCGGGTGAAGGAAAGCCTCAAACACCGGGATGATGCCCTCTGCCACCAGGCTTTGGCCCCAGTTGGTCAGGCGGTCAATCACCTGGGTCATAAACTCTTCCGTGAGCTGCTTGCCCATCAGCGGCTGGCTGGTTTCTTCCAGTTTACGCGCCATCAGATCTTCCAGGCCAATATGGCTCAGGAACCGGCCCGTGTTGGCGCGGTTACCAATAATGGCGTAACCACCCATACGGGTTCGGGCAATGGTCACCACGCCGTGCTTATTGAGGAAGTTAGCCTGCGTGGTTTTGTCGTTGATTTTGTACGACACATTGCGTGAGGTCTCATCACACAATACGCCACGGTTTTGCGGGCTTTCGTAACCCTCGACCGAGGCCATGGCTGCTACCAGAGCGATGGAAGCTGGCATCAGCAGCTGGGCGCCGTCATAAGTCTTGAGGAACCACGGATCAATGATCGCCAGCTTATCTTCACCGGTACCTTCAGCGCCAAACTCAGCGGCGAACTCTGCGGCCGCCATATCGTTGGTGTTCGGGCCATCGAGCACCGGACGGCAACGAACATCCCGGCCAAGGGTGGCGAGCTTCTGGCCTACCGGTTTGGAATTAAAGCCAGGTGCTGCAATGATCGTTGGCGTTTCCGGACAGCCTTTCACTGTCTCAAGGCCGGTGATGGCGCCAGTCGCACCGTTCACGCCACCGATGATGTTGGCTTCTGTTACCGCAGCATCATCGTTCTTCTCTACGATGGTGACATACAGAACACACTTCACGTACTCAAGCAGGTAGCGAACACAGTTTGGCAGCGTGCCCTGTCGGGTGCCTTTAGAGTCCAGCGTTACCATGGCGCTGGCATAGTTGAACAGGCGGATTGGCTCGTTGTAAGCGATACCGATGGCCTTATCCGGCGCGGTACCGACAAGGTGAACCACCGTCTGGGCCAACGGCCCCATACTTGGCTGCGGTTCAATGGTTTTGACTTCCGCGCCGTTGAGTTCAAAGTCCTGGATTGGTGCGAGCATTACTTGCCCTCTTTGTCCGAAGTTTTGGATGGTGCTTTCACCTCAACCGGCTCACCGATCTTGCCGTTTTGCTGCAGAAACACAGCCTGCTGAGGTAAAAGCGCTATGGTTTTATCCGAGAGTCCCCACCAGCGGCCATTCAGGCGGAATGGCTCTTTGATTGGGTAGTCCTGGGGTTTAGGTTGTTGGTTCACGGGATTGGCTCCTATGAAAAAGCCCTGCGGGTGCAGGGCTTGGAGGTAATAAAAAACCGCCGGGTGATGGCGGTTAATCAGGTTTCTGATGGTAGTGGGTAGCGGGCTTTGATTTCGGCGACTTTGTCTCGCCAGGCCTTTTCTTTCTCGGCGGTTTGGTCGTATTGCCACTCCATGTAGAGAGGATCGGATTCCTTTTTATAGGCAGCCTGCCTTAACCCCGACACTCGATCAGACTCTGCCTGAACCTTTTCGGACTCAATGACACTTGCAGGTACACCCAATGCAAGCAGGTCTTCTTCTTTGTGTTGATAGTACAGCTTTCCGTTGTAATTAATATCGAGCAACATAATGACCTCACGCCATATCAAGGTTCAGATTGGTGATCACGTAGGTGTCAGGGATAGCCAACAGCTCCCTCAGGTTTGCGTGCTGGCCATTTAACTCAAGAGAAAAGTACACACCAAACAAATCCACCGGAGGTGCAATCGCTGACCCAAATCGAGAAAACAGTTTCTTCTGAGCACCGGTGACACCCGCGGCACTTGCAAGAACCCTGACGCCTGACTGATAAAAACTCACTGAGCGCCGGTGGAAATCATCCCCGGACCCGGCATCATGGATGTGGAATACCTGGTTATCGTTGATATCCAGCTCACTGAAGATCATCCGTAGTTTGGTTTGCGAGCCAAAAATAGAACGGTTTTTATATACGTCAGGAAGAACCTCGTTCTCTTTCGCTCGATATGTACTGACCTTGACGTTAGTCAGATAGACGTAGGGCGCAACAAAATTGGCGTACGTGGAAACGGCTTGCTTGATTTCAGGGCGCTCCGTCGCACCATCATTTGCATTCCAGCTTTCGATGGTAATTGCCCGCTTTGCTTTGATGTAATGAATCAACTCAAATACCGTACCCTGCCTGACTACAACACGAATATAGTCATAGTCATTGTCTATCAGATTCTTCAATCGCTCAGAGGTCTTAATGCTCTGCGATGAACTTTCACCATTATTGGCATCATCACCAGCAACAGGGTCAATGAACACCTTAACACTCTTAGCAGCATTCACATTTTGCTCAAAGTCCCCAGAAACAAAGTCGTCAAACTTTCGCTGGGCTTCAGCGACTTTCTGATCAATCTCCCCCATCTTCCCAGACACTTCCTGACAAAGCGCCTGACTCGCCCCCGTCTGCTCCGCCGACGCTTTCTCCAGCTCAGCAATGCGCGTTTCAATGCTCATTTATTCAGCTCCGTTCTTAGTTTCTCGCTCAGCTGCATTTGCTGATGCGCGAGTTTGATTTGAGTGGTACCAAGTGACACCGTGGCGATAGCCGAGGTCAGCATCTCTTCGGCCATTAACAGGTTCACGTCATTACTTCCAATGTTCACAGTGATGCTGCTGGCCGGAAGCGGGGAAATATCCAGGGTGAAGCGCGCCAGCCAGCTACCGTTCTCAGATTTGAATGTCAGCAGCTTGCCTGGTTCAGAGATAACTCCAAGAAGCGTTCCGGACTCAAGCCAGAGCGCCAGCTCACGTATCTCATACTCATCCTGTCCATCAAAGACTGCAGCCAGCCTTAACTGTGTAGGGGAAAGATCTTCCCAATCCTGAATCTCTTTGCGCTGCCGTTCATTCTTAAGCGCCCGCTGGTCAAATGACGGTGTATAGCTCCGGTCACCAGCACTGAGCCACTTGATAGCCCCTTTAAGGCCATTGTTCTTAGCGCTGATAAGCTCTGCCAGCCCGGCGTTGGTATATTGAATTGGCGGTAAACTCATACGGCCCCCGCAATAGTGAAATCTGAAATACAAAGCATGATTGGTGCTCCAGAAAGATGAATGGTGCCCCGGCCATGAGCATGGTTCGCAATGGTTCCCTGAACAGACTCATCAGAAACGGTCGTGCTGTACATCGCGCCGGCAACGGCCAGGCTGACAGCTGCCGGCGCTAAAGGCTGAATGGTTCCGTTGAAATCGCACTCAGAGAAGTTGTTTAACTGCTCCGCTACCCCGCCAGCCGTGAAGCCACTGTCTATCCCCAGCGCCATCACCAGGTTTAATGTGTCGCGCTCAGACTTATGAGACGTAACTCGCCGGGAAATGCGCTCATGCAGCTCTTTAGTAACCGGGGAGTTTCTGCGCCAAGCCACACACTCAATATGATAAGCCCCCGGCGCATCCGTCATCTGGTGCCAGGGGGTGATCTCCACATCGCAATCAATCGCGTCCAGTGCCAGCGCTATGCCGTGCCGCGTTCCGGCCTTGCGGTGGATATCGAAAGCCAGGTCCGCTGTCTTGCGTTTGCTCGCTAACGAGTCATCCGGCTGCCAGTCTGTAACGCCACGTTCTCCGGCCAGCAGGGAGACGAACTCCTCACTGGTCAGCATTGGCTGCTTAAGATCGGGATAAGGAGACCCGGTTTGATTGATAACCGCACTCCAGGCGAACTCCAGTGATTCTTCAACCAGAGTCCGGTTATCAGGCTGGACGGATACAAACGACTTATTCTGCCCGGACATCAATCGTCACCCCCGTACAATACGGCGCTTCATCCCACTGGCAGATCACATCTGCTGCAGGATGCTGCACCTTGGCCCGTTTGGCGCCCAGTTCATAAAAGATATGCGCCACCTCTTCCCGATCGATGATCCCACCAAGACGGTGCGCCTTATCAGCAAACTGCCGGGCCACCTGCTCAGCATGAGCACTGTCGATATGAGTATTGGGATCCGCTCCGGTATAGAGCGTCACCGCAATCTGATACGGCATGGCCGTAGCCGCTTTCACCGTGACCAGATCTGACTCCTGAGCAATATCATCCCGGTTCAGATACGCCCCGGCCCGGGCCTGCAACTCAGAAGATGGCACACCGTCCGGCTGTTCCCGGCTAAGCAGAGCAACACACACCTTGCCCGAGTTTGGCTCCAGCATCCGTGCCTGAGCATCCTTCACCAGTGCAGGCTGCACATCGCCAGGAAACTCGAACCGCATCGTCACCGCCTCAGGCTCAGAATCCACCGTGATGGTTGGCCGCTCATCCAGCGTTAACGCATGAAAGCGGTAACCAAGACGGGTACCGGTGGTATGGAACTGATACGGCGCCAGATCAAACCGGCGAAGCAGGCTCTCATCTGACTCCATTACCGCCGCTTTGGGAGGGAATACCGTGTTATCTTCCGGCTCCAGAACCTGCCGCCTGATGCTGTACTGCATCGCCAGCAGATCCACCATGTTCGAATCACTCACATACTTACGGAACATCTGCAAGGCCTGGTGATTCTGTTCGCGTATCTCCGCCGTTCGCTTAAGCACAAACGCCTGAGTCACCTGAGCCAAAAGCTCGCCCTGGTTATTGAACGCCTCACGCAGCTGCTTCGCCTTCGCTTCGTCCTGCCCGGCGCAGTAGCCAACAGCGAACCCGATATACTCAGCAAGCAGCGTCTCAAAGTCCGGTTCCTGAAAAGCTTTAGGTTTCGTCGTCATAAGCTCGCACTCAGCTCCGGTAATTCACCACGCCAGCTGCCGGACACCTTCACCAGAAAACCCCGGTCAGTCGGGATCGCCTGACAGCGTATCCCCTGATAATCCGTCAGCCCGTTCTCCGGTTTGGAAAGCGCCTCCAGCGTCAGGTTCTGAACAATCATCGCCTCCGTTGGCGTCTGCTGTTTACCCAGGCGCGAAACCGCCCGGTTCCCAACACCACGGCGCTTCACCCGGGTACTCACTTCAGTAGTCAGAACCCTGGCAAAACGACAGCTCAGCGCACTCTCACCAGAAACCATCAACCCGGTTTGAGGATCAATACCAATCATTGCTGTTGCTCCGTCGGCTTGGTCTTATCCGGCCCCGGCAGAATGCCAGGGTGTTCGTGGCCGTTATAAATCTCACGGTCGGCCTGCATCGAACGGGTGTGATCGGTAATATCACCGGTAGCTGTGTAGTTACCGTCCTGCCAGGTATCACCGTAAATCTTCACCCCGCCGGGGTAATGGCAGGTGAGCGAACCATCATCCAGGTTATACCGCTCCGTCATCCCGTCGCCGTAGTCCGTCATCACCTCATTCTCTGCCACCGTCGGGCAAGGGAATGCGGTAGATGGCAGCCCCATCAGCGCCACCGAGTTATTCAGGTTGTCACCGCTGCCGAGGTTGATAAGCAAACACTGCTCGCCCACTGTAGGCCTGCGGTAATGCCGCACCCGGCCCGCAGCAAGCACAAAAAAAGGGATGCCCTTCGCAAGGTTATCCCCTGTTTTGATATCGACTGTGGTTTTATCAGCCCTGGCTACCACACCCAGCCGGATGATATTGGCAGAAGCCCGGTTGTTCTCTTCCAGCTCCTCCCTAAGCTCAAGAACCTGCTTCTCCAACGAAGCCACATGTTTGATTAGCTGTCCCAGCATGGTCACAGGTCCCCACTATTTCGTGCCAGTCATTCTCCAGCGGCCCCAGCCGGATCCGCTGGCGAACCGTCACCGTCCGGGCAAACACCCCGACAGAAGGATCAAACCGGCTCGGCATATTCGAAACCACCACAACCGGCTCAACATCCTGCTCTGAGCCAAAAGACTGATCGAGCAGTTCCCGCTGAATCCGGGTGGAAGCATCCAGCGCAATCAGGTCAAAGCCCTCCTGAGAAGTCGGCACCTCAACCAGAAAACGCAGCTCAATATCATGCAGGTGCCGGCCGTCATTGGCATAACCGCTTACCGGCTCAACTTCACCTACCTGATAGCTGATTTTTGTCTCGCTGAGCTGAGTCGCTTCACGCTGGTACACCGTCGCTACCGTCAGGTTTAACCGGCCCTCAAGATGCGAGCGCACCAGCTCCACCCACTCACGCGGCGCGCGAAAGAACGTATCGGAACTCACGGTGAAAAAACTCCTCAAACTTACGGTTAATCTGCGGAAGATAGTTCTCGACGATCTCATCCACATCATCAGCAATGTCGATGGTCACCATCTCGATATTGGTCCGCGCCTTGCCCCGCCTTCGCCAGACAAGCAGCTCGTCGCTATCCATCGGAGAGATAAACGCGCCCTCATAGAACTCAGCGCCAACACGCACACCCAGCCGGTTCTGCACCGGTTTACCTGCACGGTGAACACCAATATCCCGGACACCAATCCAAAGCTTGGAGATCCGCCCGTTCTTATAAGTACGAAAACGCGACCGCAGCGCCTTGTTATCAATCTTCAGCTCATAGCCCAGCTCTGCCATCGTCACGGCCCGCAGCCAGCGGTTTGTTGCTGAAACCGCCCGCTGAACAGCCTTGGGGACCTCTTTTTCAAACGCGCTATAGCGCCGGATAAACTCACTATCCAGCACCAGCCGGGAACCACTAGAATTCAGACCACTCACACGACGCTCCCGAACCTTCCTGAACCAGCACATACTCACGCATGATCTGGCTGTCCGTTCCGTTCACTTTAACCGGCGCCTTAAACACCAGCTGATACCGCTTATCGCCATACACAGTGGTGCAGCCTTCAGGCAACTCCGCATCCGTTTGAAGGAGCAGCACCTGCCGCGTGCCTTTCTCATCCCGCCGGACATAACCGGTGATCGGCTTCTGATCACCCTGGCGAGTCATCACATAAAGAGACTGGCCAAAGCAATCAGCAATGGAGGCCCGCAACAGTTCACGGGCCGATTCAAACCGACTGACCATTATCAGGCTACAAACTCAATGATCAGCTCACCGGTCAGCAACACCCCGTTATCGATAAAGGCCCCAACCGGCTGCGCCACTTCGCCAGCGGTCGTCGGTTTCGTTTTGGTGAACACACCTGCTTCAAAATAGGCTGGCTCACCCAGGAACGCCGGAGCATCCCCTTCCTTGATTGGCCCGTCAAAGTAACCGCGCCAGTGAGCGGAGATCACTTCGCCCACCTTAGCCGTCATATTCGGCACCACCAGAAGAGAGCCATACAACATAGGGACGTCTTTCGTTGTCCCGTTTGCCGGAACCGTCATATCCAGCTTAAGTCCGTCTGCTAAACGCATAGTGAATTTCTCGCATTAAAAAAGCCTCCGGCTGGAGGCTTCATTGATAAAAGTCAGTTGCTGAGGATCTGGTCAATCACTTTCTGCTTGCGTAGATACCGTTCGCACTCATCTTCCTGTTGAGTTGTAACAATTTCGCCGGATGCCTGCCATGCACATACGTGCCCGGGTTTCATCTGCTCCCCCATAACAGGGATAGAAACCTCGATTAATAAATAGGTAACGTAGCAAAATCCAAACACGAATAATGAGACTTTCATAACCCACCCCTGCAACACTGTTTATCCATACAGTTATTTATACACCTGTATAGATAAACAGTAAAGAAAGGATCGATAACTTACTGAGATTTAAACTTCGCCATCGCAATGCCGCGACGGTCCAGCACCTTAGACATCAGGTCATAAGTGATACGGAACTTAGCTCCGTCACTCGTCCAGCCGTCTGAGGTTTCCAGCCACGGGTCTTGCTGACCATCCAGGAAGCCCATGACAACGCTATCGAAATCTTTACCGGTCAGGGCAATGGCGCCGTTCACATTGGCAATGCGCGCTGTCTCAATCACGCGGCTGAACTTCTTATAAGCCGGGTTGAAAGTATCCGGCTTGCTGGCCGTGTTCAGCACCGCTTCAAACATCGCAGCGTGGTCCGGATTGGCCAGCAGCAGCTCACCACGAAGATCCAGCGGATCACCCGCCCCTTCCTTGCCACTAAACGGCGTGGTCGTCGCGGTCGCAAACACCTTGTGCAGCGCCATAATCATCGCCGCGTAATCACCTGCCGCCACATCATCAATCAGGTTGCCCCAGTCTTTAATGACGCCCTTCTTAAATACTGAACCGCCATCAGCCATCTTGCCCGCCAGAATGGCGTTGAACATCAGCTTGTCAGCCAGGCGATAACCAGACTGCATAAACTTACGCGGCACCTTCGCAATCAGCCCAATCTCATCATTGATGATCGCCTGACGGGTGAACTGAATCTCCCGGCCGAACGTCGCCAGCTGAATGCGCTCACCGCTACCTTTCAGGGTCGCGGCCTTGTACTCACCATCTTCAGAAACGTTCATCAGATCCGGCGCATCGTTCACCATCACCAACTCTGTCTCGCGGAAGTCCGGCAGGTTCTCCGTGTTCGCCAGCTCACGCCACATCGGCGCTGCAGCCTGCTTTTCATCACGCATTACCGTGCGGATACCCTCAGTGATGATGTCGCCAAAATCACCCGAGTTAAACGCCCGGTTAACCAGCTCCTGCTTAGTCATCGGGCTGCGGACATTCACACCCAGGCTGGCCCGCGCCATGTTCAGCAGAGACTCATGGCCAAACGAGTTATCCTTCTCCAGTTCGCCCACACCACAACGGGCATTCAGCGCGTTCTGCAGCTCGTCTTTCACATGGTTGCCGTTATCCGCCCGGATATGAGTGGCCGTCAGGTTCGGCATTTGCCCGTCCACACTGCCAGAACCAATCATATTCAGCAGCTGCGCCGAAGCACTTTCCAGCGTGATGTTCGGGTCATCGAGCACCTTATTGGTCAGCTCGTCATCCAGGTTCAGGTCTTTACACAGGTTCCGCAGCGTCTGCTTATCGCGGCCCATGTTCTCCAGGATTTTTGCAGAGGCACTTTCAACAGAACAATCCATATCCTGCAGCATGGTGTTCATCAGCTCATCGCTCACATTGTGCTGAATACACAAAGCACGAATGGCCGCCTGGCGCTTGTTTTCTGCTTTCACCGCGTTTTGCAGTTCTTCATTTGGTTTCGGCATGTCGCTTACCTGTTCTTCTTCGGTTTGATTCGTTGGAGGAGTGGCAATCGCCACAGGTTGCTGAGGCTCATCAGGCTCGGTCAGACAATTGAGCAGATCATCCGGCACGTTCTGAAACTCATTCAGGCCCGCGATATCTGCATCACTAAAGCAATTGGTGAGGTTCACAGGGTCAATCACCTTATCGACCAACCCCCACTCCACCGCCTGATCAGCAGTAAACCAGGTTTCTGCCGCCATCGCTTCCAGAACCTCATCTTCGTTCTTTCCGCTCACCTCGGCATAGGCCCCGGCAATCGTACTCTTGGCATTTTTCAGCTGGGTCAGAGCACTCTCCAGCTCGCCTTCTTCGCCCCAGGCGCCCATCTTCGGGTTATGGATCATCGCCGCGGCGTTCTTGGGCATATGGCGCTCATCACAAGCCATCATCAGATACGTCGCGATAGACGCCGCCAGCCCCTCAACCACCGCCGTGGTTTTACCCTTGTGGGCCTTGATAGCGTTGTACATCGCCAGCCCTTCATAAACGCTGCCGCCCCGGCTCTGAATGCGCATCACCAGTTCTTTACTGCCGATGACCTGCAACGCCTTCACCAGATCAATCGAGCCAATATCGTAATCACCGATAATCCCGTTAATCATCAACTGCGCCGGCTTATCCGCTTCATTGGTCAGCGTGTACCAGCTTTTTTTGGTTGGTTTAGGCATTCATCACCCCCTCACCCTTATTGTTCACTTTCACCACGTTATGAGCCGGGTCCGATGTGCTCACAATGCCCAGTTCGTTCATCTCCTCCCGCTCGGCCTGCACTTCCTGCCGCGTCGCCAGCGGGTTGATGTTGCGCTCCCGCTGAGCATGGCTAAGTGAGAACAGACTCAGCCGGGTGCCTTTCTCAATCCCGGTCATCTCTTTGGCCGGATCAATCCATGGCATCACCGGCGCCTGATAAATAGCGTTAAACACCGTCGAAGCATCCACATCCGCAGGCACAACCAGCTCGCCACTCATCACCGCCATAGCCAGCGCCCAGCGGTACTGAGGCCGGGTCCAGCCCAGCACAAACTTGCGTTGCAACACCCGGTAACGGGCAAAAGAGTCCACCAGTTCCTGACGGGCCACCGAGTAGCTGCCGTCATACTTGCGGGTAACAGAAGAGTTGTTCACTCCAGCAGAACCACTCACCAGCCGCTGCTGAGCATCACGGAAAGGCGAACTCATAGACTCACGCCGGTTAGATTCGATGATCCCGGCATCCTCACCCGGAGCCAGTTCCAGCGAGTTACCCATACCGAGGAACATATCCCCGCCCCGGTCGAATGAATCGTTCTCGCCCGGAGCCTGAATGTCGCGTTTGATGAAGTAGGTAAAGCGGGAAGCAATCTCCGCACTCACCATTTCCGAATGGTCATAACTCTCCAGCCGGGCAATCAAATCCAGGCTGGAATGCAGAATCGAGATCCCCCGGTTCTGATGCAGCCTGCGGGTAAACTTGAGATGGCACATGGCCGCCGCATCCACCTCCGCAAACTCAAAGCCTTTTGAATCTTTCTGGATGAGATAGCGGATAGCCTGCCCCAGCTTGTTCCGCTGGATCCCCTCCAAAATGCCCTTCTCCTCCTCGTTATGATTACGGGGGATAAAGTCCGCCTCAAAAGGCTGAATCGCAAACGGCGTGGAAGACGGGTACTCAAGCTGAGGGTGCCGCCCCATATACATCCGGCCAAACACCTCACCATCCCGCAGCCAAGTACGGCAGGCCAACCACTCCGTTTCACTGCGGGACGTCTCGCCGTCGATGTTCTGGCTAAGGGAGTGAAGCTCATGCCAGCGGGCAATTGACTGGGCAAACTCAGTGTGGATCTTGCCCTCATGCGTCAGCGGCTGAGGCTCAATCATGATCCCGTTCGGGCCCACCACATTGGCGCACAGCTCATCGAGAATCGCGGTAACAAACGGGTTGTTTTCATCCCCGTCCCGCGCCCGCTCGGCCAGTGCTTTCGCGCCCTTGTTCAGCTGATTGGCGTTACCGGTTGAACGCCTGCGCTTCTGTTTGGTGTGCGGGTCCACTGGCATGGCCGCCGTGTACTTATTTAACAGCGTCCGGTCGTACATACGTTTCAGCCCCTTCTCGGGGCTGAACACGGCAATCACTTTGTCGATGAGATTTAAGCTACTCAAGGTAATTTCTCCGGATCATCGAACGGTGCCCGCCCTGATTCTCCCGGGCGATCAGCGTTTGCAGACGCTCAATCTCGCGGCGCACCGTAGAAAGGCTGGCCAGCGTCAGCTCTTCGCCTTCCGCCGTCTTAACCGACTGCTGCTGCAGGATCTTCTTCTCAGCTTCCAGGTACCAGCTCAGGCGCTCCCGGTTAGTTGCGATTTCTAATGTCATCCGTAAATTCCTCTTGAGTGCCGGTATCTTGGCTTGCGCTTACGCTCGAACTGGGGCTGAACATCGGCATCAACCACGTTCGGGTTCAACTGCCAATGCATCGCCCAGCCTGGCGGGTTGTCCCAGTCGATGTCGTCACCACCCAGGTAATGCATCCCCGCCTCTGCGTAGGCGCACAGGTCAAAACTCTCGTTGCGGGATTTCTCCGGGCATTCCCACTCGCCCTTTTCATTGATGTATTCCGCCGTCAGTTCATCAAACCAGTTCCGCTCGGCCCAGCCGGGCAAATGGAAATAGCGCGAACCAAACTCCTCACGGGAATAGCTCGCCACCACCCGGTTCTTAAGCCGGTTGGTGTTCAGCATCAAAAGCGGGATCTCCCCGTGGGCCAGCTTGCTTCGCTTATCCGGGTAAGACTCTTTGATAAGGTCATCCATCTTCTTACTGGCGCCTTTCACCAGCCGGAAAAGATGAGTCAGCCCCTTAGACTTAAGACGGTTATAAAACTGATAAGCCAGATCGGTAACAGAGGTTTTCTTGCCGTCCTTCTCCGCGCCGGAACCACCGGAGTCACACAGCGTCAGTACCGGTTTCATCACCCGGCCGCTGCCGTCCGCCAGTGGGTAGGTTTTCTTCATGACCTGATCGATTAACAGGTCCCAGTCTTCGGCGTAAACCGCCGGGTTGATCCGGTCCCCGTTTCGGGTTGGCGTGGTCAGAATTTCAAAGCGATCGATAACCCAGCGTTGCAGGCCCGCGCCAAACACCTGCGCCTGAACCACAAAGCGCGGGTTAGATTTCCCGCCCTGTACATCCACCGTCATGATCAGGAAACGGCCGTCGGTGGGGATCACTGCGCGGGGGTATGCGAGTGCGCGTTGCATCAGTTCGTGGGCGCTAAGCTCATGGCCGTGAGACTGCAAAATATAGGAACGCCCCATACGAACGTTCGTGAAGGAAATCAGTTTGTCTTCATCACCGCTCTCATCAAAAGAAGACTTCGCTTTCAGGTAGCGGTAAACAAGGTTCTGCCAGCTGGCATACGCAGCAACAATCCCCTCAAACCAGAAAGTCGCCCACTTGGCTTTTCTGGCTTCGGATTCATCTTCCACCACCTCGCCATACTGGTTCACCCCGTCCTCACGGAACCAGCGGCCTTGCAGGTTCTTAGCCTGCTTTTGCACCTCTTCAATCCGATGCTCACAGCGTGGGCAAGCCACATAAGCCGTTTGAGAGGCTTCCATGTGGTCTTCATGTTCTTCCCATTTAAGGGTTTCAAACTCAGGCCGGAAGTACGCGCCGCAGTCATCACACAGCCAGTAAAAGCGGCGGCGGTCACCCTGGTTATAAAGATCCGCAATACCACCACAAGGCTGCGCTTCATGAGCGCCGAGTTCATCCGGCTCTTTAGGCTGGCGGATTATCCGGCCGGGAGAAGATTCAGCCATCACCATGCCGGATGATTTCGCGTTCTGAACACGCATCAGCATCAGCTCAAACTTGGAACCTTCCTGACCGACCGCATCATCAGCGCGGTCATAGTCCGTCGCGCCAGCGTAGCGATAAGTCGAAGCAGACAGACTCGATTCAGTTGCTGAGTCCAGCTGCAAAATCATCCCGTTCCTGAAGCGTTTGTAGGTGATGTTATCGTCTGACTTTCGCCCCGTTCTCAGCTTCTTGATCTTTGGTGTGGCAGCAAAGCAGCGGGCCAGGTCCGCTTTGGACATATCCGCCGCTTTGGTCTTAGTACTGTAGATAAGCAGCATATCGCCCGGGGCCTGCGTTACCGCATAGTTAATCCAGCCCTCAACCATAGCCTTGGTTTTACCCGAACGTGCCGGGCCGACGACAATCACCGCCTCATAAATCCGACGGGCCAAACAATCCATTGGCTCGCGCATGTAAGGAACCTGAGAAGACAGAAACTTAGTCACGTCCGTACCGTCTGAGATCCACAGTTCCTCGTCTGCTGCCTCAACCGGTGTTTTATCGGTTGGTGCACACAAGTACGCCAGGCTACGACGGATAGCCGCAGCATCCGCAAACTTCACTCCCAACCGGGGATCAAACTTGTCCAAGCTCATCGGTCACCGCCTTCAAATCGAAATTCAGTAGTTTTTCCAGGTCTTCCAACTGCTCTGCGGCTGCGGTAGGAATGGCCGACTCAATCCGGGTGATCACCTTATCTTTAAAGGCCTTCACGCTGGCGATGCACACCCCGACTTCATTCTCATAATCTTCCCGGGTGACACACTCATCGGAATCTTTTTGCAGCGCTAACTTCTCCCGCTCCGACTGGATATAAGCCCGAAGCTCCGCCGCAGTGGGAAAGCCCATCAGATCCGGCGCATCACTCTCTTTCACCGGGGCCTTACACAAATACGGCGCTATCTGCACCACGTCATACAGGGGTGTTGAACCCTTGTGGGCCACTGGCTCAATGCCTGCGGCTTTCAGTTTCTTGCGGATGGTGGAACGGTGGTAATTAAACGCTTCGAGTTCCGATAAATTCCACAACCGTTTCTCGTTATTCATCGTTACCTCACTCAAAGGGTTTTCCCGTCTCTCCGGGTGTCACGCCGCTTTTTCGCCTCAGGCTGACGTTTCCGTTTAATGTGGGTCTCTCTCCCTGGCTTGCACCTTATGACTTTACGAACCGCGCTACACGTAAGGAGTAAACAGCCTGAGCTGCTTCGTGGTCATGGCTAACGATTCCGTCGGCGAGGTGCCGGGGCGCCTGATGTATAGGGTCACCGCCGTAAGCACGTAGAACTAATGGCCGAAGCCTGCGGGCGCTCGGTGGCGCCTTATGAAGTGCACTTTTTTGCTCTTGGCGGTGAGAATTTGATGAGGGAAAGGATCCCTTAGTTGGAGTTAATCGGGTTATCCGGAAATGCCAGGCACCCACCTAACCCGGGTTAGCCTGGTAGTAATCAATACAATCATTCAGATCTTCGATATAGAGCTGAAGATTGGTAAAGGCCCGTTTGGGATAGTAGACACCGCCCTCCTCCACCTCATACCACTCAAGCTGTGGCGGAGTGGGCTTGCAGCTGTAGAAGTCAGTCGCGGGGCTTAGCGCTGGCAGAGACTGACACCCTGCCAGAACTATCGCCAAACCGCTCGCGATGGTGACTAACCGGATCCTGCTTAATCGCTTCACGTTCCTGCTCCTGCTGCTTGGCCTGTTGTTTACGCTGGTGCTTTTGCCAGGCTTCCAGTACTGTCAGCACCAGCTTACCCAGTACCGGAATGGCCTTTACCCAGCTCAAACGCTGCCGATGTTCTTCGAATGTTTGTAATTACCTGCCAGCGCATCCCACGGAACGCGCAGCCACCACGGCCATTTGTGCTTAAAGTCTTCACTGACCTGAGCATCCAGCTGGGCCACCAGACCGGCAGCGGCAACCACAAAACCAATGACGGTACCAATCCACGCCGGTGCATCCGGAGGAAAAGCGTTGTTCACGATTTCAGTGGCCGAGGCCGTCACGGAATACAAGCTGGCACCCAGCCCGACAACGAGTGCTGACATAAGCAGCCACAGGTGTTTTAGCTTCACTTTCACTGTGCTATCTCCATAAAAAAAACGGCCAGTTGGCCGCCGTTAGTAATTCACTTATAGGTCCACGTCATATCCGTGGGCCGTTGGTAGTCGATGTGGATAAACGAGTTGGCAAAACCCACCCCGTTAAAACCATGCTTGATGGCTACGGCAAGCAGCTTGTAGCGCAACTCACCATACGGCAACGCAATATCAAACGCCGTGCCGCGGTTATGGGTGCCGGGTTTGCTCTTCTTCGCTTCAGACGGGTGCCGTTCGCAGCGATACGCAGAAGTAACAGTGAGCGGAAAGCCCAACTCTTCACGCACTGCCTGTAAGGCCTGCAGCGCCCGCGCATCACACTGGTGTGGCTGTTCGCGTTTGCAGTAGTCGCACTTACAGCGGAGTTCGGTGGCTTTAAAGTTCCTGGTTTGTAGCTCGGTCATCAGATTGCTCCCGCAGCTTTTTCAGCCGGCGCTGGTCGAAAAACACAAAGATCTCGAAAACCAACCGGCAGGCGATAAGAAAAAGGCCAATCGATGAGATCAGCCTTTCAGTAAACAGTTCAGAATTGTTTGCCACCACCTCAGCCGCTTCCTGAGCTTTGGCAATGGCCTTTTCGTTATACAGGCTAATGCCACCACTACCACCGTATGTGATGATTCGCCCTTTCCACTCTTCAATACGTGTTAGCGCCATCGAAAACCCCAGATATGAAAAAGGCGCCCCGAAAGGCGCCCCAGTAAGGAATAAAGTCCAGAAACGACAAAACCCCGCCGGATGGGCGAGGTTCTGCAACATGGGAATAATCCCGCATGTTCACGTGTAAGTCAATACTTCCCCACGAAAATATATACGCCACCAATTGCACCAGCCAGCATCACATGGTAGCTTACCCGCTGATTATAAAGAGAATATAGGTAACAACGTATGGCTAGGATTGGAATGTGCGATATCAACAACATGAAGTTGAGCACAAAAAGTAAGCACGCGATTGATGAAATCAAAGGAATCGCAGAGCAAGGCAACCTATTTGCAGGTGCTCTTGCTGTCACTCCTTTTTATCAAATTTTCGGAACGCCCAGCGTAACCGGTAAACCAATCGAAACGCTGATTACTATCCGGGAAAATGACTGGGAAACCTTCATTACGGCAATGGCTGGTGCACGCCAGATTATTCGTGACCGGATTTTCAGAGTTGCTTATGAGCAGGAAATCTTTACCTATGGCGAAGAACAGAAATTTTGGAACTGTGTCAGTGAAGCTACGAAATAATCTACTACTAACCTGCTTGGCTCTGGCTGGCTGCGTTAGCAATGCACCAAGCAGTACCGAAGCTGCGAAAGCCTGGGATGCACGCTTTGACTATTGCTACAAACTTGCTCAGAAAAATAAAATAGATTTCCCTACCACACCGTGGTTCGACTCTCTTTCTTTCGAAGATCAGAAAACGGTAATCGGGTATCTATACAACTACAACGATAGCCTGTGTATGCAGGACGCCACGGACAACCTGAAAGAAGCGTTAAAGCGAGACAAAAACCCAGAGCTGGAGAACGCCTACTCAGTAGACCTGACTCCGCTGGACGAACTGGCAAAAGAGCGCATCAAACATCTGGATAAAGAGAAGATGATGGAGATTCAGGATGTGTATTCCGAGCCATTTAGTGTAAGGCATGTGCTTGAGCAGCTTGAGCTGTATCCACCCAGGTAAGATTATCCCTACCAAACCCAGCTTCTATGCTGGGTTTTCTTTTATCTCAAGCTAGTTTGAAAGGCGCCTCGGTAAGTAATAAAGTCCAGAAACGACAAAACCTCACCGAGTGGACGAGGTTTTGCAACTTGGGTTTCACCGCAAAACAGGCCTAATGTCAATAATTACTTGTAAGTATTCCCTTTAACTTTATTGCGAAACCTTACGTCAGTTAATATAATTAAAAACAATTGCTTACCATAGGTTTAGACGATGGAACTTTGTTACTTTTGGGTTAAAAAATATAGGTCATTTAATGATTTTGAACTGAACTTTTCTCCGGATGATGACTTCACGTTCGATCCGGAGAACAGAGTACTTAATCACACAAAGAAAGAGAGCAAAATTACAGGGCTATTTGACCCATGCTTCAACAACGTTACGGCCCTAGTTGGACAAAATGGTTCTGGGAAAACCAACACAATAGAGTTCATATGTAGTATTCTGAAAGGCTCAAGAAGAAGTCTACCAAAAGAGTACTTGTTTATAACTAAGGACAATGATTCTTTCACGGTATACAAACCAAAAGATCTAATTATAAATATTTCCAGTAATAGCAGACATTTATTTAACGCCATTGAAAACAATTCAATATTGAGAAAAATCAATGCCATCTATTTTTCTAACGTATATGACAACAGGGATCTAGAGTTTACAAAACGGGTAAAAACCATCTCACCAAAAACGAATTACCAAGCTGTGGTCAACCAAAAAAGCTTGTTCTACAAGCAAGTTAACTTTCTAGGTAAAACCAGCAATGACATACTAGAAAGCTTGTCATTAGACAAAATTGAAGACATTTTAATATCATTCCCTGTTGATCGGGCATTAAACCTATACTCTGGGATTGATAAAGTAAAAAACCAAAACTTAGTCAATGCTATAAATGACATCTTATCATCACATTCAACCAAAATTAAGAACATTAAATCTTCAAAAAACAAACTAATCTTGGGGATAAAATACTTCATCGCAAAAAAAACACTGGAAAGAATAAATCGAACAATCCATGAGTGCCAAGAAGAAATAGTGGATGTAATCCATGAGTCCTATTATGGAAGCGACATTCATTCATCAATAAACTCACTGTTTGAATCGACATACAAACTTATGAGTAAAATTAATAATGACATATCAATTAAAATCAAGTCAAAGCGTTCCAATATTTACTCAACTATAGAGGACGCATACTTACCATTCGAATCAATACTCCACGCACTGGAAAATGATAAGCATATAATAGATAAGTTAGATGTAGAGGAAGTAACAGATAAAACGCGCGGAAACCTACAGCAATTTGCTCTAAGAACTCATGGAAGAATGGACAAAAAACATGAACTATACGGATTCATAGAGGCTTTAAGCCTCACACCAAAGATAAATCTATCTTGGTTAGGTATAAGTTCCGGCCATCAAGCATACCTAAATATTTTCTCATTATTAAAAGATGCTTTAAAGGACACCAAAAATGACACCATAATATGTATAGACGAGGGTGATTTATACCTCCATCCAAAGTGGCAACTTCAATTTATAAAATCACTAAACATGGTATTGCCAAGTTTCTTATCTAAGAACCAAAAAATACAACTAGTTTTCTCCACACACTCACCATTCTTGGTTACTGACCTTCCGAGAGACAATGTCAAAATACTTAACAATCATAGTCTATACAATGAACCAATGAGTGAACCATTAAGAACATTTGGTGCTAATTTGTATACACTTTTCGGAGAAGCATTTTTCTTAGATAACGAAAAAATAGGCAGCTTTGCGTACGAAAATATCATTTCATTTGCGTCAGAAGCAAATCGGGGAAACCTTACACCTTCAAGAAAAGAAGAACTCACAAAGTTTGCAGGCATAGTCGGAGATGACCTTACCCGAAATCAATTAATGAGGGTGATTAATAATGATTAAATTTGAAGATAGTTTAGGTGCAACTACAATCCCAGGGTTACTTGACGATCTAGCCAAGAATCATTGGAACAACCTAAATAAAAAGAAGAAGAAAAAATCAAAATCTCGTAAAGTTGAATACTACCAAAACTCATTAATTGAAAAAAGCACATTGCTACTGTTAGAGTTTGAATCAAACCAGCATTTAGCTAAAATTTCCAAGAATAATGTTGCAAAAAACCAGAGATTCACTGATTTTTTTAGATATCTAACAAGTAACAACCATGAAAACCTAAAGAGAATCATTATTTCTAGACCGTCAGATTTAGATAATATCATCTCAGAGATAAAACAAATACTTCTGGAAGGGGACATTACCGCAACTATAGACGGAAAAGAAAAACCAACAGAATTTTGCTCTCTCCTACAAACTAGAATGTTCAATTACAAGAGTTTTCGAAGTAACAAAATCTGTGTGGATTTGTATAAAGAAATGGGACTCCAATCTAAACATTGCTTTTATTGTAACAATTACAAGTTTGAGATAATTTCAACAGATAAACCTTCAAATGGAGTAACAACTGACGATGAAGGTCGAGCTCTTTTTGATCTAGACCATTTTTTCCTGAAGTCTAAACATCCATATCTAGCTCTATCATTCTTTAATTTAATTCCTTGCTGCCATATCTGCAACTCATCAATTCGAGGTAATAAAGAGTTTACCACATCGAATCATATAAACCCATATGAGGACTCATTTGACAAGCATTACTCTTTCTGTGTTCCTGATATCGAACTAATAAAACTGGGGACAAACAAGAGATATTCATTTAGCGAACTAAATATTATAAAGAAGTCAAACTCATCCAGAACTAATGATCACACCGTTTGTGATCTCAAGCTTCAAAACAGGTATAAGTCCTACAAATGCGATGTTGAAAGTCTCGCTACAACTTATGCTACTTACTACCACGAAAAGGACCAAAAACCAGCCTCATTCGACAACCGCATCTATGGTGAAAGTGAATGTCATATACCAAAGTCACGAAATAGAATTCTAGAGGTAGCGAGGGCTAAAATGAATCTCGATATTTTGGAACTGTTAGAAACACAATATGATGAGTAGAAGAACGCCCCTTCACGGGGCGTTCCAAGGCTAGCAAGCGAGGTGTAATCTTCCCCCCGCACCAATCAACCTACTCCCACAATTCCTACTGACCTAACCCACACCAGCAAACTCTTGGCATGGCTCGCAATGCTTAGCACTAAACTCATCCCAACGTTCCTCATCACTGGGGCTTAGCCAGCCTGTTGTATGCCCAATGCAGTACTTTACCGGCTCCGCATCCTGCTCCGTGAACTGGTGCTTCGTTAATACTGCCGCCCCCCGGCACATGGCCTGCCCTCCCAAACTACGAATATGGTTAGCAACGGAACGCGCAGCCAGGTCGTTGTGCGTTTCTATCTTGTAGGGTTCCATCAGGCGGCCTCCTCTGCCTCTATCCGTTGCATCAGTGCCAGCATGGCAGCGTTGCGTTTGTCGGATAGCCACTTGGCCAGTTGCTCCAGTACCGGGTGGTAGTGCCCTTTAAAGAATGAGTATGTGCAGGCGAACTGGCCATTGCACATCACTGCAAAACGGGTTTCGACACTCCACAGAACGCGGCCTTCCTTACAGTGCTGGCAGTTCCGCATATCGTAGTTAGCATTCTTGTATTTGCCTGTTCCGCCGCAGGTTGCGCAGACCTGCCCTAATGGTCTGGTTGCTTCCACAATGGCGGCGTTAATCATGGCATCAAACGCGGCTTCGCTTTTCTGGCCGCGCCAGAGTTTGGTGAGTTCTATGGCTTCCAGCAGTACGGCCTGCCTCAGGATTTTGAGGGAGTGTTTATCACCCAGTGCTTCTACGAACAGCACCAGAAAACCAACCGGGGAATCTTTCCAGCAGACGCCAACCATTGCCAGCTGCTCTTCCAGGCTGAACTTGCCTTTGCCACCACCGTTTTGCATTTGCTCGTAGTTGAGTCCCTTCAGGTTGAATTTCGCTAACAACGTTTCTGGTCGCATCAGATTGCCTCCATCAGCTCTATTGAGCGGTCACATTCGTTGCCGAATACGTCCCAGCCTTCCGGAGCCGTTCTTGCGAACAGCTCCAGGCGGGGGACGTCGCCAGCCAGTTTTAAAATATCTTCTCTGAACTCGTGCGGTTTCTCGCTGTGCCTGCCGACCGGGGCGCGGCGTACTGCACGAACGGAGCGGTTCTGTGGCTTGAACTTCCCTTTGACGGCGATAATCGCAGATTCCGATCCCGCCCGGGTGTAGTAACCAAGGCCGAAAACCGGATTGTGGTGCACCGTCAGCTTTTCCCACACAAAGCCGTTCATGTTTTTCAGGGTGAAGCCCCACGCCTCCACCAGATCGATCGCCTCCTGCGGCATGGCGCCTACCCACCACATCACCAGCAGCGCGTTGTCTTCGGTGATTTCGTTGATGGGCATAGCTTTCATTTCGTCCAGCGTCATACAGTCGTAGTGCTGGGCCGCGCCGGATTTCATGTTCCCGCCGGTTCGCGTTGAGTTGAACTGCCATGGGGGATCCGCATAGATAACCTGGTATTTCTTCATGCCCTGCTCCCCATCATCGCTACCCGCTCAAACACAGATCCTTTGGCGAACGCGGCTGGCTCTGGCTGTTTTAGTTCGGTGACTGGCGTGATGTTTGTTTCATCCTTCAGGCGCATCAGGTCCCGTACCGGGAGGGATCCGGTTTTGGCCTTGTCCGTGTATTTCTTCAGGGCGCGGCGGTATCTGGTTCGGGCGTCTTTTTCGGTCAGGTATCGGCGGCAGGCGAAGCCCACTTCCTGACAGGCCCAGTACTCGATATCCCCGTTCGGCCTGCCGTGCAGCATCCGGCTGAATGCTTCGTCGAAGTCGATCTCCAGCAGCTGGCCCATGGCAACGAACTGGGGCAGGCTTGGCGGCCATGCGTCTCCGCTGGTTACGCACTTGCTCACCGCTTTGCGGATCTCAGGAACCGACATGATGGAAATCCCCTGAATCCAGGTCGATGGTAGTTCCTGGTGCGGCCACTTCGCCCCGTAGGCCTCCACAAACTTGGTTTGGATCCACGCTTCCGGGCTCAGGTGGAGTACCTGCGCCCCCAGCTGGTGTGGCAGTGTTTCCGAACTCTGCGAGCAGCCTTGCATTGTGCTGGTCATAACGGTTGGCGCCGTTGCTTGTGCCTGCGCCGGTTGGATTAGATTCGTGTTCATCGTTCCATCGCTCCTGGTTCAAGTACGTCGTTGGGTGCAGCTTGTCGAAACCGAACTGACGGTTCTGCACCCGTTGGGTTACGTCACGGCACAACATGGCCGAGAAATCCTGAACGGATTCACATCGCCCCTTCACGATGGATTTGAACTTGGAGAGGGCCTGTTTCTTGCCCTTCTTGGTCGGGAAGACTTTCCAGAACTGCTCAAAACAGGCTTCGATTTGGTCAGAATCTTTTTGTTTATTTTTTATAGGTTCTATGACTGGTTCTAATTGACTGGTTCTGGGTGACATACGATCACCACCCCTGGTGTCACCGGTGACACTACCCTGGTGATCCTCTGACACTACCGGTGGTGACAAATTGTCACCAGGGGGTGGTGTCAGATTGTCACTACCCTTTTCCGCCTTTTCGGACAGGTCCAGCAGGTAAACATTGCTGTCGTTTATCCGGATGTCAGATCCTTTTTTGCGGTAATGGCGCTTCACCCAACCTGCTTCAATCAGCGCCTGAATGTGGCGCATGGCGGTTCGCCTGTCTACCTCGCAGGCCTTGGCGATATAGTCGTACGAGGGCCAGCAATAGCCCTCATCGTTCGCGTTGTCTGCCAGCTTGAGCAGCACGAGTTTTCTGGTCGGGTTGCCTACCTTAAGTTTCATGGCCTGAACCATGAGCAACATACTCATACTGCCCCCCTCCTCGCCTGCATCAGATAAAAGATCCACGCCGCTTCATCCGGCGGGACTTCACAACGGCCGTGGCCTGTATTCGCTACCCAATGGCTTTCGCCGTTTTTGATGATCATGTAAAGACTCATTGCACAAAGTTCTCCATTCACGCTTTCTGGCTGATTAGGGTTTCCAGATAGTTGAGCAGCGGCTCGTGTGCGCCCTCGCTTTCCTGAACCTCTTTGTAAGCACGGCGAAGTTGGTCAATCGACGCGTGTTCACTGAGGAGTAATACAGACTGGAATGCCTCGCTCGATTCCTTGCTGAAAGCCGCAAGCAGCTGATCCCGGTTGCCCTGAGAATCACTGGCGCCAATGGCCGCCACAGAAAACCCGAGCGGATTCAGGAAAGTATTGAGCATGTCCGCAGCGCGGGACGAAGGCATGGCCGCAAGAATGGCCGGAAGCAGATCCATGATCGTGGCCTTGGCCTCGATGCTGGTTCGCTCGTTATAACGGAAGAAGTTTTGTGTGTTGTTCTTATCATCAGCCCCGGGAACCTTGAGCAGTTCTTTGCGCTGGGCATCCACCTCATGCGAAAGTTTCAGGCCGTGATAATGGCGCGCCACCTTGGAAGCAATAAACTCTTTGCTCACCTCAGTTCGCCACCCTTCAACAGCGTTACGGATAACGCCTTTCAGACTGGTAATCATTGTGTTTCCTTACTGGTTATTTATACAGAAAAATGGTGTTCTACTGATAGCTCCTAGTTCCGCTACACTAAAAGTAATCAGGTCGAAGGCGTTTCTTATCCACCTTCCCTTTGGTAATTGTGTGAAGTTCTTTGGCTAACTTAGCTCCGGCTTTGCGGTAGCCATACAACACCTGCCGTAGGTAATCTGGATTTGCTCCCACTGCATTTGCTAAGGCCAATCGTTGATCTGCGTCTAACTGACGCCAATAGTTTGCATACATAAACAGTACCTCCGCGATACATTATGCAAACGGTTTTTTGTACCGTCAAGGATATATACCTATTTAGTACAGCAAGTAAAATGGTGGGTACATTCAGCAACAGTGCTTAACGATATGAGAACGGTAGAAGAAATCCGAAGAACCAAAGCAAGGGAACTGGCAGAAAGCATAGGAGGTAACTCCGCCTTTGCTGATCGTATTGATAGAGCGCCGACTCAAGTTAGTCGCTTTATGGGGAAAGGTGCAACGAGGGCTATAGGATCAAAGCTCGCTCGTCACATTGAACTATGTTTCAACAAGCCTGAAGGTTGGCTGGATGTAGAATACAACGTATCAATTTGTACTGAAGGCAGTACAGACAAGGAATACTTTGAGTCCATTGCTAAAAGAATGGGTATCAATGCCGAATTCATAGATCCTGACAAACTCAAAGCGGTACCGATTTTAAGTGAAGTACAAGCTGGTAGTTGGGCAAGCGTTATTGTGGACGCTGATTTAGAGTTCGAATGGCAAACTATCTCTGTCAATGCTTCACACAATGCATTCGCTATGCGTGTTTCAGGTAATTCCATGACGAATCCGTATGGTTCCCCCAGCATTCCAGATGGTTCCATTGTGGTAGTAGAGCCTTGCGAGTGCCCTGATAACGGAAAAATCGTAGTAGCAACATTAAATGATGCGCCACAGGCCACTATCAAAAAACTCGAGATCGATGGCCCACAAAAGTTCTTAGTACCACTCAACCCTAAATATGACCCAATCCCGATTAATGGAAATTGTCGAATTGTAGGTTATGTGAAACAGGTCATTATGAACCTATAATTTCCCCAATTCTCAATGAGATAAGCCGCTTAACAGCGGCTTTTTTTTCGCCTGAACACCTCCCAAAAGAAGAGAATACGAAAATTTGTACTTTACAGGATCAAGTTTCCTATGTACCTTGAATGTATCAAATAGATACAAGCGGGGTACATATGGAAAGCTTATCTCTTCAACAAATCATCAATCTGGCTATCAAACTGCACGATTACCGGATTCACAGACGTTCACTGCACGACTTTATCGGAAGCCTGCATCAGTCAGATCCTGTCGTTGGTGAGCTGGCCAGCAACGTTGAGCAGTTGGACGACATCATCAACAGCTTTGAAGTTCAGATCTCAACGGAGCTGCACTCAAAAACTATGCAGGTTCTTGACCGGTCTGAAGCGCTGAGTTCCAGGCTGACGCCTGCGCACCTTCGCCCTGCTGAAGATGTCGCATAACCAACCATCAAAAGAGGATTTGAGTATGTTGGAACCAATGCCATACATCCCGTTAGAGGGTCGAACTCTGGCAATAGTGATGCAGGAACTGCTTGATGTTATCGAGAACCCAGAAAGAGCACCCGGCGGAGATATAGCAAAAGCCAGCCAGGTGCGTCTTGCAAAAGCAGTGTTAGCGGACGCTAAGAAATCCCAAAGATTCGAGTTCTCCGGTCTTTGATTTACTCACACCCTCGCCCTTTCTGACCAACTGGGCGACAAACTAAACACCACGATGGCCGGCGCCATCTACTGAGAACTTTGTGTAATGAGGCTTTAGATATGAAAACACTCAAGCTGGCAGAAGTAACCGAACTGATGAACAGCATCCAGGGCTATGAAAGCTGGATGGAATCGCTGGATAACGTAAAAAGTTCGCTAACCAAAGACGATCCGCTACACGGCAGCATCGAAGACGCCCAGGCAAAAATCACCGCGTTCTTCGACACCTTCTCGCTGATCGTCACCGATGAAACATCATCGGCCGCGCTCGATGCTGATGATGCTGCGCAGGCGCTTAGACCGGAGTTGGAGAGAGCATTGGCTAAGGAAGGAGTTCACTAAAAAGAGAAAACCCCCATCGGTGACCAAACCAACAGGGGCGTTCTTTGTGCAATGAGACTTTTCAGCCTCGCAATCAAGTATATACAGGCCTGACCAACCTGACAACCGTATACCTGATTGCCGGGTTTCACCCAAAACAGATCAGGAGTGTGCAATGAGTACGATGACTTTTAACAACAGCAAGGAAGCTTTCATCGCCAAACATATGGAAGCAAAACTTGCTGCGGATGGCTTCAACTCGTTCGAGATAAACCGCGCCGTTGAACACGGCATCACCTTCTACCGGACGAACGCTCGCTTCGCCCGCGGTAAAGTCTTCGATGAGTGCCTGGCCCGCGCCCGCCAGCTGCTTGCACCAAGCAAGAAATCTAAGAAGAAAAAGTAAGGTGCAGCCATGGCTAGCGACAAAGTTAAAGAGCAGAACCGCAAGCGCGCCCAAGCGCTGCGGGACCGCCGAAAAGAACAGGGCCTGACTACCTTCCCCGTTGTTTTCGCCGATGTGGAACTGAAAAAGCTGGAAGAAATCTGCAAGTTCTTCGCCTACCCCGGCGAACCCTACTCGCACGATGAAGCGATATCCGCCTTAGTCCACCGCGTTCACGCAGAGATCCCAACCATCAAAGAGGACCTGGGCACCTGCAAAATGTGCGGCGAACCACTCCCGGAAGGCTGCGCCCGCCTCCGCGAAGGCGGCCTGTTCAACGGCGATGCAAACTGCTTCCACACCACCCAACGGGTAAGGATCTACGACCCAACCAAGGAGACAAAACAATGCTGAGTGTTGCCACGTACTCCATCGCGTGTGGGGTGTTTTATTTACTTTATTTGGCGTTTGGAAGAAAGGAGTGAGCTCCGCTTCATTCCATCCATGGCCGCCTGACCAGCGGCCGAAACCAACAAAGAGGACTGCACAATGAGAGAGATTACTGTCAGTCAGTATAAGCAGGAGTTTTTACCCCATACTAACTACACCGCTCAGTCTATCCGTAACTGGATTAAGAGAGGCATTCTGCAAGGCCGCCAGTTACCAACCGGGCGCTGGCTGGTATGCGTTCCGGACGATGGTTCTGATCCACACGTCAGCGAGAATGTTCGGGAACTGTTGTCTTTGATGGAAAGTTAGTATGACAGGAAGAAAGAGATCTGGCTCGCGCCTTGGCCTGCCAAAGCATCTGTATGTTGAATCACGAAACGGCGTGGAGCGTTACCGCTTCACGCTGATTGATGGCACCCGCATTGTGATGCCAGACAAATACACCCGTGATGAGATAATCACAGCGGCGGTGGCCTACAACGCAGAGCACCGGCCGGAAGAACATCAGCTCGCAAACGCTTTTGCCAGGCGCAGAGATAAGTTCAACAAGCCGCTCCGTGAGTGGCTGCCACTGGTATTGAAACGAATTAAAGATGAAGAGCAGCTTTCCGTGCGGATCCTGGAAGAGCTGCAAAGCGACGTTCGCCGGCTGGATGAGTTCCTTGGCCACAAGCTCACCAAATCTCTGACTCTCGTACACATCAACGACTTTATGAACACGTATTACGGCGAGAAGTCAAAAGCGGTGTTCAATAAAAAGCTGGGCAGGCTCAGGAAGATCTTCGATTACCTGGCTGATGAATCGGCCGTCACTCAGAACTTCATCAAGAACAAGAAGCCAAAGCGCCTCAACCAGGAAGACGCCAGGAAAAAACGTATGGATTTAAGCCTGGAAGCGTTCCGGGCGATAGAGGCCGCTGCCCCACTCTTCCTCAAAGTTGCTATGCGTCTTTCACTGCAGTCCACTCACGCGGTGAAAGAACTGTACCGAATCAAATACCGGATTCGGGCACCCAAGCCAAACACCTGCGGGATTGTGTGGCTGAAAGAGCCAACTCAGAAAGACGGCGTAACCATCTACGGCTCGTTATACATACACCGCGCCAAGGCCCAGAAAGCGAAGACGTCTTATGTGGCCATACCGGTAACTCAGGAAATTAAAGACGTTGTGGACCTGTCCCGAACAGACAAGCTGCACTGCCCTTACATCGTCCACCGCGCACCGGTACGACGAGGAAAAATCGCGAAGGACTGCGATCATCGTTACCAGGTTCAATCCAAGAACATCAGCCACGAGTTCGCCAAAGTGCGCGACGCCCTCGGCCTGTTCGATGATGTAGATAAAGAACTGCGCCCCACATTCCATGAAATCCGCAGGCTATCAGCCAGGCTGATCGATGAAATGGGCATCAACCCCCGCCAACGCATGGCCCACGCCAGTGAACAATCGACCCGGATTTATACGGACAAGCATGATGTTGAGTGGCATGAGGTGCCGGCTGTGGGGGTTCGGTATTAGGAGATGGCACCGTGGGGTGGTGCCATGATCGTTTGTTATATTTATTCTCCCCACTCGTGTAAACGGTTATGGACAGCTATAAATTCACTTAAAGGTCTATTTTTAATCTTGTGTGGAAGATTGATAGTTTTTCCATGCAGCTTGGTTGACATTAAGCGATCAAATTTGGAATAATCGCCGTCGCTGCCATTTGGATCGTGATAGCGAATTTTATATTCGCTGGATAGTGTTATAAGGCCAGCATCAAATAGACGATGATGAAAGCTATTTAACAGAATACCATTGCGCACATCCATTCTTTGTGCGTCTGTTGCATGCTTCCAAGGTATTATATGGGCGGCTTCGAGCCCTTGCACAAATGAAAGTCCTGTAAACGCACATTGATGAGAATACGCTTTGAGTAGAGCTTGTCTAAATAACATTTGCTTGATACCACGGGATTTTACTTTACTGTAAATTTCCTCTGACGAGTCAGGGTTATCAACCAATGATTTAATAATATTTGGATAAGAGAGCCCTTCTAGAGAAAAACCAAATGGGTTGCCATGTTTTTCCCACTTAAAGTCATATACCTCTTCTAGGCCATCTCCAAAATTTCTTAAGTCATATGCAATAAATCCATCTCCAGGCTTTCCTGTAGAGTTAATTATCAGAATAGTTAAAGGCGGTATTTCTTCTGCCAAGCAATAGTCTTGTATTACACCTAAGACGAACCTTATGGCTCGATGATGGACGCCTATAGCATCACCTAACTCTTTGTATGTGATCGTTTTACGATCTTTAGCTCTTTGAGCCAATATAGGCCAAGCTTTATAGGCTCGCTCTACTTGGTTAATTGTCATATTGATACATCCTCATAAACATAACGCCTGCAATAAGGAGTGCCCCACTGAACCAACCAAGCACACCGAACTCCATACCAAAACCGCCGAGTGTAACGCATCACCTTGGTTGCATTGTTAAAAGTATTTTCACTGAATATCAATGAAGCAATCATCATCTAAATGACTTAATGATTTAAATACATGTAGATATATCTCTATAAGCTCCTCACACAAAAACATATGGGAGTTATGGTCTTCAGTATGCACAGGTGCATTAGCAGGCATTGAAACTTTAATACCTTTAATTTCAAAATAAATTGAATCATTTGACTTATTAATACCTGCATTATGAACCGTATTTCTCATCCTTTGATAAAGTTTAATTATTTCTTTATCACGTTCTAAATTGCGACTGTATCCATTTTCTTTTGCTTCGGCCAAAACATAGTTTATCTTTTCACCACCAGAAACATAAGAGCTACAGTTTCTCATTATTTTATCTATAATGTCATCTTTATCTTCATCAGGCTTGTTATATCTAGATATATAATTAACTAACCTTTTCCTTTTTGAATTACTAGATGGCTTTAACGTTATTAACTTTTCATAGATACGTTCCATCCACATTTCAAAAGCTGAAAATGTATTAACGGAAAAATCTAAAAACTGCGAGCCGATTAAGAAGTCAACACGCTCTCGAAATATTAAAGGCAATTCACATTTAGCCAATTCAACATAATCATCTTGACCATAATCAACTTCAACTTCACCCAAAAGTTCATGGATTGGGCCTCTTTCACTCAAGCATGCTGTAATTTCATCATTAATGAAAAACACTAAGGAAGTGTCCATCACATTCGACATGTGATAAAAGAAACTTTTATAACAACAAGGTTCTTTTTTGATTAGATTCTGAGAAAGATTGGAATCATAGTGAAGAGCCTTCCCTTTTAATTTTAACAATCCATTTATTCTATGCTTGTTGTTTTTGTCAAATTCATTAACTTTACTATAATTACTCAAAATACACTCCATGGTCATAATAATCTTAACGCCTTGTCTACAGCACAACACCGCAGATCTCTCCCACGTTGTCACCGTCAGCTATTTGTATATGGCGGTGATACTATCGACATTAATGATAAAAAACAGTGATATAACTCAATGTTGTACAAGTTGCACATCAGGCTCTGCAGACAGTACCTTGGAGCCGCCGAATGACAGAGAGATTTGAAACGACTATAGCTATGAACAGTAGACGATTTACAACCAACACGGAGTAAACGTTCATGTCGTGTATAGCCTGGACGAGCACCCAACACCCCAAGCAGGCCAGAAATGGCTTAGTTACTCTAAGCCGATATAAATGCAGTTTAGGGATAGTGCCTCACGCTCACTTCGAGGGTAAAATACAGTAGTTTCAGATTTGTAACCCATTGATTTATAAGGCCTGAATTTTGCCTAATTTCCTTTTTCTCTTCGAAAAACAAGGCCAATTCCGCACTGTAACCTTTTGTATTTATTGGTTTTAAGTGCGTTCGTGACTACCATCTTTGTTCGGTGGGCGTCTCTGTTGATATGGCATGTACTCTCATGCTCACAGGGAAGCACTGTCACTTTCACTTCACCGAAAGCCCCCCTGGCGATAAGCTGACATGGACTCATCAGTGCTCATTCAGACAAAGCTGCTTGCAGTACTGAATTTATAAATGAATGGACTGCTATAATGCCTGTTTCTCTTTTCTCACGAACCTACCCTGTTTCTGATGAGATTGTGAGTTACCGGATAAAACAGAAGCGCGCCCTGAAAATGGTGGCTTCATTCCGCCTGAGATGTAGTAACGCTAGAGACCTGGTGGTAGTAAATGACTGAAAATGCAATAGAATTCTTCAAATGGAATGAACGTTACTCCATGGGGGTAGAGGAAATAGACAAAGAGCATAAGCAGCTTGTTTATCTTCTGGACGCTCTTGCAAACTACGTCGTTTCGCAGTCTGATATGTCAGAAATCGACAGCGCATTTGATGAGCTTACCCGCTACACAGAATCTCATTTTAAAAATGAAGAACAGGTATGGCGTACCTGCTTACCTGGCGATGAACTTTTACTTAAGCACGCTGATGAGCACAAAAAGCTTCTAAAAAAAATTAAACAGTTAAAAGTCGACTTTCCAGCCATTCCTAAGGAAAACCGGGTTGAGCAATCTCTGGATAACCTGAGTCACTGGTTGATCACACACATGTTAGAAGGTGACTTATATCTGGCAACGATGGTGACCGATATCAAGTCAGGAACCAGCCTCAATGACGCACAGCGTATAGCAGAAAACGTAGTTAACGGGGAAGGCAAGGCGCTGCTGGACATTACCTTATCTACCTATGATTCTTTGTCGGAGACTGCCCAGCATCTAATAGACGTCCGCACCCAACTGGAAGAAAGTGAAGCCCGACTCCAGGATGCCCTGACCTACGCAAAAATAGGTTACTGGGAATTTCCATATCAGGGAGGAGATGTTTATTGGTCAGAGCAAATCTACCAGATCTTTGGACTTTCAGAAGAGCTTCCTGCCGGTCCTGAAACACTCTGTGGGATCATGCATGAAGACTATCACACCGTGTTTCAGAACTCTTTAAAATCAAGTCTGGACTCAGGTAGCGAACACCATGTTCGTTACCCAATTAAACGACCATCCGATGGTGAATGCCGTTGGATAGATTGCCGTGGAAAAGTCCTTTATAAAGATAATGGAGAGCCTGACAAAATCACAGGTTTCATCCAGGACATCACTGAATATAAAGAGCTGGAAGAGTTAAACCGCATGCTTGCAATAACCGATCCGCTCACAGGCGCACTAAACCGCAGGGGCTTTGGTGAGAGAATTTCCAGTGAGTTTAGTGCCTGCAGAAGATATGATAATGCACTGACAGTTATGATCCTGGATCTGGATAATTTCAAAAAAATTAATGACCAATATAGTCACCAACATGGCGATCAGGTACTGAGACATTTCTCGGATGTATGCCGAACTTCCCTGCGGGAAAATGATATTTTCTGTCGGCTAGGAGGTGAGGAATTTGCTGTTATTTTACGCAATACCCCTATTGAAAAAGGAAAGCACGTAGCGGAACGCATCCGGTCCAGAGTTGAAGCCGCCACCGTTGTCCATGACAGAGCGGAAATTAACTACACCGTCAGTATCGGGATTTCTGAACTGAGAGCGTCCGATGAATGTGTCGATGATGCAATGCAAAGAGCTGACAATGCTTTATATAAAGCAAAAGCAGCGAATAAAAATCGGGTCGAATGCCTTTTATGAGCGTTTCTGTGACTAGGCGAACTCTGTTGATGTGCCCACTCGTCATTTACATCACCACGTTTAATGCCCGACATGCTCATACTCCTCTGTATCATTTGAGACAGGCAGCAGCATAATCCTGTGTGTTACTGAATTCCGCAATTACTGTATATAAAAACAGCAGCAGTTATACTGTGCCAGCTCTCTATCCAGTGCATTGTTTTCACAAATAATTTAGTTCCAACTGCGCAATGTACGTTATCAGGATTTTCATACATGAACCCTGACCAGCAGATATGAGTAAATACTCCTTCAGGAAGTAAATACCAGCACAACTCAGGCTAAGCTCTCCTCTTTTTGGCATTTGAACTGCAAAAACAACCGGTCTGCCCAACACTTATTTTTTCATGGAAAATAACTGGCAGATTTTCATGCATACCGATCACATTTCGGAGGATGAGCTCTCATATTCGCCTCTCATCCCTGCCCTCTACTCCCCCGTGCAGATTTATGAAATGTCTGTGCCACACCTCTCACTCAGCGCAACTTTCAGGTTGACTTAGCGTGAAACATATCACTCAAAACTCTTATTTGTTAATTACAAAAAACATAACCGGAAAACATCACACATTGCTCATACGGGCATGTAATAGCATCTGTAATAACCCTATGAGGGGGAACTCAAATCACCTTTATATCAACTAAGAACAATGGAATTGTGAAACGTGAACAAAACAACTTTTAATCTAAACCTTTTGGCCAAGGCCATGGTTCCGCTTTTATCAGTAGCGGCACTGAGCGGTTGTGGCAACGACACAACTGAAGCATCTGCTAATACCGACCGCATTTCCGGCCTGAAAAAGGCAGGTGAAAACGAAGTCGTTATTTACTACAAACGCGACAGTGATGTTGCTGCCATGTCTTCCGACAGTGATTACTCCGGCTGGGGGCTGCACTTATGGAACGGTGAAGGCTGTACCAGTACGGATCTGAAAGCGATGAACATTGCCGATTCCGGAACACAATGGTCATCTCCCCGCAAATGGGACGGGATCAGCGATACTTATGGCGCCTACTTCGTTCTTAAAGTTAATCCTGACGCTTCTGACCCACACAAGTGTATGAACTTCATCGTGCACAAAGGTGATGAAAAAGCTTATGGTGGTAACTCAAAAGTTGAACTGACCAAACTCGACAGCTCCAAAGGCGTATTTGGTTTCCATGGCAGCAGCGAACTGTACTATGAGCCTATCGGAGATCGTCCGGTCTCTATCAATGGTCAAAAAGCCCACTGGCTGAGCGCAGATACTATCGCATGGGAATCCGCAGGCAGTGCTGACAAGATCGTCCTCTACTACGACTCAGCCGCCGGCATTGGGTTTGATGAAAAAACCAAGAGTATCACTGGTGGCACCACTGTTGACCTAACCAAAGGAAGCGGCCTGTCTGATGAGCTGAAAGGCAGCTTCCCTCACCTTTCCAGTCTGGGCAGCGCGACCATCACTGTCAGCGACGAACTGCTGAAAACCATTCTTAAGTCTCAAATTGTGATTGCGACTTTCAACTCGAAAGGTGACCTGACAGCCGCTACAGAAATCCAGAAACCAGGTGTACTGGATTCCATCTTTGTTGATAAAGATGCAGGTAATGCAATCAGCGCTGAGCTTGGTGCTATTGTTACAGGCTCTTCTGCGACGTTTAAGCTGTGGGCGCCAACGGCTCAGGAAGTAAAACTGCTGATTTACAGCGATGATAAAAAGACTGTAGAACAGACACTGACCATGACCGAAAATGCAACAACCGGTATCTGGGCAAGTGATGCTGTAAGCAGCGCAGTAAACAAGTTCTACCGTTATCAGGTGAAAGTTTATCACCCGACCACCGGCAAAATCGAAACCCGGGAAGTAACCGACCCATACTCTCTCAGCCTGTCGCAAAACTCGCTCTTTTCTCAGGTTGTGGATATGAGTGATCCTGCCCTGATGCCGGAAGGCTGGGCGACCACTGACAGCCCGACTTTCACCAAAGATGAAGACCATGTTCTCTACGAGTCCCATATTCGTGATTTCAGCTTTAGTGACACATCTGGCAACAGCGCAAACAACGGCAAATACATTGCACTGACCGAGAAAGATCGTGAGTCTGTTAAACATCTTCAGGAACTGAAAGATGCCGGCCTGACAACTCTGCACATTCTGCCTGCATTTGACATTGCCACGGTAGACGAAGACAGCGCTAAACAGGTCAACATTACCGATACCATCGGCGATTTGTGTGCACAAAAGGCGGATGCAAAAGTCTGTAGCACTGAAAACAAAGCCAGCACCATTGAGCAGGTTCTTCAGAGCTACAATCCGGAAACCGGTGACGCACAGGCGCTGATGAACGACCTGCGCATGCTCGACAGCTTCAACTGGGGTTACGACCCGTTCCATTACAACGTACCGGAAGGCAGCTACGCCACCAACCCTGATGGCACCCAGCGTATCCTGGAATTCCGCCAAATGGTGAAATCCACTCACGATATGGGTCTTAAGCTGGTCATGGACGTGGTATACAACCACACCAATGCGTCAGGCGTAAACGATAAATCCGTACTGGATAAGATTGTCCCAGGGTATTACCACCGTCTTGACCCGAACACCGGTGCCGTAGCCACCTCAACCTGTTGTGATAACACCGCGACAGAAAACAAGATGATGGGCAAGCTGATGGTTGACTCGCTCAAAGTCTGGGCCAAAGAGTACAAAGTCGATGGCTTCCGCTTTGACCTTATGGGCCACCAGCCGAAACCTCTGATGGTTGAAGCGCTGAAAGAAGTTCGTACCATTGATAACGACACCCTGTTCTACGGTGAAGGCTGGGACTTTGGTGAAGTATCCAAGAACGCCCGTTTTGAGCAGTCTATCCAGGTCAATATGGCCAGTACTGAGATCGGTACGTTCTCTGACCGTCTGCGTGACGCAGTCCGTGGCGGCAGCCCGTTTGACGGCGGCAAAAACTCTGAAGACAAACACCCGCTCCGGTTTAACCAGGGCTTTGGTAACGGTGCATATGTTAACGAAGAAGTCGTCCAGGACGCGAAGTACACCGCCGCTATGCTGCACAACCAGGACATCGTTCGTCTGGGTATGGCTGGTAACCTGGCAAGCTTTGTGATGCTTGACTACGAGGGCAACACAAAAACCGGTAAAGGCATTGATTACAATGGCGCACCAGCCGGTTACACCAAGTTCCCGTCAGAAAACATCAGCTACGTGTCCAAGCACGACAACCAGACCCTGTGGGATAACAACGCCTACAAGATCGCTACCGGCACCAGTGCTGCTGAGCGGGCGCGAATGCAAACTGTCTCTCTGTCGACAGTCATGATGGGTCAGGGTATTCCGTTTATCCACATGGGCTCAGAACTGCTTCGTTCCAAGTCCATGCAGCGTGACTCGTACGATTCTGGTGACTGGTACAACCGCGTACGCTTTGACGGCTCGGACAACAACTGGAACGTTGGTCTGCCACGTGAAGACAAGGATGGCGCGAACTGGGATCTGATCAAAACCATCGTTGGTGACAGCACAGCCAAACCAGCGGCTGAAGACATTGCCCTGACCAAGGCACAGTTCCTGGAACTGCTGAAGATCCGCAGCTCGAGCGAGCTGTTCCGTCTGGACACTGCTCAGGAAGTAATGAACCGGGTTGACTTCCGCAATGTGGGTAAAGAGCAGACTCAGGGTCTTATCGTGATGAGTATCGATGACGGTGTATCTGCGGGTAAAGACCTGGATCCTAATTACAATGCAATTGTGGTTATGATCAACTCTACCTCTAAAGCTCAGTCATTTAACATTAATGGCGCAACCGGGTTTGAACTGCACCCTGTACTGAAAGCCTCTCAGGACAGCATTGTTAAACAGTCTGCATTTGAAAATGGCAACTTCAGCGTGCCGGCTCTGACCACTGCGGTATTTGTTCAGCCTCAGTCAGGTGCACAGGGCGCTGGTCTGCCTGTTGACAGCTCAAACAAGGATATCTCCAAAGTACCTCCTTACGCTGACACTACCGTCTACGTTCGTGGCGATATGAACAGCTGGGGCACTGGTGACGACTGGGCGATGAAGTTTGTTGGTAATGGCATCTACACCCTGACCGCGACTCTGAAAGCAGGCAATTACGGCTTTAAGTTTGCTGAGTCTGGCTGGTCTAACCCGAACTTCGGTTGTGATAACGTGACCGTTGACAAAGACTCGCTTGCTCTTGGCACTGAGGGTAACTGTAAGCTTGCTGTCACAGAAGAAGGCAGCTACACCTTCACTCTGAACGCTATTCACGAGCAGAGCAACGATGTCGATAAAGCAACGGTCTCTGTGACCAAAGCAGCAAAGTAGTTCCGGCACTGAGTGTAACCAGGCAATAAGATAAGCCTGATGTAAAAAAGGAGAAGCCATTGGCTTCTCCTTTCTTTTTTTTGCAGTTAGCTGGCCGGCCGTATCCTGAACATTATCGCAAACATCACCGGCACCACCACCAGAGTCAGCACCGTGGCAAAACCCAGGCCCGCCATAATAGTCACCGCCATTGAGCCAAAGAAGGCGTCAAATACCAGTGGGATCATCCCCAAAATCGTCGTCAGGGCCGCCATACTCACAGGACGTACCCGGCTGATTGCGCTGTCCACGATGGCCTGATAAGGCTCCTTGCCTGATGCCAGCTCAGTGTTTATCTGATCCATCAGCACAATACCGTTTTTCAGGATCATACCGCTCAGGCTCAGCAGGCCCAGGAACGCGGTAAAGCTGAACGGCATATTGCCTGCCAGCAGCCCCACCGAGACGCCGATTATCGACAGTGGCACGGTGAACCAGATCACCAGTGGTTTGCGGAACGAGTCAAACAAAAAGACAGTGATGATAAACATCAGCAGATACCCCATCGGCAAAGATTTAAACAGCGCATCATTTGCCTCTTTGGATGACTCGTATTCTCCTCCCCAGCTCAGGCTGTAACCGTCCGGCAGCGGGATGGACTCCACATCTGCACGGATGCGGCTGAACAGGCTGGCTGCGGTGTCTTCGCTCAGCACGTCATGGTCGGCCAGCACCGTCAGGGTACGCTTGCGGTCACGGCGCTGAATCAGCGGCTCACTCCATGCCAGCTCCGTACTGTCGATCACCTGATCGATTGGTACATAACTCTGCAGCGCCGGACTCCATATCTTAACGTTTTCAACCGATTTAAAGTCCACCCGCTCCTGCTCCGGCAGACGGGCCACAATCGGCAACATCTGTGTACCATCGCGGAACACGCCCATCACGCTGCCGCCAAAGGCGGTCTGCAGGGTATTCGATAGCTCCTGCCTGGAGATACCCAGCCGGCGGGCTTTGGACTCATTAAATACCGGCACCAGCTCTTTGGTACGCTCGCGCCAGTTATGACGAGTATTGCGCGCTCCCGGGTCCTGACTCAGCACATCTTCCACCTGACCGGCTATATCGCGCAGTATCTGCGGGTCAGGTCCGGTAATGCGCGCTTCAATCTTCGAGGCCGGTGACGGACCAAACTCCATCAAACGGAACTGGAAGGTTGGCACCACAAAGCGGCTGTCCAGCGACGCATCGAGCTCATCGAGCAGCTCAAACATCTTCTCCCGGCTGGTTGTTCTCACCTGCAACTGGGTGTAAGCCTCATAACTTTTCTCCGGCGCGTAAGTCAGTGCAAAACGCTGCAGGCCCTGACCCGTCGAAGTGGTGACAAACTCAACGTTGTCCAGAGTGCGGATGTACTGCTCCACTTCCATCGCCTGCTGATGGGTTTTGCGGATATCAGTACCTTCCGGCATCCACATATCAACATAAAACATCGGCGTATTGGACGGCGGGAAAAACTGCTGCTTAACCATACCAAAGGCCAGTACCGCACCCACCAGCAGCGCCACCATGGCAGCAACCGTTACCCAGCGCAACTTCATCGCCAACTCTAAAATCCAGCGGAAGAACGTAAACAGCGCGCCTTTATACGGGTCCTGATCTTCGCCTGAATCCGGCGCGTCTTTCAGCAGCAGTTCGGCCAGGAACGGGGTGATCGTCAGCGCGGTGATCCAGCTTAAGAACAGCGAGAAACACAATACCCAGAAAAGCGAACCCATAAACTCACCGGTCGCATCCTGAGACAGGCCAATCGGTGCAAACGCGGTAATAGCAATCACCGTCGCTCCGAGCAGCGGCCACTGGGTCTGGGTGACAATATCTTTAGCCGCTTCTGTCCGGGTTCTGCCCCGCCTGATCCCGACCAAAATCCCCTCGACCACTACGATGGCGTTGTCCACCAGCATACCCAGAGCGATGATCAGTGCACCAAGTGAAATACGGTGCAGCTCAACTTCACTCCACTGCATCAGTATGAAAGTGCCAAATACCGTCAGCAGCAGTACTGCGCCGATAATCAGTCCGCTGCGCAGCCCCATGGCAAACAGCAGAACCACGATAACAATCGCTACCGCCTGGCCAAGGCTCACCACAAAATCCTGTACCGAACTGTCTACTTCGTGCGCCTGGTTATAGAAATACTGAATATCCAGTCCTGCCGGCTTAATGCTTTCCAGAGCGGCCAGCTCTGCATCAATACGGTGACCCACTTCAACCACGTTGACACCGGCAGAGAATGAAATCGCGAGGTTAATCGCCGGTTTGCCGTTGTAGGTGATCACATTCGACGGCTTTTCCTGCACACCACGGGTAACCGTCGCCACATCTTTGAGACGAATCAGCTGACCAGTATCGCGGCCATGGATAATCAGGTTCTCCAGCTCTTCAACCGAAGACATGGTACCAGCCGGACGAATCGTCAGACTTTCACCGTTGATCATCACCTCACCCGATGGGTTCACACTGTTTTGCTGATTGAGCAGCCCCACAATGGTGTTGATATCCAGATTCAGCGCGTTTGACTTCTCCAGCGAAATCTCAACGAACAACTGTTCCTGCTGATCACCGGCAATCGACACTTTGCCCACGCCATCGACCAGCTCCAGCTCACGGCGCAGCTGATCGGCATAACGCTTAAGCTCGGTGTAGTCATAGCCGTCACCGGTCAGCATCAGCATTACGCCGTACACGTCACCAAAATCGTCGATCACCTGCACTGACTGAACGCCCTGAGGCAGCGTTGGCCGAAGATCGTTGATTTTCCTGCGCATCTCATCCCAGATTTGCGGGAGCTCGTCCGGGCCGTAGTCCATCTTCATGCTCACCATGATCTGAGACATACCTTCAGAAGAGGTGGACGTTATGTTCTTCACATACGGCAGCTTACGGATCTCTTTTTCCAGCGGATAAGTCAGCTCCTCTTCCACTTCTTCAGAGGTGGCTCCCGGATAGGTAGAAATCACCATGGCGTCTTTGATGGTAAACGCCGGATCTTCCAGCCGCCCCAGACTATTAAAGGCGCTGATGCCACCAGCAGCAAGAATGATGATGAACATCCAGCTGATGACTTTATGTTTGATTGAATACTCTGCAATGGTCATTGTGCACGGCTCCCGGCATTGTTCACTTCTTGTCCCTCACGCAGCTTTCGCAGACTGCTTGTTACCAGCACGTCGCCCTCGCTTACCCCGCGACTGACCAGCGCACCATCGCCAGTCACCATATCGACCAGTACCGGGCTGCGGTTTACCCTGCCATCCTGCCATTTCCATACATAGAACTGGCCATCGACACTGCCCGCCTCAAGCGCCGTCATTGGCAGACGGTAGCCGCTCTCCACACCAAGACCTGCCGCGGCCATATCCACCTCTACCGTCGCGGGTGTGCCCGGCAAGATAGACGGCGTCACCTGATCCATTTCCAGCCACATTTCATAGGATTTGGATTGTGCCGCCGGCTCACTGGTGTGCTCCAGGTAGCGCATCTGCCAGCTCTGTGAGTAACCGGTAAAGGTGACATCCGGGCGATATACCCGCTCACGGTCATCCGGATTGAGCATCGCCAGTACCGTATCTGACAGCTGGATCTGAACGTATACCTTGTCATCACGGTACAACGAAATCACCGGATTGCCGGCGGCTGCCGATTCAAATTTCTCTACAGAAACCGATGCAATCACGCCATCAAAAGGCGCCCGCAACTGGGTATACTCCAGCTGTTTGCTCTGATTCTGATACTGAGCCTTGGCCAGTTTCAGGTTCGCATTCAGCTCATCAAACTCAGCCTGTGACACCATGCCCCGGCCATACAACTCTTTTGCCCGCTTAAGCTGATTTTTCGCCAGCTTATACTGAGCTGAAGCATCACTGAGCTGCTGACGGATCTTGCGATCATCCAGAGTGGCAAGCAGATCGCCTTCTGCTACTTTCTGGCCCTCTTTAGCATTGAGCCAGACCACCTCGCCCGCAAGACGAAATGCCAGAGGCGTCTGGTCTGCAGGTACCACCAAACCGTTAAAGTAACGGAACTGACTCTCGTGTGGCGGAGCAACCTCGAAGGTAGAAACCGACATCAGCGGCTTTGCTTCCTGCTGTGTCTGATCCATGCTGCAACCCTGAAGTAACAGTGCAACGGCAACCGCCGTTACGGATAATGCCTTTTTCATCAGATGCCCCCTTCACGCTGCCAGGCTTTCACTACCTGACCTTCCACCAGGTTATGTACCCCGGCAGAAACAATCATATCCCCCTGACTGACGCCACCGATAACATCCCCCTGCTCGTTCAGATCCACTTCCACCAGATCGACCTGCCCGGTATGCGCGTCGTAGCGCCACACCTGCCCCAGGCTTTCATCCCGGGTTACCCAGGCAGATTCCGGCAGGGAAAATGGCCGCGTTCTGTTTTCACCCTCAACCAGTACCTGACCTGTCATACCCGCCAGCAGGTTCACGCTTTCCGGACGCAAAATGGTTACCGACGCCTGATAGCTGTTGGTATCGGTATCTGGCTGAGTAGAGATCTCTTTAAAGCGCGCTGGAATAACGGCGCTGCGATGATTATCCATCCGTACCCAGAACTGCTTACCTTTCAGGGCTTCCACTCCGGTTTTACGGACGTAATCCACCGGCATAGAAAATGCCACATCCATGTTGGTATTGTTAATAAGGTTCAGCACCACCTGATTACTCCCAACCAGCTGATATTGTTTGGCAAAAGTCTGAGAAACGATGCCATCAAACGGCGCTGTCAGCCGGGTATGGCTCAGATCAGTGCGGGCTTTTTCAAGCTCGGCTTTGGCCGCCTGATAACGGGTCTGACTCTGTTCAAAGGCATCTGCACTGATAAGATTCTTGGCAAACAACTGTTTATCACGGGAATACTGGGTACTGGCCAATTCAAAACGGGCCTGCATGGCATCCGCCGCCAACTGGTAATCCACCGGATCAATCTGGCCGATAACCTCACCTTTTTGCACGCTTTCGCCCATACGCTTTGTCTCTGAAATCAGCTCACCACCAACCTGAAATGCCAGCTGAGCGCGCTCTGTCGCATCAATTCGTGCCAGGAAATTATCTGTCGCCTGCCCGGAAACCGCCGGTACTGTCACCAATTTCACAGGTGTAATGATACTGGACGTCACTTCAGATTTGGCCTGATTGCATCCTGTCAGCCCGGTCATGGCTGCCAGCGAAATCGCAACGACAGTTGCCGCTCTCCTCCACCTCAAATCGCTGTTACGCATCCTTCTCTCCTGAAAACTTTATATTGCACATGCGTGCAGTATAAGTTGAAATCTGAGAGGATCAACATATATTTTCCATGTGGACAATAAATTTATATGACGTTTGGTGCCAAATTTGTTAAAAATGGCGCGAGCGATTAATTAAAGTGAAGCAATGTCAGAAAGAAAACAGGGGCGTCGCAGCGCCCAGCAGGCAGAAGAAACCAAACAGCTGATCCTGGTTGTTGCAACCGAAATGTTCTGTGAACAGGGATTTGAGCGGGTATCTCTGCGCAGCATCAGCGAGCGGGCGGGCGTCTCACACAGCCTGATCCGTCATCACTTTGGCAGTAAAGAAAAGATCTGGTACGCCATCAGCGATGGCCTGCACGACTACATGCAACGGTATATCCGGCATATCCTGCAAAATATGCCCGATAGTACTGGTGCTAACGTCAAACTCTACCTGCTGACAGTACGGCTGCTGGCATTTATGCTCAGCTACCCTCAGCCAATCCAGCTTATTGCCGATGCAGTACGCCACGAAGGCGCATTGTTTGACTACTTTATCTCCAAGGCGGGTGATATTGAGCAAATGGTGTTCGATATTGCCGATGAGCACAATGAAGCACACCCGGATACACCGGCCAACATTGAAGAGATGAAGTGGCTGATGATCATGTTTGCCCACAGTGCGACAAGCCTGAAGCCTTTCCTGTGTCAGGCGTGGGGCCGGGATAAAGTGCTGACGGCAAAAGAAGGGTTGCTGTGCCAGTGGAACATGTTCGACAACATGATGGCACAAAAACTGAGAGTCGAAGACAAAGACAGGCTGAAAACAGAGCAGGTTATCGATCTGGTGTACGATGTTCCCTGCTTTAACCGGGAGCATGATCTCCCGTGTGCGTTTGAAGAGCACTTCCCTCCCGCGGGATGACACATGATATACAACAAAGCCCTCAAACTGAGGGCTTTGTCTTTTTGTACCATTAGTTACGCATCTTTTTCTTCAACGCCGCTGCGCTGGCCTATCTCTGTGGCAAAACCATCAATACTGGTTTGATTACGGCTGAGCCAGTACTGCTTCAGTTCTTCCTCTCCCCGCTGTTGCCAAAGTTCGTCCTGTTCCAGCCTCTCTCCCTGATACTCAAAACGGGGGACCGTTATACCGCAGGACACCTGGACCATCTGTACATCCAGCACAAAGATCTGCCGCGCCGAAGCATTTTCCGGAAACAGCTCAATCATCTGCTTCCACTGCCAGTCACCGCGGTGGATTGGAGTGGCAACGCCATACAGGCGAAGGATCATGGGCTCCCCATCAAGAGCACAAAACATCAGCGTCATGCGCGGTGATTTCAGTACATGTGCTGCGGTTTCATTCCCGCTTCCGGTCCAGTTAAGCCAGGCGACCTGGTGTTCATTAAGGACACGAAAACAATCCCCGCCTTTTGGTGAGATATTGACGGTCCCCTGCTCTGCAGCCGTTCCGACAAAAAACAGTTTCTGCTGAGCGATAAAATCAATATGCTGCGGTGACAGCGAATCATACTGCCTGGACATCCTGCCCTCCCTATCCCAAGCCACCCGTTATCCTTCCCTATACTAGCTCAACCCGGATAAGCAGTAGTGGCAAAATCGGCCATACTAATTGATAGTTCTTCTTATAAAACATAGCCTAACAAGCATTTTTTTGCTGCCATTTTTCACGCGAAATGCCATACAGACAGTGACGCTTAAGCGGACTCTCATCCGGGATCAAAGGGTGGTCAAAATCCTGCTTCTGATCTGTCATACCCAGCTTTTCCATTACCCGCCGTGAGGGATGATTCGGCAATGCGGTAAAGGCAAAGACTTTCTCCTGTTTCAGCTGTTCAAATGCAAATCTCAACGCCAGCTCTGCCGCTTCCGGCGCCAGCCCCTGGCCCCAGAACTTTCGTGCCAGCCGCCAGCCCACTTCCACCAGCGGAGCCTGTGGTATACCGCTTCCCGCCGGTTTGGAATGCAAACCAACAAACCCCATGAACTCGCCGGTCTCTTTATGCTCAGCAGCCCAGAAGCCCCAACCTCTTTCCTCGATCTGACGTTGAATTAAGCTGGCCTGTGCATCGCTCTCTTCCCGGGACAACACTGACGGGAAAAAGCGCATTACTTCGCTGTCTGCATTCAGCGCAGCATAAGGCGCATGGTCTTCAGGCCGCCACTGACGAAGTCTTACTCTTTTTGACTCAAGCATTAACATCTCCCTGTTTGATTACTTGTTCAAGGTCCACCGCAAGCCGCAGCATATCCCTGTGCCGGATCCCGCCTTCAAAAACCGGAGCGGCATAGTTTTCCACGAAAAAGTCTTTTCTGACGCCTTCTGCCCGAAAACCGTGGCGCTGGTAAAAGCTCAGCTGATAGCCAAAGGTTCCGGTCCCCAGCTCAACCCGCCGGATCCCTGAGTCTGCCAGCTCTGCAAGAACAAACTTAAGCAGTTTACTGCCAAACCCATACTTCTGCTTATCCGGCCGCACGGCGATATTGAACAGCTCTGCCACACCTGGCCCGGTCTCTTTTATCACACAGCCTGCTATCACTGTGTCCTGCTCAGTAACCGCAAAACAGCGCGATCCCTGCAGATAACCACGAATGCATTCAGGGGAAGGGTCTGCTTCCAAAAGCAACTCTTCGGGCAATACCTGAGGGGAGACTTCCTCAAGGCTTACCGTTGCAGCCTCACCCTGCGGATAGCGGGTAAACCACTCTTCCCGCAATACGCCATATTTCACCGAGTCATAGTACTCACCCTGGTAAAAACGTACCCTGCGAAGCCTGGCTTCCTGCTGCATGCCCAGCTTTTTCGCACAGGCCATCATACGCGGATTACCGGACCAGGTGGTCAGCCCCACTCTGGCTATCTCTTTTGTCTGAAACAAATGCGTAATCCACGCCACCAGTGCTTTGGAGCCGATACCATGAGACCAGCAGCTTTTGTCAAAGATGACCACTCCGGCTTCAAGCCACCGGGTAGACTCACACTCCCAGTAGCAACTGACCGTACCAACCGGCCTGCCTTCATAAATAATCAACAGCAGATCATCCCCCGACAGCATTCGGGAAAAATGACGCTGACGAAACTCCTCATACGTTGGTACCGTATATGGAAAATACGGCCCGTTGAAACGGGTCCACTCACTGTTTTCGGTTTCCAGCCGGTAGAGCGTATCCAGCTCATCTTCCCGGGCCTTTCTTAGTTGTACGTTTTTATATTCAATCATTGACTTACTGCAGAATATGAAAACAGCCTCTCCAGTGAGAGGCTGTCGTTCCGGCTTAATACCGCCCGTAGCAAACGCCCTATGCTCTCAGTTGCTCGGCAAGATAATTGGAACGGTTAATCGAAAGTTCAAACGGCTCACAGGGCGTTCCCTGATGGTATTGCAGTTGCCACTGATTACCATTTTGAACCCAGATCGAACAGCGCTTGGCATAATGTGAGTACCGCCTCTCTCCATTAAAACTGGCGGTTTTATAGGTCAGCAGATATACCCGTGCGGACAGCCTGGTACAGTCATAATCCTGAGAGTGAATTTTACTGTCGTCCGCCTGCTCGTACTGCATCAGTTTTCGAATGGTTTTAAAGTCAAAAGTCGTTCCCGACTGCCCGACTTCCATAAAGTCAGGACTGAGTAAACGCGTCACCAGTTCCAGATTCTGGCGAACTTCGAAATGATGCAAGGCAACTTCCTGCTCAATCAAAACTTCCATTGTTTTCCTCTTATCTGACTGAGATTACTTCTCTGTTTTTTTTTACTCTCTATACAATGGATAGCATAACTGGAGGCTATATCACAAGCTAACACTGAGAATAGTTTCAGAACTGTGGTGCGTTACTGCCGGCTCAGCCCTTATCTGAATCAGCCAGGTATCACGGACGCACCTGCGCCAGTTTGAGATACGCATGCAGCTCATCATTTTTGTATTCAACCGCCGAATGAACATTCACGCCCTGGTTGCCCACCACGGCAAAGTAATAGGTGTTGTCGCCTTTATGAATTTTTGCTTTCAGCAGGCCATCTTCCAGACGCCATACACCTGAAGTTGGAAAGCGGTCAAACAGCCGGTACTCCCGCAGGGTACCATCCGGCTCGAAACTCACTTCCGTGATGTAACCGCCACTGCAGGACTTGATCCAATGCCCGGCGATAACATCATCCAGAGTGAGATCGCGCCTCGTTTGCAGCCAATGCTGATATTCCCCGCTTTCAGTCAGGCTGATTTCCGGCTGGCCACGCTCCGCCAGGCTCCCGCCGGGCTGCTCTCGCACAAAGAGTTGCAGGTAAATCTGCTGTTTCTCGTTCATATTCGGTCCGCTGCTGTAATTAAAAGAGTGCTGATTAGTTCTCTGTTGACTGACTGTCACTTCGTGGCGGCTTTTTCGGCAGGAAAAACTCACACGCGACCCGGTCTGCCGTGGTTGGCTGCTCCCACGCCCCGCAAAGATCTTTACGGTTTTGAGGCGTTCGGGTGAACTGGCGGCATTGTCCACATTTGCTCATAGATAACTCCTTTTTTCCATGCTCTCTTTTGTATCAGCATTACTGAAATTTGGCCAGCAGGAAACACCTGCAACCCACCGGATGAACGCCGGTAACAAAGTGTTATCTTTTGTAAACTTGCGGATTCAGGGCTTTTTTACAACATCCGTTGTAAACACCTTTTTTTTCGTGTCATTGATCGCAATTCGGCACCAGCTGAGGACCTACAATGACGACAGATTGATAAATATGAGGTGCAACATGGAAAAGCTTATTAATACAGTCGGATTAGCGATAATCTCCGCAAAATACACCAGTGTTTTACTGCTGGCAGGCATTACTATTTCAGCAGGGGCTACCGCAGGAGAAGCCATGTTCCTGCTGGGAACAGAGACGACGGACCAGTAAACCTTTTTTTCTTATTTTCCGGTTAGTTATCGATGTAACCCTGACACAAAGCGTGCTCTCTGAGCACGCTTTTTTTATACCCTGACATGAGCGTCTTCCCTGTAGTTCAGTCTGATACAAATCTTTCGCCCCTGAGTAGCAAACTACACGTGCCACAACTCAGAACCTTACTTACATAACCACCACTTAATGACTGATAAGCATTAAATCAACCAGCGAAATGAGCGTTCCAGAAACCCGACGGAGTTTTCCTCAACAATCACACCATGCGCCATCACAATTTTTTGAGGCTGCCAGGCTATAATTGCATTGATATGCCGCCTGGCTTCTGACTTCCCGAACGTAAAACTAAGCCGCCAGTCAACAGGCATTTTTCCATGTGGTGCCAGGATGCCGGCTCCTTTGGCCAGCAGGCGCTGCCAGCGATTAAAATCATCTCCTGAGAAGTTTTCTATCAGATCCGTAACCACCAGCACACCTGAGTTTGTATGGTAAAAAACACACTCTTCCATCAACGGTGATCCGGTAAAAAGCACCTGCTCTATTTCCTCCTGCCATGGCCAGTCTTGTTGCTGATTCAGCGAAGCCGTAAATGACAAATCAGAGCGCTTTTTAATTACCTCATCCGTTCCAAAGCTCAGCGCATCCGGATACGCTTCAAGCCAGTCATTTAAAAACAGGTGATGAAGGTGATTCGGTGCTATCAGGTATTTCACGCTGCCAAGCTCATCGACCTGACTTTGCAGCGATGCCGTCAAACGTATTGGACTGTGCACCCATAAATCTCCACCTGAGAGACGAATAACCGTCATACGGGTGGTAAAGGGAAGCCCCAGAAATGGCACGGCCTCACCATCAAAAATCCAGACACCACCAGCCAGTAAACGCATCTTCTGCACTCCTAATCCTTTAAACTTTTCAAAACCCAACCTGCGGTTTCATGTTCAGTTAAACGTCCCTGGCTCCCGCAAATGCTGTGGCAGGTGGCATGAAATAAACTCTACATCCGCTGACCAAAAGTCACCCAGGGGAACATCATTGTGTTCAAACCAGTAAAAACTTTGCCTGCGCTCCGGGTCTTCTGCCTTTGGCTCTTCCCCTTCCGGTAACGAAAACACCGCGTAATGTATCTTGCCACCAAACTGGTTCGTTGCCTGATGGCAGGCGACAAGCACGCCAGCCGTCAGTCCGGTTTCTTCCCGTAACTCCCTGGCGGCGGCCTGCGCGCCATTTTCACCGGCATCCACCGCGCCCCCGGGAAACTCAAACACCATTCCCTGGTTGTGGCGCCAGCGCTTCTGCACCAGTACTCTCCCGTTACGGATAACAACTGCCATGGCAAGGTTTTTCATTCCTCTTCTCTCCCTTTACAGATCGTCAGCAGCGATAGCCCAACACTGCATCGATGAGCTTGATCATCAGCTCACGTGAAACTCCGTTTGTATCCCGCTCAGGCAGATACTCAACAAGCTCAGCGCCGATAAATTTCTCACTTTGTGCAACGGTATAAACAAGATGAAGCGCCTCTCTTGCCGAAATCCCACCGACATTGGGGGTTGCGCACGCACGAAACAGGCTGCCATCAAGAACGTCATAATCGAATGACAGATAGATGCCGTCATATTCCTTCTCCAGACGTTGCATCAGTGATTTGAGCATAGTGTTAAAGCCCTGCTCTTCGATTGCGGACATATCGGCATTTAAAATGCCCAGTTCATTAACCAGTCTGTGCTCACAGGGCATCAGATCCCGCACACCGATGTAATAAACATCCGATGGTTTAATTACCGTATCCTCATCAAAATGCCAGTCATGAAACGGGTATTGATTCATCAGCAGTGCCAGTGGCTTGCCATGCAGGTTACTGTCCTGGGTATTATTGCAGTCTGCGTGTGCGTCAGCCCAGATAATGGCGACTCTTTTGTCCTTATGGAACTGCTTCACGGCCTGAAGCGTCCCGACAGCAATGGAATGGTCACCACCAATGGTCAGTGGTACCCGGCCACTGGTGTAACTCTCGAGCAGACGTTCCTTAAGTGCACCCGCGTAGGCAGCAAGTGCCGCATCTTTCTGTTCACTGCCCAGAAAACCCTGCACCTGGTCAGACATTTCCACATCTCCGACATCAGTGATATCCGCTCCCCAGCGGGCATTCCGGACCCAAATCCAATCCGTCAGTCCGGTGCCTGACTGCTCATCCGGTTTCCTGAGTGACTCTACCGTGTTGTCATCCGTGGTCACAAACCCCAGCTGATTGAACGGCGCCCCAATTACATCAAACTTTCTCTTCACAGGCCTGCCCTTATCCTGATTCATTACGACACTGTAAGCATATCTTCAGGTACTCCCGGGTGTAACAACCCGGCGCAGTCAGTTTGATAAAATTGCGAGGGACAATATAAAAAACGCCGGCAGTTTCATCTGCCGGCGTTTAAATCAATTGCTTCAGGTTATCAGGCTTCTGGCTGCTGCTGCGAAACGTCCTGCTCCGCCTGCTGCTCAAGTTCCATTTTCTCCCGTTCTGCCTTTGAGATGTATTTTGGTTTGTTACTCTTATGAAGTTTGGCGTTTTTCTTCTTCACCTTCTTCTTCAAAATCGTGTTTATTTTCTTCTTACGGTTCATGTACTCTGCTCACGGGAAGTTGATGGCGCTAAGGGTAACGTCATTACAGCCTGTGCTCAAGCCCGATGGAAAAGGATTTCCGGTAAACGGAATATGATGTCTGATAAGACTGCTCGCCTGCTCCCACTGTAGTGGTCGAATAAACCCGGACACCATGTAAAAGGCAGAATCCCCACCAAAGCATTAGGTGCTTCATAACAAGGCGACGTCGTTCTTTTTAGCACAGAATTCAGACATCCTTTGCAACGGGCCGAACTCAGCCGCTTCAACAGCTTTTCTTTGTGAGTACTCACGATCCTCTACCCGTTGTTTAGCCCGTCTACGAAATCATGAAACTCTTTAAAGAAAAATACCGTGTCGTCCAGAATGATGTCATGCCCTGCAGAGGAGTATACGAGTGTCACATTTTGTTCTTTGTCCGCCTCTTCTTTCACCGCCTTCAGTATTGCCCTGGATAAATACTCTTTTCCCGGACCGAAACTGGTATTACAGAAACTCAATACCGGTGTGTCGTGAAAAGAGAACGCCGAAAACTCGAGCTGAACTATTTCAAAGATTTCTGAGTCTACCACTGCATTTATCGGCTGCATCTTTATGAATGTCTCTTTTAGCCAGGTTCGTTCCTGTTCAGGAACGTCATCACAAATCTTGTCATAGACATTGCTTAACGATGTATCAACTGTCACTACGGCTTTAATCAGTTCAGGGTACATGAAGTTAAAGTACCTTGAATAAAAACCACCTAACGACGGCCCCAATAAAATGACATTTTCCAGGCTAAGCTCAGTAAGCAGTTCATGTAACTCTTCAGTTATCGTATCTAAATCACGTCTCTCAGACTTAAGTTCACTGTTTCCATAGCCACCCCGGTTATACAGAAGAACACTGTATCGCTTGTGCAATTCATCCTGTACCCACAGGTTATTCTCAATGGTAACATCTGCTCCTGTATTAATCACAATGCAATCCGATGCTGAAGGATTCTCACAATACCTGTATTCAATCCCTGATTTACTTATCACACCCACCTCCCATCACTACAAAGTCACCACAGTGTTCAGACTCAATCAGATGACAATCAACCCCATACGAGAACAACCACAAATATTCAGGAACTTACACAACGACCACCGGAATACAGATATTACACCTGTTTGAACAAGATCTGTTCCTGTGTGAAATCGACCGAATATCGTAACTATCCAATGTATATACGATAATAAAACCCAATAACTTCATCCTGGAGCAATATAATCTCTTTTAACCTGATTTATCTTCAACCTCAGGTTGAACTACGATCGAAGTCTCATAGACTTTTCGGTTTAGCAGTTCACTTTCCGAAGCAAGGCGGTCTTCTTCTATCGCATCCTTAATAGATTGCTCAATATCATCTTTGAAGAGGTCAAAAACGCTTCCAATCAAATCGCTGAAAATTGTCGGTGTTTTAGGAATGACTAACAGAACATTAAGAAGAATGTAGTTAACCGAGTCATTTTCGCAGGCAAGCATAATAGTCCACAGACAAAATGGGATGCCAAGAATGATATAAATCTGCTTCATATTAACTCCTTAAGGAATGCCGTTTTGGTAGCCTTTTGTGTGGCCTGAAGGCTAGAAGAACTGCATCACCAGACAGGTGATAAAAGCCGGGAGACCGGCAATAAACAACACAAATCCGGTCTGATAGTTTTGCTGACTGTGTTCACGCTGCTCGGCATCAAAATCATGCCCTTTAACCATACTGAAAGCTTTATCCGTAAACATGTCATCATAGCGGGCCGCTTTGGAATGAATGCCTCCCTCCCACATCAGTTTGGCGATAACCCAGATTACAATGACTACAAAGAACAGAAAATCCATCAGGCTGGTCGCCCTGAAAAACTCGACATAGCGTGACAATACGACCACCACCAGCGCCGCCAACAGATTTACCCACACGACTGTTTTAATTAGTCTGAACAACGTCTGATACTCCCGGGCTTATGCCACAACTGAATTGATATTGCCAGCTTCACGTTCAAACAGCGCCTTCACCGCATTTCGGCAAGTAGGAAGCGCACCACCAAGCTCGTACCAAAACTCCTCATCGAGCTCACGAATATCAGCCAGAGGCACTTCAATAACGGACAGGTTTCTGGTGAGATCAACCAACCGGAGTACGTCCCAGGAAAGCAGCCCACGCTCAGAGTTACGGAAGTGATATTGCTGTCTCATAATAATCCTTATTAAACACAGAACTTGTTTACTTATAAACAGGAGCCCGAAGCCGCCCATTCAGGCTTCAGTCCGGGCTGATATGAGCTTCTCTGAAAGTGTTCATCCCAACCAATTGCACAATCAATGACCGGTTTTATATAGGTTTTAAAATACCTGAAAGCAGACATATGCTCCTGATTTTTGAACTTAGAAAAGACAATTTCCATATGTCAGCTGATGTTCAAAGCTGAAATTGGCTGTTATTCAGTCGACTGAGATCTCCGCGGCGTACTCACGCAAAACCCTCGCGTTATCAGCATAACGCGCATGACTGTAACCCTCCCCAAAAAACTGGTCACTAGTAATTAGAGCTTTTCCGTTTACACTGAAACAAACGGAGAACGCATGATGAAGAAATCACGCTACACAGAGACACAAATCGTCAGGATCCTCAAGGAAGTGGAAGCAGGCCGAAAGGTCAATGAAGTTTGCCGTGAATATGGCATCTCTGATGCGACTTACTACAACTGGAAATCCAAGTATGGTGGTATGGAAGCATCGGATGTGAAACGCCTGAAAGAGCTTGAAGATGAGAATCGAAGGCTCAAACAGATGTTTGCTGATCTCAGCCTTGAGCATCGCATTGTCAAAGACATTCTGGAAAAAAAGCTCTAAAGCCAGCGGTTAAACGGGAACTGGTCGATTATGTTCGCAAACAGTTCCAAACCAGCCTGAGAATGGCCTGCCGCGCAGTTGGCATCAGTGATTCGGTATATCGCTACCGGCCAGATCCTCACCGGGATGATGAGGTGATAGCCAAACTTCAGGAAGTAACTGAGCGGTATCCTGCATACGGATTTGGCAAGGTATTTGCCGTGCTCAGGCGTTGGGGGCATGCATGGAACCATAAACGGGTTCATCGTGTTTACTGTTCTCTGAAACTGAACATGCGCCGCAAGGGCAAAAAACGCTTACCCAAGCGCGAGCCCGCGCCCCTGATATGCCCGGACTGGGTCAACAGCTGTTGGTCTATCGACTTTATGAGTGACTCACTGAACTGTGGCAGACGCTTTCGCACATTCAATGTCGTGGATGACTTCAACCGTGAAGTACTCGCGATTGAAGTGGACCTGAATCTGCCCGCTCCACGGGTGATACGGGTTCTCGAACGTATCATTGCCTGGAGAGGCTATCCCGGAAAACTGCGAATGGACAATGGGCCAGAGTTTATCTCAACCGCTTTGGCTGAATGGGCAGAAAAAAACAAGGTGGAACTTGAGTTCATTCGGCCAGGAAAGCCCACAGAAAACTCGTATATCGAGCGTTTTAACCGGACGTACCGGACAGAAGTTCTGGACATGTATGTGTTCAAAACACTGAGTGAAGTCCGGGAACTGACGGAAAACTGGATGAGGGAGTACAACGATGAACGCCCTCATGAATCACTGAATGATCTGACTCCCTGGGAGTATTTAGCAAGGCATGAAAACAGGAAAACCTCTAATTTAGAATGCCACTAAAACAGGGAGGGTTACA
>NZ_JBSDZD010000021.1:0-54245 GCF_056726165.1 Vibrio sp. 9-16B-A1
GCTAAAGTATACGGCGGTGAAGCTAAAGACTTCGCGTCTATCGATAACGCTCCAGAAGAGCGTGAGCGCGGTATCACCATCGCAACTTCTCACGTTGAGTACGACACTCCATCACGTCACTACGCACACGTAGACTGCCCAGGACACGCTGACTATGTTAAAAACATGATCACCGGTGCTGCTCAGATGGACGGTGGTATCCTGGTTGTTGCTGCTACTGATGGTCCTATGCCTCAGACTCGTGAGCACATCCTGCTGGGTCGTCAGGTTGGTATCCCTTACATCATCGTATTCATGAACAAGTGTGACATGGTTGATGATGAAGAGCTGCTTGAGCTGGTAGAAATGGAAGTTCGTGAACTTCTGTCTGAGTACGATTTCCCAGGTGACGACCTGCCAGTAATCCAGGGTTCTGCTCTGGGTGCACTGAACGGTGAAGAGCAGTGGGAAGCGAAGATCGTTGAACTGGCTGAAGCTCTGGATTCTTACATCCCTGAGCCAGAGCGTGCTGTAGACCAGCCGTTCCTGATGCCAATCGAAGACGTATTCTCTATCCAGGGTCGTGGTACAGTAGTAACTGGCCGTATCGAGCGTGGTATCCTGTCTGTAGGTGACGAAGTAGAAATCGTTGGTATCAAAGAGACTACTACTACTACCTGTACTGGTGTTGAAATGTTCCGTAAGCTGCTTGACGAAGGTCGTGCAGGTGAGAACGTTGGTGCACTTCTGCGTGGTACTAAGCGTGACGAAGTTGAGCGTGGTCAGGTTCTGGCTGCTCCAGGTTCTATCACTCCTCACACCAAGTTTGAGTCAGAAGTATACGTTCTGTCTAAAGACGAAGGTGGCCGTCACACTCCATTCTTCAAAGGTTACCGTCCACAGTTCTACTTCCGTACAACTGACGTAACTGGCGACATTCAGCTGCCAGAAGGCGTTGAAATGGTAATGCCTGGTGATAACGTACAAATGACTGTTACTCTGATCGCTCCAATCGCGATGGACGAAGGTCTGCGTTTCGCTATCCGTGAAGGTGGCCGTACTGTAGGTGCTGGTGTTGTTGCTAAAATCTTCGAATAATTTCGATTGATTTTGCACTCTCTTCATTAGAAGAGCACGCATCTGAAAAAGGGGAGCTTCGGCTTCCCTTTTTCGTTTTCCGGCCTTCGGCGCGGCGGGGATTCGCGGTTCGCGTGACGCTGACGCTCCGTGGGACGAGGGGCTTTGTTTGTACCAGCTGGCTACGGATTATCGTTGACAGGATTTATCTCTGATTAAAATGAGTTCGCACTCTCGCACTCTCGCACTCTCGCACTCTCGCACTCTCGCACTCTCGCACTCTCGCACTCTCGCACCAGTTTCTCCGTTTATTTTTCAAACAGCCCTTGCATGTAAAACTGTGATCTGTATAATGCAGCGCACTGGTTAAGCCAGTTGTGAACCAATGAGCATTGAGGAGCGGTTACTTTCCTTGTGAAATTGCCCGGTAATGTATACTCAGCTTATGTTCGCGGTTAATACAATTAGTTCTCTGTCTCCGGACAGAAAGAGTTAATCGAAAATTAACTGACAATGCATCCTGATCTTGGATGCTACGGTTTCACATAAATCAATCGGCATTCACTCGTCCTGACGAGTTTGAGTGGCGATATTGTTTGTGTAATTTTTTATTATTGGAGCTCTGTCTCATGCAGAACCAACGTATTCGTATCCGCCTGAAAGCTTTCGATTACAAACTGATCGATGCTTCTACTGCGGAAATCGTTGAAACAGCAAAACGTACCGGCGCACAGGTTCGTGGTCCTATCCCACTGCCTACTCGTAAAGAGCGTTTCACTGTTCTTATCTCTCCACACGTAAACAAGAAAGCACGTGACCAGTACGAAATCCGTACTCACAAGCGTCTAATCGACATCGTTGAGCCAACAGACAAAACTGTTGATGCTCTGATGCGTCTAGACCTGGCTGCGGGCGTTGACGTGCAAATCAGCCTAGGTTAAGGGAGATTAGAAGAATGATTGGTCTAGTCGGACGTAAAGTGGGTATGACCCGCGTATTTACCGAAGAAGGCGTTTCTATCCCTGTAACAGTTGTTGAGGTAGAAGCTAACCGTGTAACTCAAGTACGTACTCTTGAGAACGACGGCTACGCTGCTATCCAGGTAACTGCAGGCGCTAAGAAAGCTAACCGTGTATCTAAGCCAGAAGCTGGTCACTTTGCGAAAGCAGGTGTTGAAGCTGGCCGCGGTCTTTGGGAATTCCGTTTAGAAAACGGCGAAGAGTTTGAAGTTGGCGCTGAGCTGACTGTTGAACTGTTCAACGAAACTAAAAAAGTAGACGTTACTGGTACATCTAAGGGTAAAGGCTTCCAGGGTGCTGTTAAGCGCTGGAACTTCCGTACTCAAGATATGACTCACGGTAACTCATTGTCGCATCGTGCTCCTGGTTCTATCGGTCAATGTCAGACTCCAGGTCGCGTGTTTAAAGGCAAGAAAATGGCAGGTCACATGGGTGCTGAGCGTGTTACTACTCAGAACCTGGAGATCGTACGTGTTGACGCTGAGCGCAACCTGCTTCTTATTAAAGGTGCAGTACCAGGCTCAACAGGCGGCAACGTGATCGTAAAACCTGCTGTTAAAGCATAACGTCTAGGAGTAAGTAATGGAATTGATGGTTAAAGGTGCTGATGCACTAACTGTTTCCGAGACTACTTTCGGACGTGACTTTAACGAAGCTCTTGTACACCAGGTAGTTGTTGCTTACGCAGCAGGTGCTCGTCAAGGTACTCGTGCTCAAAAGACTCGTTCTGAAGTATCTGGCGGTGGCGCTAAGCCATGGCGTCAGAAAGGTACTGGCCGTGCACGTGCTGGTACTATCCGTAGCCCTATCTGGCGTACAGGTGGTGTTACTTTCGCTGCGAAACCACAGGATCACAGCGTTAAAGTAAACAAGAAAATGTACCGTGGCGCTATGAAGAGCATTCTGTCTGAGCTGGTTCGTCAGGAGCGTCTGATCGTTGTTGACAACTTCTCAGTTGAAGCACCAAAAACTAAAGAGCTGGTAGCTAAGCTGAAAGAGCTTGAGCTGAACGATGTAATGATCGTTACCGGTGAAGTAGACGAGAACCTGTTCTTAGCTGCTCGTAACCTGTACAAAGTTGACGCTCGTGACGTAGCTGGTATCGACCCAGTTTCACTGATCGCGTTTGACAAAGTACTGATGACTGCGGAAGCAGTTAAGCAAGTTGAGGAGATGCTAGCATGATCACTGAAGAGCGTATCCTAAAAGTTCTGCGTGCTCCGCACATCTCTGAAAAAGCAACTATGGCTGCTGAGAAAGCGAACACTATCGTTTTCAAAGTTGCAAAAGATGCTACTAAGAAAGAGATCAAAGCAGCTGTAGAAAAGCTATTTGAAGTTGAAGTTAAGTCTGTAAATACTCTTATCACTAAGGGTAAGACCAAACGTCAAGGTCTGCGCCAGGGTCGTCGTTCAGACGTTAAGAAAGCGTACGTTACTTTGAAAGAAGGTCAAGATCTTGACTTTGTTGGCGGCGCGGAATAACAGGAGTAGTTGAAAAATGGCTATTGTTAAATGTAAGCCGACTTCGGCTGGTCGTCGTCACGTAGTTAAAGTTGTTAACGCAGACCTTTACAAAGGTAAGCCTTACGCGCCTCTTCTTGAGAAGAACGCTAAGTCTGGCGGTCGTAACAACAACGGTCGTATCACTGTTCGTCACATCGGTGGCGGTCACAAACAACACTACCGTGTAATCGACTTCAAACGTACCAAAGATGGTATCCCTGCGAAAGTTGAGCGTATCGAATACGATCCAAACCGCAGCGCGAACATCGCTCTGGTACTGTACAAAGACGGTGAGCGTCGTTACATCATTGCCCCTAAAGGCATTAAAGCTGGTGACGCAATCCAGTCTGGTGTTGATGCGCCAATCAAAGCAGGTAACACCCTGCCGATGCGCAACATCCCAGTTGGTACCACTGTACACAACGTTGAACTGAAGCCTGGTAAAGGCGCTCAGATCGCACGTTCTGCTGGTGCTTACGTTCAGATCGTAGCTCGCGATGGCGCGTACGTAACTGTACGTCTGCGTTCAGGCGAAATGCGTAAGATCCTTGCTGAAGGCCGTGCAACAATCGGTGAAGTAGGCAACGCTGAGCACATGCTGCGTGAACTGGGTAAAGCTGGTGCATCACGCTGGCGCGGTGTTCGTCCAACCGTTCGCGGTGTGGTAATGAACCCGGTTGACCACCCACACGGTGGTGGTGAAGGTCGTACTTCTGGTGGCCGTCACCCAGTTTCTCCATGGGGCATGCCTACTAAAGGCTTCAAGACCCGTAAGAACAAGCGCACTGACAAGTACATCGTACGTCGTCGTAACAAGTAATCTATTTAAGAGGATAAGCCATGCCACGTTCTCTCAAGAAAGGTCCATTTATTGACCTACACTTGCTGAAGAAGGTAGAGAAAGCGGTGGAAAGCGGAGACAAAAAGCCTATTAAGACTTGGTCCCGTCGCTCAATGATCATTCCAACAATGATCGGTTTGACCATCGCTGTCCATAATGGTCGTCAGCACGTACCAGTTTTCGTAACCGAAGAAATGATCGGTCACAAGCTGGGCGAATTCGCACCAACTCGTACTTACCGCGGTCACGCTGCGGATAAGAAAGCTAAGAAGAAATAAGGAGTAGATAATGGAAGCTATCGCTAAACATAACTTTGCTCGTATTTCTCCTCAGAAAGCTCGCCTGGTTGCAGACCAGATCCGCGGTAAATCTGTGGATCAGGCTCTGGAAATTCTGACGTTCAGCAACAAAAAAGCTGCTGATCTGATCAAGAAAGTTCTGGAATCAGCAATCGCGAATGCAGAGCACAACGAAGGTGCAGATATCGACGATCTGTCAGTAGCTAAAATCTTCGTAGATGAAGGCCCGATCATGAAGCGTATTATGCCTCGTGCTAAAGGTCGTGCGGATCGTATCTTGAAGCGTTCAAGCCACATCACTGTTGTTGTAGCAGACGCTTGAGACTAGGAGAGTAAGCAATGGGTCAAAAAGTACATCCTAATGGTATTCGTCTTGGCATCGTTAAGCCTTGGAATGCTACATGGTTTGCTAACACCAAAGATTTCGCTGACAACCTAGACGGCGACTTCAAGGTACGTCAGTTCCTGACTAAAGAACTGGCTAAAGCGTCTCTGTCACGCATCGTTATCGAGCGTCCTGCTAAGAGCATCCGTGTGACTATTCACACTGCTCGTCCAGGCGTTGTAATCGGTAAGAAAGGTGAAGACGTTGAGAAGCTACGCGCAGCTGTAGCTAAGATCGCAGGTGTACCAGCGCAGATTAACATCGCTGAAGTACGTAAGCCTGAGCTGGACGCACAACTTGTTGGTGACAGCATCGCGTCTCAGCTGGAGCGTCGTGTTATGTTCCGTCGTGCTATGAAGCGTGCGGTACAGAACGCTATGCGTCTGGGTGCTAAAGGTATCAAGGTTGAAGTAAGCGGCCGTCTTGGCGGTGCTGAAATCGCGCGTACTGAATGGTACCGTGAAGGCCGTGTGCCACTGCACACCCTGCGTGCTGATATTGATTACGCAACTTCTTCGGCTCACACCCAATACGGTGTAATCGGCATCAAGACCTGGATCTTCAAAGGTGAGATCCTGGGCGGCATGCCAGCAGCTAACGCTGTTGAGCCTAAAGGCGACAAGCCTAAGAAGCAGCGCAAAGGCCGTAAGTAAGGAGTCGACAGATGCTACAACCTAAACGTACTAAGTTCCGTAAGGTTCAGACTGGTCGTAACCGCGGCCTGGCTAAAGGTACTGATGTAAGCTTCGGCGAATTCGGTCTTAAAGCTGTTGGCCGTGGTCGTCTGACTGCTCGTCAAATCGAAGCTGCACGTCGTGCTATGACGCGTCACATCAAGCGTCAGGGTAAAATCTGGATCCGTGTGTTCCCAGACAAGCCAATCACTGAAAAACCACTTGAAGTTCGTCAGGGTAAGGGTAAAGGTAACGTTGAGTACTGGGTAGCCCAAATCCAACCTGGTAAGGTTATGTACGAAATGGACGGTGTACCTGAAGAGTTGGCACGTGAAGCGTTCCGCCTGGCGGCACGTAAACTGCCATTCAAAACTACATTTGTAACTAAGCAGGTGATGTGATGAAAGCACAAGATCTACGCGAAAAAAGCGTTGAAGAGCTTAACGCTGAGCTTCTGAATCTGCTGCGTGAGCAGTTCAACCTGCGCATGCAGGCTGCGACTGGTCAGCTACAGCAGACTCATACTCTGAAAGCTGTACGCCGTGATATCGCACGTGTGAAAACTGTTTTGACTGAGAAGGCAGGCGCATAATGAGCGACAAAATTCGTACTCAACAAGGTCGTGTAATCAGCGACAAGATGGACAAGTCTATCGTTGTTGCAATCGAGCGCATGGTGAAACACCCAATTTACGGCAAGTACGTAAAGCGCACGACTAAACTGCACGCACATGACGAAAACAACGAGTGTGGCATCGGCGACACTGTTGAAGTTCGTGAGTGCCGTCCACTGTCTAAGACTAAGTCTTGGACTCTGGTACGCGTAGTAGAAAAAGCGAAATACTAATTTCCTTTTGATACGATGAACAAGCGGCTCCAAAAAAATTTTGGGGCCGCTTATTTTTTGGCTACCCAATCTAAAAAAAGGGTGGTACAATTCGCAGCCCTTATTAAAGAGGCAGCCCGACCCGTGAGGGTCTAGTTTTTAATATTTAGCGGAGCACTAACATGATCCAAATGCAAAGTATGCTGGACGCAGCTGATAACTCAGGCGCTCGCAGTGTAATGTGTATTAAGGTTCTGGGTGGCTCTCACCGTCGTTATGCACACATCGGTGACATCATCAAAGTTACAGTGAAGGAAGCAATTCCTCGCGGTAAAGTGAAAAAAGGTGATGTACTGAAGGCGGTGGTAGTTCGCACCCGTAAAGGCGTACGTCGTCCAGACGGTTCTGTCATTCGCTTCGACCGTAACGCTTGTGTATTGTTGAACGACACTACCGAGCAACCAGTCGGCACACGTATCTTTGGTCCAGTGACTCGTGAACTTCGTAACGCGAAATTCATGAAGATTGTATCACTGGCTCCAGAAGTTCTGTAAGGAGCGGCAACAATGGCAGCTAAAATCCGTCGTAATGACGAAGTAATCGTTCTTGCTGGTAAAGATAAAGGCAAGCGCGGTAAAGTAACTAAGGTTCTGACAACCGGTAAAGTTATCGTTGAAGGTATCAACCTTGTTAAGAAACACCAGAAGCCTGTACCGGCTCTTGGTCAACAAGGTGGCATCGTTGAACAGGAAGCAGCAATTGATGCTTCTAACGTTGCAATCTTCAATGCAGCTACTGGCAAAGCAGACCGCATCGGTTTCCGTTTCGAAGATGGCAAGAAAGTTCGTTTCTTTAAATCTAACGGCGAAACCGTTTCTAACTAATAGAAGTAATTTGGAGTTCTACTATGGCGAAACTGCATGATTACTACAAGTCGTCTGTAGTCGCTGAACTGACCAAAGAGTTCAGCTACACAAGCGTCATGCAAGTCCCTAGAATCGAAAAGATCACCCTGAACATGGGTGTGGGTGAAGCAATCAACGATAAGAAACTGCTGGAAAACGCAGCTGCTGATATGGCGACCATCTCTGGTCAAAAGCCACTTATCACTAAAGCGCGTAAATCTGTTGCAGGTTTCAAAATCCGTGAAGGCTACCCAATCGGTTGTAAAGTAACCTTGCGTGGCGAACGCATGTGGGATTTTCTTGAGCGTCTGATTAACATCGCTCTTCCACGTGTACGTGACTTCCGTGGCGTTAGCGCTAAGTCTTTTGACGGACGCGGTAACTACAGCATGGGCGTTCGCGAGCAAATCATCTTCCCGGAGATCGACTACGATAAAGTCGATCGTGTACGCGGTCTTGATATCACTATCACGACTTCTGCGAACACCGATGAGGAAGGCCGTGCTCTGCTGGCTGCCTTTAACTTCCCATTCCGTAAGTAAGGTGAAGGGTTACTGTTATGGCTAAACAATCAATGAAAGCGCGCGAAGCTAAGCGTGCAAAGCTGGTAGCTCAGTTCGCTGAAAAACGCGCTGCGCTTAAAGCTATCATCAGCGATGTAAACGCATCTGAAGAAGAACGTTGGGCTGCAGTTCTTAAACTGCAATCACTACCACGTGATTCAAGTGCATCACGTCAGCGCAACCGTTGTAACCAAACTGGTCGTCCACACGGTTACCTACGTAAGTTCGGTCTAAGCCGTATTAAGGTTCGTGAAGCTTGCATGAAAGGCGAGATTCCGGGTCTTCGTAAGGCTAGCTGGTAATTGCCACTTTTAATCATTTGGAGTAAAACCTATGAGCATGCAAGATCCGATTTCGGATATGCTGACCCGCGTTCGTAACGGTCAGGCAGCAAACAAAGTTGCTGTAAAAATGCCTTCTTCAAAGCTGAAAGTTGCAATTGCTGCACTACTGAAAGCTGAAGGTTACATCGCAGACTTCGCTGTAAGCGGCGAAGTTAAACCAGAGCTGGAAGTTACCCTTAAGTACTTCCAGGCGAAACCAGTAATCGAGCAAATCCAGCGCGTTTCTCGTCCATCTCTTCGTGTTTACAAGAAGAAAGGCGAGCTGCCATCTGTAATGGGTGGTCTGGGTATTGCTGTAGTTTCCACTTCCAAGGGTCTGATGACCGACCGTGCTGCGCGTAAAGCCGGTCTTGGCGGTGAAATCATCTGCTACGTAGCGTAATAAGGAGTAGAACATGTCTCGTGTTGCTAAAGCACCTGTCGCTATTCCAGCTGGCGTAGAGGTGAAACTAAACGGCCAGGAACTAAGCGTTAAAGGTCCTAAAGGCGAACTGTCTCGCGTTTTCAACGCTGCAGTAGTTATCGCTCAGGAAGAAAACAACCTGACCTTCGGTCCAAAAGAAGGTGTTGCTAACGCATGGGCACAAGCAGGTACTGCTCGCGCTCTTGTAAACAACATGGTTGTTGGTGTTACTGAAGGCTTTACCAAGAAGCTGACCCTGAAGGGTGTTGGTTACCGTGCTGCTATCAAAGGCAACGCTGTAGGCCTGACCCTGGGCTTCTCTCACCCAGTTGAGCACGAGCTGCCAGCGGGTGTTAAAGCTGAATGTCCAAGCCAAACTGAAATCGTGATCACCGGTTGTGACAAGCAACTAGTTGGTCAGGTTGCGGCTGACATTCGTTCTTACCGTCAGCCTGAGCCTTACAAAGGCAAAGGTGTTCGTTACGCAGATGAAAATGTGCGTACTAAAGAAGCTAAGAAGAAGTAAGGTAACACTATGGATAAGAAAGCATCTCGCATCCGTCGTGCTACACGTGCACGTCGTAAGATTGCAGAACTGGGTGCAACTCGCCTGGTAGTACACCGTACTCCTCGCCACGTTTACGCTCAGGTAATCGCAGCGAACGGCTCTGAGGTTATCGCTGCAGCTTCTACTGTAGAAAAAGCGATCCGTGAGCAGGTGAAATACACTGGTAACATCGAAGCAGCTAAGGCAGTTGGTAAAGCTGTTGCTGAGCGCGCTCTTGAAAAAGGCGTTGCTGCAGTTGCATTCGATCGTTCTGGTTTCCAATACCACGGTCGAGTAGCGGCGCTGGCAGAATCTGCTCGCGAAGCTGGTCTGAAATTCTAAGGTAGGGTTGATGATGGCTAAAGAACAACAACCACAAGCTACAGATTTGCAAGAAAAGCTAATCGCTGTTAACCGTGTTTCTAAAACGGTTAAAGGCGGTCGAATCTTTAGCTTTACTGCACTAACAGTTGTTGGTGACGGTAACGGTCGTGTAGGTTTCGGTTACGGCAAAGCCCGTGAAGTACCTGCTGCGATCCAGAAAGCAATGGAAAAAGCGCGTCGTAACATGGTTACAGTTGCGCTTAACGATGGCACTCTTCACCACGCGGTGAAAGGTCGTCACACTGGCTCTAAAGTTTACATGCAGCCAGCGGCAGAAGGTACTGGTATCATCGCCGGCGGTGCGATGCGTGCAGTACTGGAAGTTGTAGGTGTTCACAACGTACTTGCGAAAGCATACGGTTCAACGAACCCTATCAACATCGTTCGCGCGACTATCGACGGTCTGAGCGGCATGAAGTCACCAGAAATGGTTGCTGCTAAGCGTGGTCTAACTGTTGAAGATATTTCGGAGTAAGACACCATGGCAACTATTAAAGTAACTCAAACTAAAAGCTCAATTGGCCGCCTGCCAAAGCACAAAGCGTGCCTGAAAGGTCTTGGCCTTCGTCGTATCAACCACACTGTAGAACTTGAAGATACTCCGTGCGTACGCGGTATGATCAACAAAGTTTACTACATGGTTAAAGTTGAGGAGTAATCAGAATGCGTTTGAATACTCTATCACCGGCTGCGGGTTCTAAGCCTTCTAAGAAGCGCGTAGGTCGTGGTATCGGTTCTGGCCTTGGTAAAACTTGTGGCCGTGGTCACAAAGGTCAAAAATCACGCTCTGGCGGTAAAGTACGTCCAGGTTTCGAAGGCGGTCAGATGCCTCTGAAACAGCGTCTGCCTAAATTCGGTTTCACTTCTCGTAAGAGCCTGGTGAGCGCTGAAATTCGTCTGGCTGAGCTGGCGAAAGTAGAAGCTGACGTGATTGACCTGAACAGCCTGAAAGCTGCAAACCTTATCACTAAGAACATCGAATTCGTTAAAGTTGTTCTTTCTGGTGAGATCAGCAAGGCTGTGACTGTTAAAGGTCTACGCGTAACTAAAGGCGCTAAAGCTGCAATCGAAGCTGCAGGCGGTAAAATCGAGGCATAATTCTCGAGGGATGAGGTACAGATGGCTAAAAAACCAGGACAAGATTTTAGTAGTGCAAAAAGTGGTGTGGCAGAGTTAAAGTCGCGCTTGTTATTCGTAATTGGTGCACTTTTAGTATTCCGCGCCGGCTCTTTTGTGCCGATCCCTGGTATTGACGCAGCTGTACTCGCCGATTTGTTCGATCAGCAAAAGGGTACCATCATTGAAATGTTTAACATGTTCTCTGGTGGTGCACTTTCGCGTGCATCTATATTAGCACTGGGCATCATGCCGTATATTTCGGCCTCGATTGTTGTCCAGCTGCTAACTGTAGTTCATCCTGCGTTAGCTGAGCTCAAGAAAGAGGGCGAAGCAGGCCGTCGTAAGATTAGCCAATATACGCGTTATGGCACGCTTGTACTTGCAACATTCCAGGCAATTGGTATTGCAACCGGCTTACCAAACATGGTCCCTAATTTGGTTGTCCCTGAGAGCCAAGCCATGTTTATCCCGATTGCGACCATCAGTCTAGTAACCGGTACCATGTTCCTGATGTGGTTAGGTGAACAGATTACTGAGCGTGGAATTGGTAACGGTATTTCTCTGATTATCTTTGCAGGTATTGTTGCTGGGTTGCCTTCGGCAATCGGACAAACTATTGAGCAAGCGCGTCGTGGTGAATTGCACGTACTTCTTCTGCTGCTAATCGGTGTACTGGCTTTTGCTGTAATCTACTTCGTTGTTTTCATGGAGCGTGGTCAACGTCGAATCGTTGTTAACTACGCGAAGCGTCAACAGGGTCGTAAGGTATTTGCAGCGCAAAGCACACACCTGCCACTGAAAATTAACATGGCAGGCGTTATTCCAGCGATTTTCGCATCGAGCATTATCCTGTTCCCAGGAACACTGGCTCAGTGGTTCGGAAACACTGGTGGTGAGGACAGCGCGCTCAGTTTCTTAACTGACGTGTCTTTGGCCCTCAGCCCAGGTCAGCCACTGTATGTAATGCTTTATGCTGCAGCGATCATCTTCTTCTGTTTCTTCTACACGGCGTTGGTATTCAACCCGCGTGAAACAGCAGATAACCTGAAGAAGTCCGGTGCGTTCGTACCCGGTATCCGCCCAGGTGAGCAGACAGCGAAATATATCGATAAAGTGATGACACGACTGACCCTAGCGGGCGCCCTGTACATTACCTTTATCTGTCTGATCCCAGAGTTCATGATGGTCATGTGGAACGTACGTTTCTACTTTGGCGGCACTTCACTGCTTATCGTAGTGGTAGTAATCATGGATTTCATGGCACAGGTACAGACTCATCTGATGTCACAACAGTATGATTCTGTGTTGAAAAAAGCGAATCTGAAGGGCTACGGCCGTTAATCGGCGGTAGTTAACAGATTTCATTTACGGAGTTTAGCAATGAAAGTTCGTGCTTCCGTTAAAAAAATCTGCCGTAACTGTAAAATCATTAAGCGTAACGGTGTCGTTCGCGTAATTTGCAGTGAGCCAAAGCACAAGCAGCGCCAAGGCTAATCAGCAGAAATTTTTACTTGAAATATAAGGTAGTGTCGAGTATATTCCTCGGCCTACCTTTTGCGTGCAAAAGAAGTAGTATCCCGCAGCGTATCCGAAACGGGCTTTGCTGCGGCTAATTCTTTTATAGAACCACTTAGGAGTGAATAATGGCCCGTATTGCTGGCATTAACATTCCTGATCAAAAACATGCTGTAATCGCTCTGACTGCGATCTACGGTATCGGTAAGACCCGCTCACAGGCTATCCTGGCTGAAGTAGGTATTGCTGAAAATGTTAAGATCAGTGAACTAACTGAAGAGCAGATCGATCAACTGCGTGATGGTGTAGCTAAGTACACTGTAGAAGGTGATCTACGTCGTGAAGTTTCCATGAACATCAAGCGTCTAATGGACCTTGGTTGTTACCGTGGTCTTCGTCATCGTCGCAGTCTACCACTACGTGGACAGCGTACTAAAACCAACGCTCGCACCCGTAAGGGTCCGCGCAAGCCGATCAAGAAATAATCGGAAGGTAGAGTACAATGGCAAAACAACCAACTCGCGCTCGTAAGCGCGTACGCAAGCAAGTAGCAGATGGCGTAGCGCACATCCATGCTTCTTTTAACAACACAATCGTAACCATCACTGACCGTCAGGGTAACGCTCTGGCATGGGCTACTGCAGGTGGTTCAGGTTTCCGTGGTTCTCGTAAATCTACTCCGTTCGCTGCACAGGTTGCTGCTGAGCGTTGTGGTGAAATGGCTAAAGAATATGGCCTGAAGAACCTGGAAGTTATGGTTAAGGGCCCTGGTCCTGGTCGTGAGTCAACTATCCGCGCTCTGAACGCTGCGGGTTTCCGTATCACTAACATCGTTGATGCGACTCCGATCCCTCATAACGGTTGTCGTCCACCTAAGAAACGTCGCGTATAACGTTTCGTTTCTAGGAAAACTGGAGAAAGAACATGGCAAGATATTTGGGTCCTAAGCTGAAGCTTAGCCGTCGCGAAGGCACTGACTTATTCCTTAAGTCTGGTGTTCGTGCGATTGATACCAAGTGTAAAATTGATAACGCACCAGGTGTACACGGCGCTCGTCGCGGTCGTCTATCTGATTATGGCGTTCAGCTTCGTGAGAAGCAGAAAGTTCGTCGCATGTACGGCGTACTTGAAAAACAATTCCGTAACTACTACAAAGAAGCTGCACGTCTGAAAGGCAACACAGGTGAAAACCTGCTTCAGCTTCTGGAAGGTCGTCTTGATAACGTAGTTTACCGCATGGGCTTCGGCGCTACTCGCTGTGAAGCACGTCAGCTGGTTAGCCACAAAGCTATCCTGGTAAACGGTAAAGTTGTAAACGTTCCTTCATTCAAAGTTGCGGCTAACGACGTTGTTTCTATTCGCGAGAAAGCTAAAAAGCAGGCTCGTATTAAAGCGGCTCTGGAAGTTGCTGAACAACGCGAAAAACCAACTTGGATTGAAGTCGATGCAAGCAACATGGAAGGTACTTTCAAGCGTATGCCTGAGCGTGCTGACCTGTCTGCTGACATCAACGAACACCTGATCGTCGAGCTTTACTCTAAGTAAGGTTTAAACTAAAGAGAGGACACAATGCAGGGTTCTGTAACAGAATTTCTTAAGCCACGTCTTGTTGACATCGAACAGATCAGCACGACACACGCAAAAGTAACTCTAGAGCCATTAGAGCGTGGTTTCGGCCACACTCTGGGTAATGCTCTTCGCCGCATTCTTCTATCTTCTATGCCTGGTTGCGCTGTGACCGAGGTGGAGATTGAAGGTGTGCTACACGAGTACAGCACCAAAGAAGGTGTACAGGAAGATATCCTTGAGATCCTTCTGAACCTGAAAGGTCTGGCCGTTAAAGTAGCGGAAGGCAAAGATGAAGTGTTCATTACTCTGAACAAATCAGGCTCGGGCCCTGTGGTTGCAGGTGACATCACCCATGATGGTGATGTAGAGATCGCTAACCCTGAGCACGTAATTTGTCACCTGACGGATGACAACGCTGAGATCGCTATGCGCATCAAAGTTGAACGTGGTCGTGGTTATGTTCCAGCTTCTGCTCGTATTCACACTGAAGAAGACGAGCGTCCAATCGGCCGTCTGCTTGTAGACGCAACTTTCAGCCCAGTAGACAAAATTGCCTACGCAGTTGAAGCGGCGCGTGTTGAGCAGCGTACTGACCTGGACAAACTTGTTATCGATATGGAAACTAACGGTACACTGGATCCTGAAGAAGCAATCCGTCGTTCAGCAACTATTCTTGCTGAGCAGCTGGATGCCTTCGTTGATCTTCGTGACATCCGTGTTCCAGAAGAGAAAGAAGAGAAGCCGGAATTCGATCCGATCCTACTGCGTCCTGTAGACGATCTTGAACTAACAGTTCGCTCTGCTAACTGTCTGAAAGCAGAAGCGATTCACTACATCGGTGATCTTGTACAGCGTACTGAGGTGGAGCTTCTTAAGACTCCTAACCTTGGTAAGAAATCTCTTACTGAGATTAAAGACGTACTTGCATCACGTGGTCTTTCTCTGGGCATGCGCCTGGAAAACTGGCCACCAGCGTCTATCGCTGAAGATTAATCGATACTAGTTAGAAGGATTAGGTCATGCGCCATCGTAAGAGTGGTCGTCAACTCAACCGCAACAGCTCACATCGTAAAGCGATGTTCAGCAACATGGCTAGCTCTCTGGTACGTCATGAAGTTATCAAGACTACTTTGCCAAAAGCAAAAGAGCTGCGCCGCGTAGTTGAGCCTTTGATTACACTAGCTAAGACTGACAGCGTTGCTAACCGTCGTCTGGCATTTGCTCGCACTCGTGATAACGAAGTTGTAGCAAAACTATTTAACGAACTGGGTCCACGTTTTGCTGCTCGTCAGGGCGGTTACACTCGTATCCTGAAAGCTGGCTTCCGTGCTGGTGACAAAGCTCCAATGGCTTACATTGAGCTTGTAGATCGCCCGGCTGCTGAAGAAGCTGCTGAGTAATCAGTAAAGTTCGTAAGAACAAAAAGCCGCGCGTAAGCGCGGCTTTTTTGCGTTTAAGGCTCTTGGCCCTAGGCTCTGGGCTCTTGGCATGGACTCCCCCGGGTTCCGGAGGAAATCCTTGACTTACAATTAGTGCTTTAGAAATATCTTGCAGCGCCCAGCGCCCAGCGCCCAGCGCCCAGCGCCCAGCGCCCAGCGTTTACGCCTTCAACGCCTGATCCAGGTCTTCCAGAATGTCATCAATATGCTCGATACCAACCGACAGACGGATCATCTCCGGGCTGACGCCTGCCTGTGCCTGCTCTTCAGGCTCCAGCTGGCGGTGGGTGGTTGAGGCCGGGTGGCAGGCCAGGGTTTTGGCGTCGCCGATGTTGACCAGGCGCTTGATCAGCTTCAGTGCATCATAGAAACGCACGCCCGCGTCGTAGCCATCTTTAAGACCAAAAGAGAGGATCGCCGAAGGCTTGCCGCCCATATACTTCTCAGCCAGTGGGTAGAACTCAGAGTCAGGCAGACCAGCGTAGCTTACCCAGCTTACCTTGTCGTGCTCCTGCAGGAATTGTGCGACTTTCAGCGCGTTCTCACAGTGGCGCTCCATACGCAGTGGCAGGGTCTCCATGCCCTGAAGCAGCATGAAGGCATTCATCGGTGAGAGCGCTGAGCCGGTATTACGCAGCGGCACGGTCCGGGCGCGGCCGATAAAGGCGGCGTCACCAAAGGCTTCACTGTACACCACGCCGTGGTATGACGGCTCCGGCTGGTTAAACACCGGGAAGCGCTCTTTGTGCTCTGCCCACGGGAACTTACCCGAATCGACGATCACCCCGCCGAGAGAGGTGCCGTGTCCGCCCACATATTTGGTCAGGGAGTGGACCACGATATCAGCGCCAAACGCGATTGGCTTGCACAGTACCGGTGATGCTACTGTATTGTCGACGATCACCGGCACGCCTTTGGCGTGGGCCAGCTCAGCAACACGCTCCAGGTCGATGATGTTACCCGCCGGGTTACCGATAGACTCGCAGTAAACCGCCTTGGTGTTCTCATCAATCAGCTCTGCCAGTGATTCCGGTTTGTCGTCTTTGGCAAACTTCACACCGATTCCCTGGTTTGGCAGCATATGAGCAAACAGGGTATAGGTGCCGCCGTAGAGCTGAGGGGTTGAAACGATATTGTCGCCTGCCTGAGCAAGGGTCAGGATCGCATAGTTGATCGCTGCGCTGCCCGCACTGACCACCAGCGAGCCAATACCACCTTCCAGCGCTGCCATACGTTTTTCCAGTACATCATTGGTCGGGTTCATGATCCGGGTGTAGATGTTGCCCGGGACTTCCAGGTTGAACAGGTCTGCACCGTGCTGGGCGCTGTCAAACTCGTAAGCAACGGTCTGGTAGATTGGGGTAGCAACAGATTTGGTGGTTGGATCGGTCTCGTAGCCATGGTGTATGGCCAGGGTATCGTCTTTCATCATTCATCCTTGATAACGGGTTAACTCATCAAGCATGCAACAGCCACCTGATGAGGGTCAACAGCCTTGTCTGAGTCTACAGACAGGCTCTCAGTTTTATTGCCAGAGTGAGCTCAGGCTGCCCAGCAGTCCCTGCGTTGCGCCCTGGCTGGTCAGGTATTTCAGGATCAGCGGGGTGAACTGGCTTATCAGAGCCGGATCCAGCCCCAGTTTTTCAAATGCCTGATTTACACCGGCCATATTAGTGATCATGTCGGTAAGGCCGTTGCTTCCGGTCAGCTGAGACATACCCGGGATCAGGCTGCCCAGTTCGCTGTTTTGTTCACTGCCAAGCTGGCTGTTAGCCAGACTGAGCAGGGCACCTGCGCCACCGGCGGCCTGAGCCGGGCTGACATCCAGCGACTCGGTCAGCATGTTCACAAGGGGAGATTGCTGCGCCTGGCTGTCCAGAGCATCGGTCGCCAGTGCAGTAAGTGCTTTGGTGTCGACCTCTTTGTCGCCCAGATTGAGGAATGCGTGAGCAGGCAGAGAAGCGGCCAGCAGGCCAATAATGAGAGGAGGGGTAATCCGTTTCATAGTGTTATCCTTATAGGTTTTGATAACACTATACAAAAAAAGCGGTGCAATGCACCGCTTTATGACTGAGAATCCGGTAATGATTACAGGATGTCCAGCAGTTCCACTTCGAATACCAGAGCAGCAAACGGAGGGATAGCAGCACCTGCGCCGCGCTCACCGTATGCCAGATCCTGTGGGATGTACAGTTTCCACTTAGAGCCAACAGGCATCAGTTGCAGAGCTTCAACCCAGCCAGCGATAACGCCGGTTACAGGGAACTCAGCAGGCTGGCCGCGTGATACAGAGCTGTCGAAAACAGTACCGTCAGTCAGTTCGCCGTGGTAGTGAACGCGAACCTGCTTGTCAGAAGTTGGGATCTCACCAGTACCTTCGGTGATCACTTCGTACTGCAGACCAGACTCAAGAACGGTTACTTCAGGACGCAGAGCGTTGTCTTTCAGGAAAGCTTCGCCGTCAGCCGCTGCTGCTTTTGCAGCTTCTTCACGTGCAGACTGAGCGCGGGTGTGCAGTTCCTGCAGAGCTTTGTTGATCTCGTCAACTTCGATCTCTGGCATGTCGCCGGTCAGAGCAGTTGCGATACCTTTAGCGATAGCGTCAACGTTCAGACCTTCCAGGCCGCTGCCAGCCAGTTGCTGACCCATTTGCAGACCAATGCCGTAGCTGGCTTTTTGCTCTACTGTCTCTAGTTTGATTTCAGACATTGTGTCTCTCTTTTTTCTGTCAATTTTGCGAAAAGTTGCGGGGAAAGGATAACAGTTCTGCTGGCATGGCGAAACGTTAAATGCCAATATGTAGTTTCGATTCAGGAATTCGTATTCAGCCCCGGGTGTTATCAGTAATGAACCGACGTTTACGCAGGAAAAAACCGACCGAACCGGTATGGCAGCAGTGGCTGACACGCTGCAAAAATACAGACTGGCGCAGTGCCTTAACCAGAGCCGATGGCTATCGTCAGCGACTGCCAAAACTCCATCAGCGCGTGATTGCGGCTCTTGCCGTGGTCGTCGCCGTGCTGTTGATTTTGCCTGCCCCGCAGCCAGCGCAGCAGGTGGATGATGTGCCGGAAGAGGGCGGGCGTAAAACGGTCGCGCTTAATACTACCGGACTGAGTGAACAGCAGAATGAACGCGTGGTGGTGCCGCCTAAAACCGACGCATGGAAAGAGTACACCGTGCAGGCCGGGGATACCCTGGCGCAGGTGTTCCGTTCTAACGGTCTGCCGATGGCCGACCTGAATGCTCTGGCCAGTATTGAAGGCAGCGATAAACCCCTCAGCCGGATCAAGCAGGGCCAGCTGGTACGCTATAAGCTCAACGAAGCCGGAGAGCTTGATATTCTCCAGCTCGAAAAGAAAGACGGTGCGGTGATGTTTTTCCGTCTTTCTGATGGTGGTTTTGGCCGGAGTAAGTAACCAGGGGCCGAACGCGCTAAGATACCTGTTCTTTTATCTCATCGCCGGCTTCCTGCCGGCGTTTGCTTTTACCCGGCAGCATCGGCAGCACAATAAGTGCTATCCCCGCCAGGGTCAGCCAGTCCGGCACTTCATCAAACCACATCATGCCAAACAGGGTGACAAACACCAGCCCGGAGTATTCCGCCATGGCTATCTGGTTTGCGACTACTTTTTTATACGCCATTACCGCGCAGCCGTTGTACGCCAGTATCGCTACTGAGCTGGCCGCAACCCATCCCAGCTGGCTCAGGCTTATCGGGCCCCATTGCCAGGCGGCCAGCAGGCCGGAGAGCGGCAGGGAGAGCAGACAGGTCCAGAACAGGGTGGTGACGACCGGCTGACCGGAAGGCAGTTTGCGTACCAGAATATTGAACAGTGCCAGGGTCATTGCGGTCCCCATGGCAAACAACGCTGCCCAGTGGAACTGGGATGGCCTGAGTACCACCAGTACCCCGATGAATCCCACCAGGGTCGCCAGCACTTTACGCCTGGCAGGAATTTCCCCCAGCAGCCATACCGACAGCGGCAACATCAGTACCGGAGCGGCGTAGAACACGGCGTTGGCGGTAGCCAGGGGTAAGTAAGTGACCGCTACCATCATGCAGCCGCTTCCGGCAATCACCAGGTGAGCGCGAAAGGCGTTCAGCTTCCAGCTGCCAACGGCCTGCTGCGCTTTGGGCAGACGCAGCCAGAATGGCAGCACCAGCATCAGGCCGAGCAGCTGACGGATGAACATATACTGAAACGGTGAAATGCCGCCGTCGAGCATTTTGACCGACACGTCAGACAGGGATGCCAGCAGGTTACCCAGGATCAGCAGCAGCAGGGCCTGACTGAAAGCAGAAAGTGGCCTTATCAATCTCACGCCTTAACCATGTCGATATGGGGAATGCCGTCTTCCAGATAGGGTTCACTGCAGGTAACAAAGCCATAGCCCTGATAGAAAGCTTCGAGGTGAGCCTGGGCACCGATTTTTACTGGCTGGTCCGGGAAGTACTGCGTCATGGAAGCCAGAGCCTGACGGATGAGCTCGTGGCCAAGACCATTGCCCCGGCACTCCTGCGCGGTGGCGACCCGGCCAATACTGGTATGGCCCGGGTAACTGATATCCCTGCCCAGCAGACGGGCGCAGGCGATCAGCTGATCGTCTTTATAGCCCAGCAGGTGACGGGTGCCTTCTGCCCTGTCTTTGTCATCAAGTTCCGGATAGGGACAGGTCTGTTCTACCACGAATACGTCCACTCTTAGTTTGAGCAGATCGTAGAGTTCGTGATTGGTCAGTTCGTCAAAAGACAGGCATTTCCACTGGTACATAGTTACTCCTCAGGTTGAATGGGGAGTATAGGCACCTTTTTCCCGGGCTGGCGTTAACCTTTGTTAAGTTTCAGTCGTTTTTTTATCCGGCTGAGGCTTATCGGAGTGATCCCAAGGTAGGATGCAATCTGGCTGTCAGTAATGCGCGCTTCCAGAGCAGGAAAGCTTTGGCAGAACAGTTCATAGCGCTCTTCAGGTGTATGCAGCAGCATAAAGCGTTCTTTGTTCTCTTTGTACATCAGCTGAGTTTCAAGCAGTTTTATATACAGGGGATGACGTTCATCCCGCCAGCGTTGCAGGGTTTCAACCGGAAGGCAGAGCAGGGTAACCGGTGTCAGGGTTTCCAGAAGATAAGGAGAAGGCTGCTGACGAATCAGGCTCTCAAAGCCAATTACCCAGTCCTGTTCCCAGCAGAACTCCTTGCTGTACTGTTTGCCATCTTCGGTCAGGTAGCAGGCATGGCACAGGCCATCGAGGATGTAATAGATGTGAGTGGCCACTTCTCCCTGAGCCGTCAGGATATGGCGTGTGGGCAGTTCCAGCTCTGTGGCGGCCTGAGCGATTTCTTCCTGCTCTGACGGGGTAAAACCAAACAGCTCAAGCTGCTGCATAAACCGGTGCACATCACTCTCCTTATCAAAAAAAACCGCAGCCGGAGCTGCGGTTTTGATTGTACAGGGTATTGGACTATTTTTGCAGATCCAGACGGTAGACGCCGAAGCCAACATCGTCGGTAGCAACACGCTCCATCGGGTATTGCGCTTTGTCTTTGATGAACTGCGCCGCTTTTTCGCCCGGAGAGGTTTCAAAACGGATATCCAGTTTCACCTTGCTGTTGATTGGTGCAAATGACCAGTTGTTGTCAGCACTTGGCACAACCTGACCTTTCTCTTTGCTCACGCGCGTGATGTAGTCTGCCACGATGCTGCGGTTTTCGTCCGGAGAATCGAACGCCACAAACTCGCTGCCTGTGCCCGGGAACTTGTTGCTGTAAGCGCGGTAGTTGTTGGTCGCAACGATAAACTCCTGCTTAAGGTCGATTGGCTTGCCACGGAAGGTCAGGCCAACGACACGCTCTGCATCCGCGTTAACCACTTTACAGTTACCGTCGTACTTGGCTGGTTTGGTAATGTCGATCTGGTAGGTTACGCCATCCATCACGTCGAAGTTGTAGGTACGGAAGCCGTCCCAGTCAATCAGGTGCTGAGGTTGGGTCGAGTTGATGTCGATCTGCTTAAACTGACCGGCGCTGCACTCCAGCCACTCTTTTACTTCTTTACCCGTCATCTTCAGTGCGACAAGGGTATTCGGGTAGAGGTAAAGGTCCGCTGCGTTACGGAATGTCAGCTGGCCGGACTCTACTTCGGTAAAGTTAGCCGGGTCGTTCTTACGGCCGCCGGCTTTGAATGGTGCAGCGGCAGACAGAACCGGCATACCGTCGAGATCCGGATCGCCCTGGATAAAGCGCTCAACGTAGTCTTTCTGAGCCAGGTTAACGATCTGTACGGTTGGATCGTCCTGAACCAGTGCCAGGTAGCTGTACATCACATCGCTGGCTTTACCGATAGGCTGGTTAACAAAGTCTCGGGTGCCTTTGTGGTCTGCTTCCAGCGCTGTCAGGATGCCTTTATCCGCATCGGCCAGAGATTTCTTCGCTTTCTTGTCGTAGATAGGGCGGGCTTCGGTCTGCGCACCGGTCACATCCCACGCTCCGTCTTTTTTCTCCAGAACCAGGTCCATCACGCCCACGTGGCTGCCCCAGCGGCCTGGCATCACAGCGGCAACGCCGTTGATGGTGCCTTTCTTGTTGTCTACGCCCTGAATGTTGTCAAAGCCTTTACCCGGGAAGACCGCGTGTGAGTGACCAAAGGCAATCGCATCGATGCCTTCTACGTCCGCCAGGTAGTAAGTCGAGTTTTCTGCGCCGGTTTTGTGCGGTTCGCTGGCAAGACCTGAGTGAGGTACGGCAACAATCACGTCAGCGCCTTCTGCTTTCATTTGAGGAACCAGCTTCTCAGCGGTTTCTTTGATGTCTTTGGCGAAGACTTTGCCTTCCAGGTTCTTCTTGTCCCATACCATGATCTGAGGCGGTACAAAGCCGATGTAGCCGACTTTGATTTCATGCGCCTGCCCGTCGGTATCGGTAAAGGTGTGAGTCTTGATGATGTATGGCTTAAAGAAGTGCTCACCGGTTTTCTTATCAAACACGTTGGCGTTGACGTACGGGAAGTCCGCATCGTTGATGCTTTCCAGCAGGAAGTCCAGGCCGTAGTTGAACTCGTGGTTACCGATGTTACCCACATCGTAACCCAGCTGGTTCATCGCTTTGTAAGCCGGGTGAACTTCACCGGTTTTGATCCCTTTGGCGGCCATGTAGTCGCCCATAGGGCTGCCCTGAAGCAGGTCACCGTTATCGACCAGCACGCTGTTTTTTGCTTCTGCGCGTGCTTCTTTTACCAGGGTCGCGGCGCGGGCCAGACCGATCTTCTGTGATGGTTTGTCTTTGTAGTAGTCGTAGTCCATCAGGTTGGTGTGAATATCGGTGGTTTCGATGATCCGTAGTTTGATGGTGTCCGCCATAGCCGGTCCGGCGACCATCAGCATGCCACTGAGTACTGCGAGGGAGATAGGTTTAACAGCCAGTTTCATGTTTTGCTCCATTGAGTGATAAGTCACGGCTAATGTAACAAAAAGTAATGTAACGCTTGCATTGCAACTTTTTTAACTGTGATCGCCGTTAAGCATTGATGTGCCAAAGTGTTAACCGCAGTACAAAATATGCACCCGGCCGATGAAGCGTTTCATATCTGAGTTAAATGGAATGCCTTGGTCGGATTCCCGGTGTGAAATCTTGCTTATCAGCTTTTCGAATAAAAAATGAAATTTTAGAATTTCAGGTAATAACGTCAGCTGGTCATAATGCCATCAACAGAGAACGCCTAACACAGAGCATGGATGAGCAGTGATGACGGAACAATCACACAACCTGACCCCCTTTCCCAAACCGAGAGTGATCCCCGGAAAAGGCAGCAAAGCGAGCCTGGCCCGTGGTGAAGTTGCGCTTATAGGCGCCGGCCCCGGTGACCCTGACCTTCTGACCGTAAAAGCGCTGCGCCTGCTGCAACAGGCGGATGTGGTGCTGTATGACTATCTGGTTTCAGACGAGATCATGGCGCTGGTATCTGATCAGGCGGTGCTGGTGTGTGTGGGCAAGCGGGCCGGACATCACAGTGTGCCGCAGGAGAAAACCAACCAGCTGCTGGCTGATTTTGCCCGCCAGGGATACCGGGTGGTACGGATCAAAGGTGGCGATCCGTTTGTTTTTGGCCGCGGTGGCGAAGAGCTGCAGGTACTGGCAGAGGCGGGCATTCCGTTTCAGGTGGTACCAGGCATCACTGCCGCAGCCGGGGCAACCGCTTATGCCGGGATCCCGCTGACTCACCGTGATTACGCTCAGTCTGCGATGTTTATCACCGGTCACCTCAAACCGGGCAGCGACCAGCTCGACTGGTCAACGCTCGCCCGCGGTAAACAGACCCTGGTGATCTATATGGGGCTGATGAAGTCCGCGAACGTTCAGGCTCAGCTTATTGAACATGGCCGCGCGGCCTCAACCCCTGTCGCGGTCATCGAACGCGGTACCCAACAAAACCAGAAAGTACTGACCGGCACACTGAGTGAGCTGGCAGAGCTGGCAAAAGACGCTGAATCACCGGCGCTGATCGTTGTCGGTGAAGTGGTCAGCCTGGCTTCTCAGCTGAGCTGGTTTCAGACCTCTTCGCAGCTACCCCCTCAGTCAGCGGTACAGGCACAAGCCGCCATTTAAAGGAAGAAAATCAACATGGACAAGCAAAGACTGACCCACCTGCAACAGCTGGAAGCTGAGAGCATCCATATTATCCGCGAAGTGGCGGCCGAGTTTGATAACCCGGTGATGCTCTACTCAATCGGTAAAGACTCCTCGGTGATGCTGCACCTGGCACGCAAGGCATTTTACCCGGGCAAGATCCCGTTCCCGCTGCTGCACGTCGATACCGACTGGAAGTTTCGCGAGATGATCGAGTTTCGTGACCGTACTGCTGAGAAGTACGGTTTTGACCTGCTGGTGCACAAAAACCCGGAAGGCCTGGCGATGGGCATCAGCCCGTTTGTGCACGGCTCTTCCAAACACACCGATATTATGAAAACCCAGGGGCTGAAGCAGGCGCTCAATCAGCACGGTTTTGACGCTGCTTTTGGTGGTGCCCGCCGCGACGAAGAGAAATCCCGCGCCAAGGAGCGGGTGTACTCCTTCCGTGACAAAAACCACAGCTGGGACCCGAAAAACCAGCGTCCGGAACTGTGGCGTACCTATAACGGCCAGGTCAACAAAGGTGAGAGCATCCGGGTGTTCCCGCTCTCTAACTGGACTGAGCTGGATATCTGGCAATACATCTATCTGGAAAACATCGAGATTGTGCCGCTTTACCTGGCGGACAAGCGCCCGGTGGTCGAGCGTGACGGCATGCTGATCATGGTCGATGACGAGCGGATGGAGCTCGAAGAGGGCGAGAAAGTGGAGCAGCGCAGCGTGCGTTTCCGTACCCTCGGCTGCTATCCGCTGACCGGTGCGATTGAGTCTGAGGCCAACACTTTGACCGGGATTATTGAAGAGATGCTGGTAGCGACTTCAAGTGAGCGCCAGGGGCGGGCGATCGACCACGATCAGTCCGGATCGATGGAGCTGAAAAAGCGCCAGGGTTACTTCTGATTTAAGGGAATAATGACATGAACAGTGCGGTAGAAGCGCAATTGGCGCAGCTGGGGATCGAGGGCTATCTCGACCAGCACCAGAACAAATCATTGCTGCGGTTTCTGACCTGTGGCTCGGTGGATGACGGCAAGAGTACCCTTATCGGTCGACTGCTGCATGACTCAAAACAGATCTACGAAGATCAGCTGGCGGCGGTGCATTCGGACAGCCAGCGTGTCGGCACCACCGGCGAAAAACCAGACCTGGCACTGCTGGTAGACGGCCTGCAGGCCGAGCGTGAGCAGGGGATCACCATCGACGTGGCGTACCGCTACTTCTCGACCCAGACGCGTAAGTTCATTATCGCCGATACTCCGGGACACGAGCAGTACACCCGAAACATGGCCACCGGCGCATCAACCTGTGATGTGGCAGTGATCCTGATCGATGCCCGCAAAGGCGTGTTGGATCAGACCCGGCGTCACTCCTTTATCGCCGGTCTGCTCGGGATCCGTCACTTTATCGTGGCAGTGAACAAGATGGATCTGGTGGGCTTTGACCAGGCGCGCTTTGATGAGATCTCAGAAGAGTATCTGACGTTTGCCCAAAAGCTGCCTGAAGGGATCGACATTGAGCTGGTGCCGTTGTCGGCGCTCGATGGCGACAACGTGGTGGAAAAGAGCGCCCATACCCCATGGTATCAGGGACCGGCTTTGCTGGATCTGCTTGAGAGCGTGGAAGTGGGCCAGCGTCAGAACGACGGCGCGTTCCGCTTCCCGGTTCAGTACGTCAGCCGTCCGGACCTCGATTTTCGCGGCTTTGCCGGCACCATCGCGTCCGGTCAGGTCAAAGTGGGCGATGCGGTGAAAACCCTGCCGTCCGGCAAGACTTCGGTCATTGAACGTATCGTAACGTTTGACGGCGATTTAGAGACCGCCCATGCCGGGCAGGCAGTGACCCTGACTCTGGGCGATGAAATCGACATCAGCCGCGGTGACCTGATTGTGCTGGCGGACTCGGAAATCAAATCCACCAACCAGGTGCTGGCGGATGTGGTGTGGATGACCGAACAGCCACTTGAGCCGGGCCGTGCTTATGACATCAAAGTCGCGGGTAAGAAAACCGTGGGCGAGGTGTCACGTATTGTTCACCAGTACGACATTAACCAACTGAGTGAGCATGAAGCGGATGCACTGCCGCTCAACGGCATCGGTCTGTGTGAATGGCACTTTACCGATTCGGTGGCACTGGACCGCTACTTTGACAGCCAGGATACCGGTGGCTTTATCGTCATTGACCGCCTGACCAATGTAACCGTTGGCGCGGGGATGATCCGCAGACGGCTTGAAAATCAGCAGGCAGCCGGATCGGACTATTCTGAGTTTGAACTTGAGCTGAACGCACTGATCCGCCGGCACTTCCCGCACTGGGATGCCAAAGATCTGCGTCAGCTGTAAGCACGGAGTGCAGGGATGAATCTGGAGCAGGGAACCGTACTGGCAATTTTGGTGGCGATCGTCGCGTGCCTGCTGCTGACCCGGATAAAACCGGCCAGCCTGTTCGCGGCGGCGGCTATGCTGGCCTTTTTGACCGGACTGAGTGATCTCGGTTCGATCAGCGCCAATTTTACCAACCCGTCCCTGCTTACCCTGGTGCTGCTGGTGCTGGCTTCCTGCGCGCTGGAGAAAACCCTGCTGATCACCTGGGTCAGCCGCCGGATCACCGGTGGCCGGCTGGGTGAGGTGGTCGCCAAGCTCGGGGTGTCTACTGCGCTGCTCTCTTCATTTACCAATAATACTGCGGTAGTGGTGTCGCTGATCGGCGCGATCAAACGCAATCAGCAACACTCTCCTTCGAGGCTGCTATTGCCGCTGAGTTATGCGGCGATCCTCGGTGGTACTCTTACTCTTATAGGTACTTCAACCAATCTGATCATCAACAGCTTCGTTGAAGACGCCGGTCTGCCCGGACTGGGCTTTTTTACCCCGACCCTGATCGGCCTGTCAGTACTGGCGGGAGGGCTGCTGATCCTGATCCCGCTCGCCTATCTGCTGCCAAGTAATGACGATGATAACCAGGATGAGCTGCCATATTTCCTTGAAGCCAGGGTTGAAGCGGGTTCTGCGCTGGTCGGGCGAAGTGTGGCGCAGAACAATCTGCGTGCACTGCGAAAGCTCTACCTGGCAGAGGTGATCCGGGAAGGCAAAACCTATGCGTCTGTCGGGCCGGATTTTGTGTTGCAGGAGCGGGACCGGTTGCTGTTTTGTGGTGACGTGGAGAGCGTTGCCACCCTGCAGGAGATCCCGGGCCTGACCCTGTTTGGCCAGCATCACCTTAATGGCCAGGGGTTTATCGAGGCGGTGGTTGGCTCTTCGGCTTCTATCCGCGGCAAAACCCTTAAGAGCAGCCATTTCCGTGACCGGTTTGATGCGGTGGTCGTCGCGATTCGCCGTGGCCACGAGCGCCTTGAAGGCGGGCTGGGTAATATTGCCCTCGCCGCCGGGGATACCCTTGTGCTGGTGCCGGGTAAAGGTTTTGCTGCCCACCGCCAGGCGCTGAGTCGCGAGTTTGTGCTGGTCAGTGAGCTGGACTCAGCGGCCCGGCTCGATGCCACTAAGTCTGCACTGGTGATGGGAGGCTTTGGCCTCTCGATTGCACTGGCACTGGCGGGGTGGGTGCCGCTTCTGAAGAGTCTGGCGGTGTTTCTGCTGGCGATGGTGGCGCTTGGGATCGTTGGGCTGTCTGAGCTGAGACGACGCTTTCCGCTCGATATTGTGGTGATCGTTGGCGGCGCGCTGACTCTGGCGCAGCTGATGACCAGTTCAGGCTTGTCGGCCTCGATTGGCGGGCTGTTTATCAGCGCATTTAACGGCTGGGGTGTATATGGTGCGCTGGTGGCGACTTACCTGCTCACCCTGGTACTGACCGAGCTGGTGACCAATAACGCCGCTGCGGCGCTGGCGTTTCCGCTTGGCTACAGTATGGCGCTGGGCTACGGGGTCGATCCTATGCCGTTCATTATGGCGGTGCTGTTTGGCGCCAGCGCCAGTTTTCTTTCCCCTTACGGGTATCAGACCAACCTGCTGGTCTACAGCGTGGGTAACTATCAGCTGCGTGACTATCTGCGCCTTGGCCTGCCGGTCTCGCTGGTCTATTCGCTGCTGGTTCTGACCCTGATCCCGTACTTTTTTCCCTTTTAACAAACTGAAGGATAACAAGGATGACTGCAGTCGATGCCAACGTGGTGTGGCACCAGCATAACGTAACCAAAGCGCAGCGCGCTGAGCAAAAGCGCCAGCGCCCGGCTGTGCTGTGGTTTACCGGCCTGTCCGGTGCGGGTAAATCCACGGTCGCCGGAGCGCTGGAGAGCCGTCTGACCGGGCTTGGCTACCATACCTACCTGCTCGACGGGGATAATGTGCGCCACGGTCTGTGCCGCGACCTTGGATTCTCTTCACAGGACAGGCGGGAAAATATTCGCCGTATTGGGGAGCTGGCCAAACTGATGGCGGACGCCGGGCTGATTGTGCTGTCGGCGTTTATCTCTCCTCACCGGGCAGAACGACAGATGGTGCGTGAACTCCTGCCTGAGGGTGAGTTTATTGAAGTGTTCGTGAATACGTCGCTGGCGGAGTGTGAGCGGCGGGATCCCAAAGGGCTGTATAAAAAAGCCCGTGCCGGGGAGATCCCGGACTTTACCGGGATCGACTCAGAGTACGAAGCGCCGCTCAGCCCGGAGATCGATCTGGCGGCGGGAGAACTGTCGGTTGATCAGCTGGTGGATCACTGCCTCGAACAGTTATCAGCAAGAGAGATTATCTGCCTTCCTGGTCGTTGAGCGGATTACAGGTAGATGTTGATAAGCAGACCCTCCTTACCATGGATGGTAAGGTGGAGCCCCATGGATGGGTTCATGCGTGTCTGTGTTCAACATCTTCCTGAAAAGTGGCCTGTCTGAGAGTTATGCGCTTTCATCCACCATACTGCCCGCATCGCTCTGCAGGGTGAACTTCTGGCTCAGCAGGGCGACCAGCTGGTCGTAATAGCCCATGTTGGGACGGTTGCCGAGCAGGTTACACAGTTCATCCCCGGTCGGGCTGAAGCGGTAATAGACCAGGCGGATCCCCTTGCTCATTGGCTGCAGTGCCAGCTGCTTTCCCTGGTAGCTGAGCACCAGCGCCGGGTCGAAGTCCACTTCGCCAGACTCCAGTTCGGTGCCGAGCAGCAGTCCCAGCTCAATCAGGTGCAGCAGGCTGGAGTAGGGCAGCTGGTGGCTGCCGAGGTTAACCGAGTTGGTTGTTTCACGCTTGTAGAAGTCAAGCAGCCCGCCTTTGGAGCGGTAACCCAGCAGCAGTTTTTTGCTGTGGTCACCGCCAAAGCTGCACGCCAGTGAGGAGGCGCGCTGCAGGGTTTGCGCCTCTTTCGGCGACATGTCTTTTAAGATCATCAGCGCTTTCATCGAGGTCGCGCCCGGATTGGTGATCTCTCTTTTCAGTACCTGGCTCCACAGTTTCTGCATCGCCGGGTTGTGGATCTCCTGGGCCATATCAAAAAAGCGGTGCAGCCAGTCGGCATCCGGTTCACCGGCGGTTTCATCCCGGCAGCTGGCATGGGCGTACTTGAGGATCTTCTCCAGGTTCTTCTGCCTTTGCTCCTGACGCTTTTTCTGCCGTGCAATCGCCCGGTCGAGCAGGGTCGTGGTGGCGGCCGCGGCATTGTCCTGCAGCAGGGCTCCCAGGCCGTGTTCTTCGGCGATCTGCATCACCCGGCTGGCGCTGTCTTTAATGTAGCTGCTCTTGCGTTTGCTGCTGCCGTTTGTTGTGGTGGTGCCACTGGTACTGGCGCTGCCGGCGGGCTGGTCGATGGTGACGGGTTTACGGGTCTCTGCCATGTGAAGTTCCTGAAACGAGTTACCGCTATTCTAACTGACTGAATAACAATAGGCTGATTTCGCTCAAATAACCTGGAACTTTATCAAGATTTTTCGCTGTTGCGGAATTGGGTTGTTTGTTAAAATTGTTGCTCAGAAGTTAATTGGGAGGGCCTATGAGTTTTAAGCGTACCAATTATCGCAGGTGGCTCTCACTGTTTCTTTTGGTGGTGATTTATGTCGCGGTGCTGGCCTGGCTGGGCCGTTATCTGCTGCTGTGACCAGCACCGCGTGACTAACCTGAAGCGCTGTTACATGTCGTCGTACTCTTCAATCCGGATGCCATCGATCAGGTAGCCGGTTTCCGCCAGATCTGAGTTGACGGTTTCGGTCTTCAGGGTACCGACCACATAGATCACATCCCACAGTTGGTGGATTGGCGCACCCTCTTCAAACTTCACATAGATGATCTGGTTTGGTGGCGGTGGCGGTACGTGGATACAGGCACCAAAGTAAGGCACCAGCAGAAACTCTGTTACTTTCTGATCGTCACCTTCCAGCGGGATCACAAAGCCAGGAATGCGTACCTGGCTTCCGTTCAGCTCCGGACGAACATTGCCCACTTTGGACTGCAGGGCTTTGTCACCGCTGTGCTCGACCATCGGCATACCACTGTTATCAAACTGATTTCGTTCCGCTTCCGGGATAAGGTCTATCCAGTCCAGCGTCAGCACATCGTCTGCCGCGGTCGCCATCCCTGTTGGCAGGGTCAGCATGGTCAGTGCGCACAGCAGTGTCGCAAAGAGTTTTTTCATTGCTCAATTTTCCTTAAATTCTGATGGTCATGCCGTCGGCCAGAGACTGGCGGTAAGCGCGAAATGCCGGGATTAATCCTATCACTATTCCGGCAAACTGAACCAGACCAAGCAGCAGCCATTCATGGGAGCTGATGGTGGTAAGCTCCAGCACAATGCCGTAGTGCTGGGCGACAAAAGGCCGGATAGCCGCCAGCCCCATATAGAGCAGGCTGACACCGGCACCAATCCCGGCGAAAGTCAGCACACTGGCTTCGCTGATCAGCAAAAAGAAGATGTGCTTTGGCCGCGCACCCATGGCGCGGAGTATTGCCATTTCACGCCGCCTCTCCTGCAGGCTGGTGAGCAGGCTGCTGAGCATCCCCAGCAGTCCGGCGATCACTACGAACACAGATACGGCCAGCAGCGCCTGTTCGGCGACTGACATCATGCTCCACAGCTCATGCAGGGCAATGCCGGGCAGGATCGCGGTCAGCGGCTCTTTGCTGTAGGTATTGATCTGACGCTGGAGGGCAAAGGTGCGGATCTTCGACTTCAGTCCCAGCATAAATGAAGTGATCTGTTTCGGTTCGAAGGCCACGTTTTCCAGCTGTTTCGCATCCGGGGTATCGCCCAGTCTGGCACCGGATTCCCAGCCAACGTGGATCGCTTCGATCGCTTCAAGCGAGACGTGGACAGTTTTGTCTACCGGTGTACCGGTCGGGTCGAAGATCCCCACGATCTTAAACGGCAGATTGTCGTGACGGTTGAAGGCTTTATCGCTGATCCCGTGGGCGATGATGATCTCATCCCCTACTTTGTAGCCAAGTTCTTTCGCGACGTCCGCGCCGATCACCGTTTCAAACAGGGATTCGAATGGCCTGCCATCGCTCAGGCTGAGATGCTGTTTCTTGCCAAAGCGGAAGTATTTGAAATAGTCCTGGTTAGTGCCGAGCACCCGGAAGCCGCGGTGGGAGTCTCCCAGTGACATCGGGATCGCCCATTTGACCGAGCGGTTCTGGCTGAACTCTTTAAAGCTTTTCCAGTCGATGTTATTGGTGGCATTGCCGATACGAAATACCGAGTAGAGCAGCAGGTTAACCTGACCGGAACGCGCGCCAACGATCAGATCGGTGCCTGAGACGGTATTGGAGAAGCTGGCTTTGGCCTGGGTGCGGATCCGTTCCACGCCCATCAGCAGTACAACGGAGATGGCGACGGTCAGTACAGTCAGCAGCGCGGTGGCTTTACGGTTTATCAGGCTTTTCCACGCCAGACGAATAATGGCACTCATGATGCTTTCCTCATGGCCTGATTAAGTTGGGGGAGGTCGATGGTCCGGTCGAACAGTTTTTCCAGCGTCGGGTCGTGGCTGACAAACACCAGGGTTGTGCCGGCCTGGCGGGCTTCTTCCATCAGCAGCTGGATAAAGGCTTCCCGGTTATCGTGATCCAGCGCGGAGGTTGGCTCATCGGCGATCAGCAGTTCAGGGTGACCTATCAGGGCACGGGCGGCAGCGACGCGTTGTTGCTGGCCGATACTCAGCTCGGCGACCGGCGCGTGCATCAGCTCTTCCGGCAGCTTGAGCCGGGTCAGCAGCTCTCTGGCGCGTGCGGCCAGGTCATTGCCGGCCTTTTGCTTGCGCAGCGTGGAGAAGTGGCACGGCAGGATCACGTTATCCAGTACCGAAAGGTAAGGAAGCAGATTAAATTGCTGAAAAATATAGCCTATGTGATTTGCACGAAACTGATCCCGCTCACTGCCTGACAGTGAGGCGAGATCCTGGCCCAATACTTTAAGGCCGCCTTTTTCCGGCTGGTTGATCCCGGTCAGCAGGCCAAGCAGGGTGGATTTTCCGCAGCCACTCGGGCCTTTGATAAACAGTCGCTCGTTAGGCATGACGCTCAGCTCGTCTATCGCCAGGGTGAGCGGCTTGCCCTCCGCCCAGCGGTATTCGAGCGCAGAGATCTCTACGATCGGCTGACGCGGAGTCTGGTTTTCAACTGACATGGTTTAACTCTCTCCTGATAAGAGTGGAACAGGCGCTGACCGGGGCTGAAACCCGGCCAGCGGTAACAGCTTACAGTGAGATTTTGTGGCTGTTTTTGTTCAGTTCAGTCGCCAGCTGTTTGCTGTCAGTGATCATATTAACGCTGATTTCTTCCGTGTTGCCGAAGTGGCTGAACCACTGAGTGTCGATCTGCTCCAGTGCGGCGATGTTGTTGCACTGGTAGTGGTACTCAAGGGTAAACTCGCCGTGGTCGTGGTCGTGGTCGTGGTCGTGGTCGTGGTCGTGGTCGTGGTCGTGGTCGTGGTGTTCATCGTGATCATGCTTGTCGTGGTCGTGGTCATGATGCTCATCGTGTTTATGATCATCATGATGATCATGGTCACCATGTTCCAGGGTGTGGCTGACGCTGATATGGGCCGCTTTACACCCGGCGTCTGAGTTGATCGCCAGCAACTGCTCTGGCTGGTTCAGCAGTTTGACCGCTTTCTCCAGCTGCGCCTTTTGCTCATCATTTTTTGGAGCGTGCTCGAAGCCCACTACATCCGCGCCAGGAGCGGTGATTTCAAACAGCAGCTCGCTGCCATCCTGGGCGATGTTCATTTCAACCACACCGTGTACGTGCGCATCATGCTGACGGAAATGGTCATCGGCGACAGCGCCGGCTGACAGGAATGCGGTGCTGATAAGAGAGAGGGCGAATACGTTTTTCATTTTGTTGCCTTATTAATCTGAATTGAGTGTAAGTGTAAGATAAAATTCAGAAATAACAGGGCGGAGAACGGGCTTGTTGCGACGGAACCGACCTTCCCGTAAGCGGGCGGGCGGCTTGCAGTGGTGCAAGGGTGATATTTAAAAGCACTGCTACCACCGGCAGGGCAAAGCTGCTGCCATGCTTGGCGACGGAAAACAGCTGACAGATATGCTCAGGGTGCGGCTCGTGGTGGAGTTCGGTCTGATGGTGTGCGTAAGCAAACCCCAGCCAGATAACCAGAGCACACGCGAGCAGCGAAATGGCCAGCTTTTTTGAGTGCATTTAAAACAGGGTCACATTTATAAAGAGAATTAATGTAATAACATAACATTATTGCCGCAAGTCAGTTTCGTGTAATTTGCAGCAGGGGATGCGCAGAATTGTGACCTTGCGCGGAAATGGCACCGGATTAACCGGTGCCTTTCTGATCTCAGATCTCTTTCATCACATCGCGTGAGAAGGCTTTTTCGCAGTATTTACACTTGAGGCGGACATCTTCACCGCGGGTCAGCAGGGTGAAGCTGGTGTCTACCGGTTCGTTGTGTGAGATACAGTTGCTGTTCGGACAGGCGAAGACACCGGTGATCTTCTCCGGCAGGCTCAGGGCCAGCTTCTTCACGACCTGGTAGTCTTCAATCTGATTCACGGTCGCGTTCGGAGCGTACAGCGCCAGTTTCTGTGCCTGTTCTTCAGTGATGAACACGTTTTCAATCTTCAGCAGGTCTTTGTGGCCCAGCGCTGAAGAAGGAAGGTTCAGACCAACAGTAACGCGCTCGCCGCTGTTTTGCATATCAAACAGCTTAAGCACCTTGATACCAATGTGTGCCGGGATGTGGTCAATGACGGTGCCGTTGCAAATCGCTTCTACCTGTAACTGATTCTGTTTTGCCATGTTTAATTCCTCCAATTACAGCGTTTCGTTCAATACCAGTGCCAGCAGGGCTTCACGGGCGTAAACGCCGTTGTTGGCCTGCTCGAAGTAGTAAGCGTGCGGGGTCTTATCCACGTCGGTGGTGATCTCGTCTACCCGTGGCAGCGGGTGCAGCACTTTCAGGTTTGGTTTGGCATCCGCCAGGGTCGCGGCAGTCAGCACGTAGGCCGATTTGATGTGTGCGTACTCTGATTCGTCGAAACGCTCTTTCTGAACCCGGGTCATGTACAGGATATCCAGCTCACCAATCACGCTTTCCATCTCGGTGTGCAGGCTGTATTCGATACCCGCATCATCGAGCTCTTCACAGATGTAGTCCGGCATTGCCAGTGCTTCCGGCGCGATGAAGTAGAAGCGGATGTTGCTGAACTTGGCCAGTGCCTGAGTCAGGGAGTGCACGGTACGGCCGTATTTCAGGTCACCGACAAACGCGACTTTCAGGTCATCCAGGCGGCCCTGGGTTTCATAGATAGAGTAGAGGTCCAGCAGAGTCTGGGTCGGGTGCTGGTTGGCACCGTCACCGGCGTTGATCACCGGTACGCCATTTGAGAACTCAGAAGCGAGGCGGGCTGCACCTTCCTGAGGGTGACGCATCACATAAGCGTCCACATAGGTGGAGATCACCTGTACCGAGTCAGCCAGGGTTTCGCCTTTTTTGGCCAGCGAGGTGTTGCCGCCGCTGTCAAAGCCGATCACGCTGCCGCCGATGCGCTGAATCGCGGTTTCAAAAGAGAGACGGGTACGGGTAGATGGCTCAAAGAAACAGCTGGCCACAACCTTGTTCTTCAGCAACTCAGGTTGAGGTTCTGCTTTGAGTTGACCCGCGGTCTGAACTACCAGCTCTAGTTCTTCGCGGGAAAGCTCCGGAATGGAAATAATGTGCTTGTTGTAGAGCGTATTCGCCATGATCTTTTTCCCTGTGGTGATGCCATAAAAAAGCCCCCCTGAAAAGGGAGGCTTTAAAATCGGTAACGGGAACAGCAATGGCCGCCGGCTAAGCAAAACAGCTTAGTTGATGCATTGTTTGGCAATGTAACGGCTTGGCGCATTTTGGGTTCCTCAGACAAATTGCGCTGAATTATACGCCGAAGAATTGTGAGCGCAAGCGATTACGTCAAACATCGCCGGGATGATTAACTGCCGAGTGTCGCAACCATTACGGCCTTAATGGTATGCATGCGGTTTTCGGCCTGATCGAACACAATAGAGTGCTCTGACTCAAATACCTCTTCGGTCACTTCCAGCCCGTTAATTCCGTATTTATCGGCGACTTCTTTACCGACGGTGGTTTCATCGTTATGGAAAGCAGGCAGACAGTGCATGAACTTCACCTGTGGGTTGCCGGTGGCTTTAAGTACCTTCTGGTTCACCTGATACGGCTTCATCTGTTCGATACGCTCCTGCCAGGCTTCTTCCGGTTCACCCATCGAAACCCACACATCGGTATAGAGGTAGTCACAGCCTTTGACGCCTTCGCTGACATCTTCAGTCAGGGTGATTTTGGCGCCGGTGTTGAGCGCAATCGCCTGACACTGCTTCACTAGGGCTTTGTCCGGCCAGTACGCTTTTGGTGCGACCAGGCGGATGTCCATGCCCATTTTTGCCGCGCCGACCAGCAGGGAGTTACCCATGTTGTTGCGCGCGTCGCCCAGGTAAGCAAAGCTCATCTGGTGCAGCTGTTTGCCGCGGCCGTGTTCAATCATGGTCAGGAAGTCTGCCAGGATCTGGGTCGGGTGAAATTCATCGGTCAGCCCGTTCCATACCGGTACACCGGCGTACGCACCGAGCTCTTCCACGATCTCCTGGCCAAAGCCACGGTACTGGATGCCGTCGTACATACGGCCAAGTACCCGGGCGGTGTCTTTCATCGACTCCTTGTGGCCGATTTGTGAGCCGGAAGGGCCGATATAGGTGACTTGTGCGCCCTGATCGAAGGCGGCAACCTCAAATGCGCATCGGGTTCGGGTGGATGACTTTTCGAATATTAATGCAATGTTCTTCCCTGTCAGACGGGCCTGTTCTACCCCGGCGTATTTGGCACTTTTCAGGCTGGTGGCCAGGTCGAGCAGAAAGTGGATTTCCTGACCGGAAAAGTCCAGCAGTTTAAGGAAGTTTCTTTGATGTAAGTTGAAAGCCATACGTCATCCCTGTATTCGCAGATTTGAAGATAAGAGTTAGTTATACATATAAATTCATTAATTGTGAATTTATATTTGGCGTCATTTAAAAAAACAGCCGGCACCAGGCTGGCTGTTTTACCAGATTATTTCGCCGGCAGCGGATCCCGCTCTATCGGACAGCTCATGCAGCGCGCCCCGCCGCGGCCACGGCCCAGTTCATTACCGGGAATGGTCAGTACCTTTATGCCCGCTTTGTCGTATTTTTCATTGGTGCAGGTGTTGCGCTCATAAGCGACCACGACACCCGGGCTGACGGTCAGTACGTTGTTGGCATCATTCCACTGCTCGCGTTCGGCCTCATAGTTGTCTCCTCCGGTGGTGATGATCCTGAGTTGATCCAGCCCCAGTGCTGATTCAATCGCATGGATATAGTTGGAGACCTGTTTGGCCTGCACGCCGCCTTTTCCGTCCGGGGTCAGGCACCAGGTTTCAAGATCGCTGCGCATGATCTGCGGATAGACAGAGAAGGTATCGACGTCCATGTGGGTCATCACCGTATCCAGGTGCATGCACGATCGGTGCTTGGGCAGGTGAAGGGCGATGACTTTGCTTGCCTGTCCGTGGCGGAACAGCTCTGCTGCGAGGTTCTCGACTCCCTGCGGAGTGGTGCGTTCTGACATGCCTACCAGCACCGCACCGTTGCCGATCACCAGTACGTCGCCGCCTTCGATATTGGCGTTGTCGTAGTGGAGGTCTTCGTTGCCGAAATAGGAGATAAACGACTGACCGGCGAACGTTGGGTGCCAGCGGTATATCGCTCGCAGGTGATTGGTCTCACGCTGGCGTGCCGGCATCATCATCGGGTTAAGCGAAACGCCGCCGTACACCCAGCATGAGGTATCCCGGGTAAACAGATGATTGGGCAGCGGCTCTATCACAAAGTCGAGTGGCTGGTGGAGCTTTGGCATCATGGAGGCGGAGTGTACCGGCAGTTCAGAGTAGGCCAGCCCGCCAAGCAGGATGCTGGCAAGGTGGTCGTTCTCCATCGCACTCAGGTAGCCGCGCAGTTCACGGGCGAAGGTTGGCCCGAAGCGGTAATCCGAGACCTGAGTAGTGAGCAGCCAGTTTTTGGCTTCATCAATGGCCAGGGTTTCAGCCAGCAGATCATGAAGTAACAGGACTTCCACATTCTGGTCACGCAGGGTAGTGGCAAACGCATCGTGCTCTTTCCCGGCTTCTTCCACCGCCAGCACATCGTCAAACAACAGTTCCTGACAGTTAGAGGGGGTGAGGTGGGTGAGCGCGCGCTCCGGGCGGTGGAGCAAAACACGGCGCAGTTGACCGACTTCTGAACCGACGTACAGCTTACTCATTTGGCTTTCCTTATCTTTTTGTGTTCCCTGTATCATTGTGATCCTATAACCGGATCATTGCCATTTATTGCAGGGTATTGCTCAGGTTTCAAGCCCCAGGGGGAGAGGCTTATAGGGCAAAACCCGCATGAGTCTGGCTAAAATAGCTGATAAACCGGCCTGATCCGGTGAGTGATCCTGTGCTTCGCCCGGTGGTTGAGCTGCGTGAACATGCAGTCGCCGCTATATAGCTCAGACCGGATCAGAGGTTGATCTTTAAGGGGCGGGCAGTTCTGCTTCTGTCATGAAGTATGCACTCAGGGCAGATAAACTTGCTTATTACGACTGGTTCGGGACGCCTGTGGAGCTGCGGTGATTGTGCTGAAAAGCCCGGAATCTGAGCCTTTTGTTAATATTTTGTTTCTGTGACGGCGGCAAAGCTTTGTTGCAACAAAAAAATCGGAAGGATCCGGCGATCCCGGTGGAAATTATGGGCGATCCATGCCATATTCACTGCGCTTTAATTTACCTGATAATGCGGGAGCAACGAGATGTCTCAACAAGACGAATACATGACAGTTGAAGAACTACTGGCGGAACAGAAAGAAGAAACCCGTGGAATCATCAACGCTTTGCTTGAAGATGGCAGTGAGCCGGATGCTCTGTACGCAATCGAACACCACCTGTTCTCAGAAGATTTCGCGACCCTGGAAAAAGCAGCGGTAGACGCGTTCAAGATGGGCTTCGAAGTTCTGGAAGCTGAAGAGATCGAAGACGAAGACGGCACCAAGCTGATGTGCTTTGACGCGACCATGGAGTCTGCGCTGGATCCTGAGCTGATCGATGCTCAGGTAGAGAAGCTGGTGAATCTGGCTGAGAAGTACGACATCATCTACGACGGCTGGGGCACTTTCTACGAAGGTGAAGACGCGCTCTACGACGAAGAAGACGACGAAGACGAAGAGTAATTATAAGAGGCCGGCGCAATGCCGGCCTTTTTCATATCTGAATCCATTGCCTGTCTTTATCCCTCTCTCGCAGGGTATTTATTAAACAGGAATCACTGTCAAACGGGAATGGTTCCCGTTATAATCCGGCCACTTTGATCTGGATCATGATTCTACTATGCAACGTCAACTGCCTGGCCCATGGCAACTCTCCCCGCTGACTGATCTCTCCCTGCCTCAGGACGATCTGTTTTTCCCTGCTCCCCTGAGTCAGGTTCTGCCGGATTCTGTTTCTGAAGCGGCGATCGCAGAGCAGGAGTGGCATCTGATGCATGACTTTGAGCTTGATGAAGCTGAGCTGGCTTTCCCCTGCGTCGACCTGGTGCTTGAGGGGGTCTATCAGTACGCCGAAGTAAGGGTGAATGGTCTGGCGGTGATGGACTGTGATACCGGCAGTGGCCGCTATGTGAAAAATATTCGTCCATACCTGCAAAAAGGCGGTAACCGGGTTGAGGTGTTGTTCCTGGAACAGGATGAAGACTGGCTGCTGGAGTCAGCACCAGCCTGCCCGCTGACGTTTCCTGTTGCCGGTGAAGGCGAGCAGAGAGTGGGGATCTGGCAGGCGCCTTACCTGCACTTTATCCGCCACGTAAAACTGACTCATGTCACCACAGAGCAGATCTGGCACCAGACCGGAGGCTGCGAGTTTAAGGTGGACATGTTCTTTGAGACTTTTTCCCCGGGACTGATCTCAGCCTCAGCCCGCTTTGACGGCCGCCGTTATCAGCTGCCGGTTGATGTGCGTGCCGGTCAGGTCAGCGCCCTGTTCCAGCTCGATGCCCCCAATACCAGCCCCGGAGTGATCTATCTGCTGGAAGTCGCTCTGGACGGCCAGCAGCTGGTGCTGCCGGTTAAGCTGAGCCCTGAGTTGTGCGCCCAGCATTTCAGTCTTGAGTGAGGCTGCCAGTCAGCTGTGCGCCAGAGGGCTGTGGGCGCTTTTGTGCAGCAGCTGCCAGCCTTTTTCATGCCAGTAGTAGGCAAACGTGTTGATGGTTGGCTCCAGCATAGCCATGATGCCACCGACCAGTGGATTGCCTGAAATCAGCCATGCAACGGTAAAAGCCACGGAGAAGTGCACGACGGCGAAGCTGGCGGTTTTCAGTTTTGGGTTCGCCGGCTTGCGCAGCCAGGCTTTTTCATGGAAGTAGAACGCGACGGTGTTGACCGCCGGCTCTGTCATAGCGATCAGGCTGCTGAGCAGGATGTCTCCGGTCAGCGCGTAAGCCACCAGGGAAGCAATGCTGAAATGGATAACGGCAAAGGAGAGTGTCTTTTTCATGGTGTCACCTGTTCATCTGTAACCTTGATATGCCCATTATTGATAATCATTCTCATTTAGTAAAGCGGAAAATGACTATCAGTGCGAAAGGTCATATCAATTGACAAAAGAAGACAGGCAAAAAAAGACCGGCTCGAAAGCCGGTCTTCAGAAGGGAGGGGAGATGCTTACAGTGCCGCGATGGTCACTTTCTGCTCTTCCAGCTTGGTCAGGGTCTCTTTGTAACCTTCCAGCTTCTCACGCTCTTTGGCGACAACCGCTTCCGGTGCCTTGGCAACGAAGCCTTCGTTACCCAGTTTGCCTTCAATGCGTTTGATCTCACCGTGGGTTTTCTTGATCTCTCCGTCCAGACGCGCAAGCTCTGCGTCTTTGTCGATCAGACCTGCCATCGGGATCATCAGCTCTGATTTGGCTACCAGCGCAGTCGCGCAGGCTGGTGTCACTTCGCCTTTAGCCAGTACGCGGATGCTTTCCAGTTTCGCCAGAGAAACCAGAACCTGCTTGTTCGCTTCAAGGCGGGCAGCATCTTCTTCGCTCGCGGCTTTCAGCATCACTTCCAGAGGTTTACCCGGGTTGATGTCGTACTCTGCACGCAGGTTACGGATGCTGGTGATGAACGATTTTACCCACTCGATGTCATCCAGAGCTTTCTGGTCGAAGTTGGCTTCGTCGTACTGAGGGAGCGCCTGCAGCATGATGGTGTCGCCTTCCACGCCCTCTACCAGAGGTTTGATGCTCTGCCAGATAGTCTCTGTGATGTATGGGATCACAGGGTGAGCCAGACGCAGGGTCTTCTCCAGTACGGTGATCAGAGTGCGGCGGGTGCCACGCTGCTGAGCTTCATTACCTTTCCACAGAACCGGTTTGGTCAGCTCCAGGTACCAGTCACAGAACTGGTTCCAGATGAACTCGTAGATGGTGTTCGAGGCCATATCCAGACGGTAGTTGTCCAGGTGTACGTTGAACTCTTTTGCTGCCAGTTCGAACTGGGATTCGATCCACTTGTCTGCCAGCGAGTACTCAATCTCGCCTTCGCCGAAGCCGCAATCCTGCTCTTCGGTGTTCATCAGCACGTAGCGGCTTGCGTTCCACAGTTTGTTACAGAAGTTACGGTAACCTTCCAGACGCTTCATATCCCAGTTGATGTCACGGCCGGTAGAAGCCATGGCAGCCAGGGTAAAGCGCAGGGCGTCGGTGCCGTAGGCTTCGATGCCGTTTTCAAACGTCTTACGGGTGTTCTTCTCGATCTTGGCGGCCAGCTGAGGCTGCATCATGTTACCGGTGCGTTTCTCAACCAGAGATTCCAGGTCGATACCGTCGATCATGTCGATAGGGTCCAGTACGTTACCTTTCGACTTGGACATCTTGTCGCCGTTCTCGTCACGGATAAGGCCGGTTACGTACACGGTCTTAAACGGAACCTGTGGCTTGCCGTTTTCATCTTTACAGAAGTGCATGGTCATCATGATCATGCGTGCAACCCAGAAGAAGATGATGTCAAAACCGGTTACCAGCACGTCTGACGGGTGGAAGGTTTTCAGATCATCAGTCTGCTCAGGCCAGCCCTGGGTACCGAAAGTCCACAGTGCAGATGAGAACCAGGTATCCAGTACGTCATCGTCCTGACGCAGAACCACAACCGGTGCCAGGTTGTTATTCTTACGCACTTCTTCTTCGCTGCGGCCAACGTAGACGTTACCGTCGTTGTCGTACCACGCAGGAATGCGGTGACCCCACCACAGCTGACGGGAAATACACCAGTCCTGAATATCGCGCATCCAGGCAAAGTACATGTTTTCGTACTGCTTAGGTACGAACTGGATTTCGCCGTCTTCTACGGCTTTGGTCGCTGTCTCTGCCAGAGGCGCAGCGCGCACGTACCACTGGTCGGTCAGCATAGGTTCGATAACCACGCCACCACGGTCGCCGTACGGTACGGTCAGTTCGTGGTCTTTGATCTCTTCAAGCAGGCCCAGTTCATCAAATTCAGCAACGATCGCTTTACGCGCAGCAAAGCGCTCCACGCCGTGGTATTTGGCCGGAAGTTCAGTGCTGTACGCGTCACTTGGCTCACCGTTGGTAGTAAATACTTCTGCTGCGTCACGGATGTTGGCGTCAAACGTCAGTACGTTGATCATTGGAAGCTGGTGGCGCTTACCAACTTCGTAGTCGTTAAAGTCGTGTGCCGGGGTGATTTTCACACAGCCGGTGCCTTTTTCCATGTCGGCGTGCTCATCGCCTACGATCGGAATGCGACGGTCGACGATCGGCAGGATGATCTCTTTACCAATCAGGTCTTTGTAGCGCGGATCTTCCGGGTTTACTGCAACGCCGGTATCACCCAGCATGGTCTCAGGACGGGTAGTCGCAACTACGATGTAATCTTTGCCATCTGCGGTTTTTACGCCGTCTGCCAGCGGGTAACGGAAGTGCCACATGTGGCCCTTCTTGTCTTTGTTCTCTACTTCCAGGTCAGAAATTGCAGTGTGCAGTTTCGGATCCCAGTTAACCAGGCGCTTGCCGCGGTAGATCAGGTCTTCTTCGAACAGGCGTACGAATACTTCCTGAACCGCGTTAGACAGGCCGTCATCCATGGTGAAGCGTTCGCGGTCCCAGTCTACAGATGCACCCAGACGGCGCAGCTGTTTGGTGATGGTGCCGCCAGACTCGCCTTTCCATTCCCAGATCTTGTCGATGAAAGCATCACGGCCGTAATCGTGCTTGGTTTTGCCTTCTTCTGCGGCGATCTTGCGCTCAACAACCATTTGAGTTGCGATACCAGCGTGGTCAGTACCCACCTGCCACAGGGTGTTTTTACCCTTCATACGTTCTGCACGGATCAGCGTATCCATGATGGTGTCCTGGAACGCGTGGCCCATGTGCAGGCTGCCGGTGACGTTCGGTGGCGGGATCATGATGCTGTATGATTCTTTGGTCGTGTCACCGTGTGGCTTAAAGTAGCCTTTCTCTTCCCAGGCCTGGTACAGTGCCTGTTCGATTGATGTTGGGTTGTATGTCTTTTCCATAGCGTTCTTAATGGATACCGATAGTTGTATGTGGCTAAACCGTACAGGTAATGAGCTCGTTTACCTGTAAGGTTTAGTTAGTTGTGTTCAATTTCGATTGTTTGCAGTTCATAGCCCGCCTGACGGTAAATTTTATACCGATCCCGGGCCAGCTGCCTGGCTTTTTCATCGCAGGGAACGAAGTCTATCACTTGTTGGAACCCCGGGGCAAAATTTGTCTGATCATTGGCCAGATTGATGACCAGCTGACGGTGCCAGCCGGGCTTTACACCGGAATGACCAATCTCGACCTGAGTTCCGCTTCGCGGCCCTTCACCGGTCAGGTTATGGGCGATGAAGTCTTTGGGTTCAGCCTGCCAGAGGTACTCGGCAAGCTGCTCCGCTTCTCTCTTATCAGCGCAATTGAGATAGACTTTGGCGCCCTGGCGGGCAAAGTGTCCGGCCAGAAAAACCACATACCTGAGCTGCCCGTCGCGCTCTGCCTGCGGGCTGTCTGGTTTTATGATGTAGAAAGTTGCCGTTGCCATCTCTGTTGCCTGTAAAAAGAGAGCTGTCTGCTAAATAAAAGCTGCCTGATAAAAGAAAAGGGCCTTGCGGCCCTTTTACTGTTTTGAAGAATTACTCTTCGGTCTCCTGGCCACTGCGGTTCAAAAGGAACTGGACAAGCATAGAGACCGGACGACCGGTTGAGCCTTTGTCTTTACCACCTGATTTCCAGGCCGTACCGGCGATGTCGATATGGGCCCAGTTGTACTTCTTGGTGAAGCGTGACAGGAAGCAGCCCGCGGTAATCGTACCGGCAGACTTGCCGCCGATGTTCGCCATGTCGGCAAACGGGCTGGCGATCTGCTCCTGGTACTCGTCGCTCATCGGCAGACGCCATGCGCGGTCACCAGCCTGCTCGGAAGCATTCACCAGCTCGTGAGACAGAGGGTTGTGGTTGGCGATAACGCCGCTGATGTGATGGCCAAGGGCAATAACACATGCACCGGTCAGGGTGGCTACGTCAATAACGCAGTCTGGTTCGAAGCGTTCAACGTAGGTCAGGGCGTCACACAGAACCAGACGGCCTTCCGCATCGGTGTTCAGTACTTCAACGGTCTGGCCTGACATGGTGGTCAGGATATCACCCGGACGGTAAGCGTTGCTGCCAGGCATGTTTTCACAGCCAGCCAGAATACCCACCACGTTCACCGGCAGGTTCAGTTTCGCCAGTGCTTTCATGGTACCGAATACAGAAGCAGCGCCGCACATGTCGTACTTCATTTCGTCCATGCCCGCACCTGGTTTCAGCGAGATACCGCCTGAATCGAAAGTCAGACCTTTACCAACCAGAACGATTGGCTTGGCATCCGGATCCGCAGCGCCTTTGTACTCGATAACCGACATCATGGATTCGTTGTGCGAGCCACGACCGACAGCCAGGTAGGAGGTCATACCCAGCTTTTCCATCTCCTGCTCGCCGATGATTTTGGTGCTGACGGTTTCGTACTCGTCAGCCAGGCGGCGAGCCTGAGAAGCAAGGTAAGCCGGGTTGGCTACGTTTGGTGGCATGTTGCCGAGATCTTTACTCGCTTTAACACCGGAAGAGATTGCCAGACCGTGGTTAATCGCGCGCTCGCCAATGTTCAGCTCACGGCGCGTTGGTACGTTAAATACCAGCTTGCGCAGCGGGCGACGGGTTTCTGGTTTGGAACTCTTGAACTGGTTGAAGGTGTACAGACCGTCTTTGGTAGACTCTACTGCCTGACGCACTTTCCAGTAGGTGTCGCGGCCTTTAACGTGCAGCTCGGTCAGGAAGCAGACGGCTTCCATCGAACCGGTTTCGTTAAGGGTGCTGATGGTTTTCTGAATGATCTCTTTGTACTGGCGCTCACCGAGTTCGCGCTCTTTACCACAACCTACCAGCAGTACACGCTCAGACAGAACGCCCGGAACCTGGTGCAAAAGCAGCATCTGACCTGGTTTTCCTTCCAGATCGCCGCGGCGCAGTAGTGAACTGATGTAGCCATCGCTGATCTTATCCAGCTGCTCGGCTACAGGAGAGAGGCGGCGGGGCTCAAAAACACCGACAACGATACATGCGCTGCGCTGTTTCTCAGGGCTGCCACTTTTTACACTGAACTCCATGCGTACTCCTACATCCTGAAGACAAACTCGGCTAAATGTTAGATAATGCCATTCGGTTCACGCATCAGCGCCGGAACGGCTGGTGATTTTTGTTGACTAACATTTGGCCAAAAAATAAAAAATAATAGATTCAACGGAAAATTATAGTGATTCAATTAAAAAAACAAGTTTTCTATAGGTATTTTCAGCGTGATTATTGTTAGATATTTGATCCGCGAAACACTCAAGACACAGTTGGCGGTCTTTGTGGTGCTGTTTTTGATTTTTATCAGCCAGAAATTTATCGCTGTGCTGGCTGATGCTTCTGACGGTGATATTCCTTCCGGACTTATCCTGCCGCTGGTCGGACTGAACATGCCGACCATGGCGATGCTGATGCTGCCCCTGAGCCTCTATATCGGTATTCTGGTGACGTTTGGCCGCCTGTACGCCGAGAGTGAAATCACCGTAATGAACGCCACGGGTATCGGTAATAAGTTCCTGATTCAGGCGGCGATGCTGCTGGCCATCATTACCGGCGCACTGGCTGCGGGTAACTCACTGTTTCTTGCGCCGTGGAGTCAGGCCCGCACCGCCGAGGTGTACCAGCAGGTAGCAACCGACAACACAGTAGAACTGCTGCAAAAAGGACAGTTCCAGTCATCACCGGATGGTTCGGCGGTGGTGTTTATTGATGATATTGATAAAAAGAACCTGAAGAACGTGTTTATTGCGCAGCTGCGCCCCCGTGATTCAATCCGCCCGAGTGTGATGCTGGCGAAAACAGGTACGACTCATGAGCTGTCTGATGGCCGCCAGATCCTTAAGCTGAAGGATGGTAAGCGCTACGAAGGGATCCCGACCCGTCAGGACTATATGGTGACCGACTATGATGAGTACGAAGCTCTGATTGGTCAGAAAGAAGTGACCAGGGGCAGTTCTGGTTGGACAACCAAACCGACTATCGAGCTTTTGGGCGATGATGATCGCTATGCCCAGGCGGAGCTGCAGTGGCGGATCTCCCTTATCGTCTGTATTCCGCTGCTGACCATGATTGTGATCCCGCTGTCCGCGGTAAACCCGCGTCAGGGACGCTTTGCCAAGATGGCACCGGCAGTAATGATTTACCTGACCTACTTCCTGCTGCTGAGTACCTGTCAGTCTGCGATGCAGGAGGGGAGCCTGCCGACCTACATCGGTATGTGGGGGCTTAACGGTCTTACCCTGTTTATCGGTATCGCCATCAATGGTATGGACAGCATCTGGTTCCGTCGCATGAAAGATAAATTCCGTAAAAAGGTGGCCTGATCCGTGTTTAAGATCCTAGATTTGTATATTGGCCGCACCATTATGGCTACCACCGGCCTGACACTGACGACCCTGGTGGGGCTGTCTGCCATCGTTAAGTATGTGGAGCAGCTGAAGTCAGTGGGGCAGGGGGCATACACCGCCCTGCTGGCACTTTACTTCACCCTGCTGTCGGTTCCCCGTGATATTGAGCTGTTTTTCCCAATGGCGGTACTGCTTGGTGCGCTGATTGGTCTGGGGATGCTGGCGACCAGTTCTGAGCTGGTGGTGATGCAGGCATCGGGCTTTTCAAAAGTGGACATCGGTGTGTCGGTACTTAAAACCGCCGTGCCTATCATGTTGCTGGTAATGATGCTGGGCGAGTGGGGTGCGCCTGCGACCCAGAAAATGGCCCGTGATCTGCGGGCGTTTGCCGTCTCTGGCGGCAGTATAGTGTCGGTACGAAACAGTGTCTGGGCCAAGGATGCGGAAAACTATATCTTTATCGGTCAGGTCAATGACGAGACGCTGACGGCCGTGAATGTTTGGGAGTTTAATCAGAACCAGGAACTTGACCGGGTTATGAGTGCCAAAAAGGCGCAGTTCCTGGGGGATAAAACCTGGCGCGCAATGGATGTGGTGGAAACGGAGTTTGTGGATGGCAAAGAGATCAGCCGCCAGAGCTACGACAGCCTGGAGTGGCAGACCAGCATTTCTCCTGACAAGCTTCAGGTGGTATCGGTTCAGCCATCGGAGCTGGCACTGAGTGACCTTTACAGCTATGTCACCTACCTGCGTGATTCTCAGCTCGATGCTTCACGTTATGAACTGGCTTTCTGGCGTAAGGCAACCCAGCCACTGTCAGTAGCGGTGATGATGTTTGTGGCGATGTCGTTTGTTTTTGGTCCGCTTCGCAGTGTGACCATGGGTACCCGGATCCTGTCAGGTGTGGTCGCAGGCTTTGGTTTCTATATCTTTGCTGAAACCTTCTCTAACGTTAGTCTGCTTTACAGCCTGCCAGCCCCGGTTGGCGCGTTGGTGCCGAGTCTGGTGTTTATGGTGATTGCGCTGTTTATGATGCGACGAAAACTGTAAAAACGAGCGAAATCAAAAAAAGGAGGCCTGGCCTCCTTTTTTGATCTTTTCAGTTTGGCTATTGAGCTTTGGGCAGTACCACCATCTCAGTTTTTGCCCAGATGTCCTGAAAGCTGCGCTTTTTCGGATCAAACGGGACCGCCAGGTTACCCAGACCAAATACCGAGGTCGCAAGGCGGATCAGCGCCTGGGTGACAGTGATAGCTGAGCCATCTTCATTTTGTACTCTCAGTTTCCAGGCGCGCATGCCAAGTGTCTGCCCTGCTCGGGTCCAGAAAAAAACGAAGAAGCTAACCCAAACCGTGGCAAGATAAAGGGTATAGATCGGGCCAAGCTGAGGATGACGGGTCAGCATATCACTGGCGTCCAGATATTCACCGTAACTGAGCAGCCCCATCGCGTTGAACGCAAACATGAGCGCGATAACCAGCCCCCCGGCCATCATCTCAACAGCAATAATGATCAGCGCATCATAACAGAGCGCCCCAAGTCTTCGCAGCAGGCCTGCTGGTGGATTTTGCATATAGTGTTCCATTGCATTTTTAGTTTGTGCGACAGCATATAAAGATGCGCGGATTTAGGAAAGTGATTTGGCGCACAGCGACGAAGGCAATGTTGAAATAATCGCCAAACAAATGGTTTTTAAACATTAACCACTTGCACGCCGTCAGGCCTTCCGTATAATGCCAGAACAATTGAGGCAACAGCCCCAAATGCCGGTGTGGTGAAATTGGTATACACGACGGATTCAAAATCCGTTGCCTTCGGGCGTAGCGGTTCAAGTCCGCTCACCGGTACCATATTCTAAGACCCTGCTTTAGCAGGGTTTTTTCGTGTCTGGGGTACGGAACTCTCTCTCTCACAAACTGCGGTTGAAACTTTTCGTGTGTAAATATGCGTAATGAGGATCAGCCCATGCCTATTGAAGTTATCCAGCGTAAGTCTGGCAAGCGTTACCGTGCCCATTTGATGCGTAATGGTAAGCGTATTTCCAAAGTTTTCCCTCGTAAGCGAGATGCTGAGCTATATCTGGCCCAGATTCTGGCTAATGACGATCTTTCAAATCTTCTGACGAACAATGCCACCGCAAAAATGACACTGAGCGAAGCGTGTCGTGAATACCTTTCTCAACACACCGGCAGGGATACCTCTATCGGCCAGCGATTGCGCTGGTGGTGTGAAATGTATGGTGATAAGCCAACTGGTAAGGTGACAAAGGCGAACGTCAGAGATGCGCTAAGAGAGCTAAAGGGGGAAGGGAAGGCCCCTGCAACACTGAATCGCTATAAAGCCGCTCTGAGCGCTCTGTACGCTTTTCTTGGGGATGAGTTTGACTGTACACACAACCCGGCGAGGGAGGTGAAGCAGTTTAAAGAAGATAATGGACGTACTCGCTTCCTTGGTGATGAAGAACTGGATCGCTTGCTGGCCGCAACCCGAAACTCAAGTTGGGATCGTTTGTACCTGCTTGTTCTTCTTGCGGTAACTACAGGGGCAAGACGGAGTGAGTTACTTGGTCTTACATGGGACTGTATTGACTTCAGAAGTCGTACGGCACGTTTGGAGAGAACCAAAAACAGTGAACCAAGAGTACTGCCTTTAACGCCAGCGGGTATTGAAGAGTTATCCCGTTTTCGTGAGGTGGGCAAGGCTTATGTTTTCCCTCATCCGAACCACCAGCAAAACTACTTTCGAAACTTTGACAAGCACTGGCAAACAGCCCTTAAAACAGCCGCTGTATTGGATTTTCGATTCCATGACCTCCGACATACAGCAGCTTCGATACTGGCTAAGTCGGGGGCCTCTCTTTTGGAGATCTCCGAAGTGCTTGGACATAAATCAATCCAAATGACTCAGCGGTATGCCCACTTGTGTACAAAGCACAAGTCTAAGCTTATTGACAATGTAATGGGGAAAATTTCTTATGAACGATCAGGATCTACCGGACAACATCGAGGATATGGATACTGATGAGATGATTGAATGGCTATCCGAGGACAACATGGTTGTTGAAGAGCCACCAGCAGAAGAACTGTACCAAGCTTCAAGCACGGAAGAGAAGCAGGCTCTTATTAATAGGTTTGTGTCTGTTATGAGGGCTGGGGAGAAGCCAGATACAAGACTATTAGAATACATCCTTGGGAACTTAGAACTTGAGGCTGAGGGCAAGAAAGCGTGGCGTGTTGGGAGAGGGCAGAAAGCTGTTTCTGTCGATACTTACAATTGGCGCACATCAGCAGTTTTGGTGCTATGGGAGGCGGGAGCTACCCAGCGGCAGTTATCCGAAATAATTGGTGTGTCAGAAAGGACTATTAGCTCGTGGATTAGAGATGGCCGTCAAAATGTGGCTCGGAACAGGTATATTACAGAGTACATATGTGAAGCTATCGGTGAGTCCTTGGAAGCCAAGGACTTTGAAAAAGCTTGTAAGCTTCTTAATGATATACGCAGCCTTTAAGAGGGGGAGAAGTGTGGATGATTCTTAATTAGCATACTTGGCTTCAATATAGGAACTATCTAGAATGGCGAACACCTTGCTTTACACTGGTAGAGTACTTGCACTTTTTATGAGGATTCGAAGGCTTTATGGTTGACGAGCAGCTAATAACATGTGGCCTGATTGATTACTTAGAGGGCGCTTTTAGTTTTGATTTTATAGCGAGAGAAGTTCCTTTTTGCTCAGGAAGGCGGCGTGCTGATTTGGTGGCTGCTTGTAAGAAAAGTATGAGTACATATGCTTTCGAAATAAAGAGTGATGTCGACAACTTGGGGCGACTAGAGGGGCAGCTTGACGATTATAGAGACACGTTTAACTATGTATATGTTGTGACGACAGAAAAGTACGTAGAGGTAGTCAAGCAGTTTGGCTTATGGTTTGGTGTGCTTAAGTATAATGAGGCAGGGAAGCTTGTACTTGTAAGAAAAGCGCGGAAACGGGCTTTAATCGAAAAGCTCAGTGCTCGGCCACAACTGGTTCTTGATAGTGAACAACAATCCATAAATGATCTATATGTGAATTGGCTGTGCACACGATACGAGCCTCTCTATGCACTATTTTGCAAAGAAAGAGGAGGGGCTACTACCAGCCCCGCCGATTTGGGAATTCTGTCATTGCGTAGTGACAAGGTTCACTTATTTTAGCCAGTCAGCCACCCTGTGCATGTGTAGATTGATTCTTACTGATATCCAGTAAGATGGGCTCTTGCCATTGGGTTTCGTGCTTGCTGCTATTATCTCATCATATCCCCAGCATTCAATGGGATAGCGTTTAAACAGTGGTTCGAGAACAAGTGATTTTGCACAGTCTTTGTAGCCACCAGCATCTCGTTGCTTTCTGAAGAAAATAACCGAACTATCAAGAGGGTAGTCAATTCTTGGTACCCAGTTATATGCTGTGACATCATTCCTGAATGGGTGCACAGAGCCATAGTCACCATAGCGTAGTGAAAGCTTAGGATATGCTTTAACTAAGGCTTCATATAGAGAGCGCTCATATGTGTTAAATGAGCCTGAGAACTTGTTATTATGGTTTACCATTGCTGGGAATGAAGATGAGCAAATGATAAGACTCCCTAAGGATAGGTTGTCGTTAAGGCATTTGTTAATAAAAGAGCTTGCTTCAGCAATTCTTTGGTGATGGTTATCTTCGTTTACGTACTCCAAGTCGAGTATGCATGTAAAGGAAAAATCTTGAGCGGATTGTAGTAGCCTCTTAGCGATATCCATTTCAAAGTAAGAAGGCTTAAGTCGAATCGCGAACTGACCGCAGGTTTCGGTAAATGAGCGCATCTGGGATGTCAGTTCACCGGTTGTGCTATCGTCATAGGCTTGAATTACAGGGCATATGTTTAACCCTGATAACCTTAGTGATGCTACAAAATTTCTCCAGTTTTCAAAGTCATTGTGATCATCAAAGTAAGATTCTATCTGAGCATTAGTAAGGCTTTGTTCTGATGTGAGATCTAGGATGAAGTGGTTTTCTCCTACGATATCACGTACTTCCTCTACTCTTTTGAAAACATCTCCAATCTCATCTTTCTTGGATTTTCTCGCCTTAGTAAGCTCAAAAATGGGATGAATTTTACTCCCTTGCAAGCAGTTTGTATGCCTTAGGGCTCTGATCTCGGATACGGTCGTTTTCAATATTGGAAAGTAGTGTTCAGAACTCATATGCATTGCTCCTTATTACATCGGCTCTTTTTTTAACTGCGATACCTGATGTACCAAAGTGCTCAGCGATATCGTCAATTTTATTGGAGTTTTCACTAACAAACCGGACAAACTCTGATTTTGGCATAAGCAGAGCTCCCGCAAAGTTATCTGCCTCTAGCTCCTTGGTATCGTATTGCTTTCCTCTGTGAAACCTAACTTCTTCAATGATCTGGTTGTGTTCATCTCTGTGTAAGAAGTAGTGAGCAAGTTCATGGGCTAGCGTAAATCGCTGTCTTCGTGGGTGATGTAAAGCATTTACACATATAACCCAACGATACCCATCATGTTCAAGGTACCCAGATAGTTCTGATTCAAGAGGCATAAACTTGATACCCAAGTTAAGAATCTGGCAAAGAGATGTCAGATCTAGAGGCTCGGTCTCTATACCGTTCTGTTTCGCTATTTCTATAAGCTCTTGTGGGCTTTTTTGGTAGTGAAGTCCGGTAGTAGAACGTTGTTGTTTCTTTCTAATTCTGATTGCCATGTCTATTGAGTGCCAATGTCTACAACATTGCCTTCATCAGAAGCAGTTGAGGCTTCTAAGAGGGCATTGATATCTTGAACTGCAGCTGTGATTTTCTCGATTTCCAACTGGTGTTTCGCTAAGTCATCTTTGATTGAGCTGATGCTGTAGTCTTCTAGCGCTTCTTCATTTTTGCTGTAGATGACCGCTTCGACTTTTGACCAAAAAGAAAGAGAATCAAACAATTTATGCTGGAGTTGAACATCAATTGTATTGTTTAGTGAGTCTTCGCTTATTCTCTGCAAAGCATCGTCTAGATGAGATAGCTTAGGGCTGATTTTATCATCTACAACCTGCTTCGCTACAGCTTTAGCTTGTGCTTCCGCTTTTTCTTCAGCACTACCTTTCACGAAAAAGTATGTAAATAGACTCACAATAGTTATGAGAGTTACCAATACTAAAATTATGGTTGAGTAAAAAGAACCGATTTGGCCTAGTAAGTCCTCACTCGAAAAAATGAGATTTTTCTCTATCAGGCGATCAACTCGGAGTTGATCTACATAGCTTAGTTTAGAAGTGCTATCACTCAGAAGGAAAGGATCTGCAGTTAGAAGCTTTTGGACGTCCCCACCAAAGAATACTGCAATCACTACGAAAGTTATTGAGCTACCTAGAATAGTTGATAATACGAGTAAGAACGTTAAAAGAACTTTGGACATATGCATTAGGCCTTTACATCAATTGCATCTATTTTTTATGTAAAAATCTTTTTAGATCAATGGGAGAGGTTTAGATTTGTGCTGTTTAAGCAACAAATTTCATTTGGTATTGATTGTGTAACCCTCCCTGTTTTAGTGGCATTCTAAATTAGAGGTTTTCCTGTTTTCATGCCTTGCTAAATACTCCCAGGGAGTCAGATCATTCAGTGATTCATGAGGGCGTTCATCGTTGTACTCCCTCATCCAGTTTTCCGTCAGTTCCCGGACTTCACTCAGTGTTTTGAACACATACATGTCCAGAACTTCTGTCCGGTACGTCCGGTTAAAACGCTCGATATACGAGTTTTCTGTGGGCTTTCCTGGCCGAATGAACTCAAGTTCCACCTTGTTTTTTTCTGCCCATTCAGCCAAAGCGGTTGAGATAAACTCTGGCCCATTGTCCATTCGCAGTTTTCCGGGATAGCCTCTCCAGGCAATGATACGTTCGAGAACCCGTATCACCCGTGGAGCGGGCAGATTCAGGTCCACTTCAATCGCGAGTACTTCACGGTTGAAGTCATCCACGACATTGAATGTGCGAAAGCGTCTGCCACAGTTCAGTGAGTCACTCATAAAGTCGATAGACCAACAGCTGTTGACCCAGTCCGGGCATATCAGGGGCGCGGGCTCGCGCTTGGGTAAGCGTTTTTTGCCCTTGCGGCGCATGTTCAGTTTCAGAGAACAGTAAACACGATGAACCCGTTTATGGTTCCATGCATGCCCCCAACGCCTGAGCACGGCAAATACCTTGCCAAATCCGTATGCAGGATACCGCTCAGTTACTTCCTGAAGTTTGGCTATCACCTCATCATCCCGGTGAGGATCTGGCCGGTAGCGATATACCGAATCACTGATGCCAACTGCGCGGCAGGCCATTCTCAGGCTGGTTTGGAACTGTTTGCGAACATAATCGACCAGTTCCCGTTTAACCGCTGGCTTTAGAGCTTTTTTTCCAGAATGTCTTTGACAATGCGATGCTCAAGGCTGAGATCAGCAAACATCTGTTTGAGCCTTCGATTCTCATCTTCAAGCTCTTTCAGGCGTTTCACATCCGATGCTTCCATACCACCATACTTGGATTTCCAGTTGTAGTAAGTCGCATCAGAGATGCCATATTCACGGCAAACTTCATTGACCTTTCGGCCTGCTTCCACTTCCTTGAGGATCCTGACGATTTGTGTCTCTGTGTAGCGTGATTTCTTCATCATGCGTTCTCCGTTTGTTTCAGTGTAAACGGAAAAGCTCTAATTACTAGTGACCAGTTTTTTGGGGAGGGTTACA
>NZ_JBSDZD010000022.1:0-43153 GCF_056726165.1 Vibrio sp. 9-16B-A1
TGTAACCCTCCCCAAAAAACTGGTCACTAGTAATTAGAGCTTTTCCGTTTACACTGAAACAAACGGAGAACGCATGATGAAGAAATCACGCTACACAGAGACACAAATCGTCAGGATCCTCAAGGAAGTGGAAGCAGGCCGAAAGGTCAATGAAGTTTGCCGTGAATATGGCATCTCTGATGCGACTTACTACAACTGGAAATCCAAGTATGGTGGTATGGAAGCATCGGATGTGAAACGCCTGAAAGAGCTTGAAGATGAGAATCGAAGGCTCAAACAGATGTTTGCTGATCTCAGCCTTGAGCATCGCATTGTCAAAGACATTCTGGAAAAAAAGCTCTAAAGCCAGCGGTTAAACGGGAACTGGTCGATTATGTTCGCAAACAGTTCCAAACCAGCCTGAGAATGGCCTGCCGCGCAGTTGGCATCAGTGATTCGGTATATCGCTACCGGCCAGATCCTCACCGGGATGATGAGGTGATAGCCAAACTTCAGGAAGTAACTGAGCGGTATCCTGCATACGGATTTGGCAAGGTATTTGCCGTGCTCAGGCGTTGGGGGCATGCATGGAACCATAAACGGGTTCATCGTGTTTACTGTTCTCTGAAACTGAACATGCGCCGCAAGGGCAAAAAACGCTTACCCAAGCGCGAGCCCGCGCCCCTGATATGCCCGGACTGGGTCAACAGCTGTTGGTCTATCGACTTTATGAGTGACTCACTGAACTGTGGCAGACGCTTTCGCACATTCAATGTCGTGGATGACTTCAACCGTGAAGTACTCGCGATTGAAGTGGACCTGAATCTGCCCGCTCCACGGGTGATACGGGTTCTCGAACGTATCATTGCCTGGAGAGGCTATCCCGGAAAACTGCGAATGGACAATGGGCCAGAGTTTATCTCAACCGCTTTGGCTGAATGGGCAGAAAAAAACAAGGTGGAACTTGAGTTCATTCGGCCAGGAAAGCCCACAGAAAACTCGTATATCGAGCGTTTTAACCGGACGTACCGGACAGAAGTTCTGGACATGTATGTGTTCAAAACACTGAGTGAAGTCCGGGAACTGACGGAAAACTGGATGAGGGAGTACAACGATGAACGCCCTCATGAATCACTGAATGATCTGACTCCCTGGGAGTATTTAGCAAGGCATGAAAACAGGAAAACCTCTAATTTAGAATGCCACTAAAACAGGGAGGGTTACAAACCCTTGAGTTAATGCTCGCTTGTGTTGCCATTGCTTGATGTTTTCAATTTTTATTATTCTTTCTAGCATTTCTAATTTTTTCAGTTAGTTGCGCTTATTTGTGCAAGGTTAATATGGGATTAAAGGCATACTAACATGGTTATGTTGTCCAGAACTGTATCTAGCTCAAAGAGCAGAGGATTATCAGATCATTGCCTTTTATCTATCGGAGCTTTCCATACCTGAGTTAATTTAAATTTTGCTAATTTAGTAAAGTCGCTGACTCAGTTTTGTCCAATAGTGTGCTAGTAACCCAAGGTGTATAAAGAAGCAACTCTATCCACCTGTGTGGCAATCAACCAAGCGGATAGACGCTGAGTTCCTGCCGGAAAGTTTGCTGTTGGGGTTCAGCGATCGCTGTGAAACCCCCTCTAACTCCCCCTTGCAGAAGGGGGAGAACTTGTTTTGTGGTAGTTGATAGCGCTGTAAAAAGGTAAGCCTGGGTTAAACAACGCCCATCCGGATTTCATTCGGGTGGTGTTCTGTCACGTTAGTTCTTCTCATTTCTTTAATATTTGAGTATTGAATTACCTTGCTGAATATATTTATCTGCATCCATCCCTTTAGTTAATGGTTTATATAGTGGTAAGTTTTCTGAAATGGTTTATTAATTAGCTCATGCAAGGTGTGTTTGATTGGAGTTAATACTTTAACTTTATGAAGTGTAAGGTTTTTTATACATTATATTTGGTGGTAGTATAAGCTAACTTGCTATCATATATAGGATTTGTAGGTAGGATGACTAATTTGCATGTCCGCAGTGGAAATCACCAGGGAAATAAGTCATGAAAACAGATAAGAGTGCTGAAGAGGTATCCGGTATTGTTTCGACGCATGCTGAGCATATTACTAATACTGCCCGCCAGAATAAATGTGTGATAATGATTCGCCAGGTCAATGAGTATTCTACTGACCTTATTGAAGAAGGTTATGCGACAAAGGGTCTGAACGTGAAAGCAAAGTCTTCTGACTGGGGACCGCAAGCGGGATTTATTTGCTGCGACCAGAACTTCAGTAAGCTGGCAAAGAAAGAGCCACACAAGATTCCGGAATCTAACGAGAAAGTTAAAACGTCATTGCATAACAAATCTGCTTTAGCGGTTCCTTTGCTGATCTCTGAGGCTCGCGTAAAGTACCTGTTCAGAAAAAAACAGATACATTTGATCTCTAAGAAGAATGAGACATATCACATAACGACCAGCGGGAAGCCTCATTATGAGTTTCTGCTTTACCCCAACGCAGCCATGATGCGTGGTGAACGGCCACGGGTGTACAACAGGCACAAGGCTAACCTCGGCAAAATGTTCAGGCACTTGCCTGTATTAAAGAGTGGGTACTGGGTGATGCTGAAAGAAGCCAATAAACCGGAAGCAGAAGAGTTTTTGGTTCTGGCGGAACCAAAAACTGCTGTTCCACTTACTGCGGATTATGACTTGTTTTGTGTCGCTCCCAACCTGGAGCGTTTTAAGCCGAAAAGCACACCAAAAAGCTTTAAGAAAGCTGCGAACATCGTGGTAAGTGCGCTGGCACAAAAACAGAGAAGGTACGCACACCCGGATCTGGGTAAGATATCCATTGTAACCCGCCAGGTGAAAGAGCAGATAAATCAAAAGATAAGCTCAAAAAAAACGGTCCACCATGGCTGTGAGGTAGACAATCCCAAGACAGAGCTAGACTACCCAATAACTGCTTTCACTCCGTGGAATGAGATCATAAGCGCAGAGAATCAGGGAGAGCTTCAGTCGGTTGTCCGGGATATCATCAAACTGAATTATGTATTCTATGCCAACAGACTCTGGAGCTAGGTTGGGGCAGTCAACAGCAACTCAAGAGAACAGGGAATAGAAAGAGACTACAACTGGGATGACAGGCTTTCCGTAAGCCCGGATATGAAGCTGGAAGTGTTAAATCCTCCCAAGGAGTATTTAGCTTTCATGGGGAACTAAGAGCTGTATAGCCTGAGTTCTTTCTGAGAACTGCCGACAGCAGTCCGTCAGAACTGAAAAACAGTTCTGTCGGGATTCAGATATCAACTGGATTCTGCGGTAGTTCAGACCTGATTAAGGCCAGGCACGCTTTTTGACGCTACCGCTGCTGACTTTGAGCATCTCAATGGTTTTTTTAGACTTGTCTTCAATAGACTTCAGGCTTTGCGTCACCTTTTCCTGAAACTCATGATTTCTTCCAGACTGTTCAGCTTGTGAACCAGAAGGTGACTTCATCTGGTGCATCAACTGTTCAAGTTTCTTGTTTCGCTCTTCAAGTGCGCTAACTTTTGCCGTTAGCTCCCGAATCATTCCATTTTGTTCCTGGAGCTTAGATTCAATACTGTTAAATGCCTGAAGTATTTGCCCAACATTGTGATCTATCATATAAATATCCAGTTAATCCTTTCTGTCATACTTTAAAGTATAGGCAATGCATTTGATTTACGGGGACAAATGTACAGAAAGCAGACGTAAGTGAACAACGAAAAATCGCGGTTCACGGAGTGGTTCCAAAAGCCAGCCACTCAAAGCCGGTAAGCTTTCAGACGTTGCCCTGTTTTAAATAACGGTTATCCGGATAATGACATGGAGTGTAAGTTGAAAAACTATGATGTGTACCTGTTCGATATGGACGGTACTTTAGTAAATTCAGAGCCTTTGAAAGGGATGGCGTTAGCCCTGGCGTGCGCTGACTATGGGGCCTCTGTGGACTCCGGCATCTATAAAGATGTAATGGGGGAGAGCTGGCAGGTGGTCACGGGCCACTTTTTCGACAAAGCTGAAATATCACCGGATTTGGCGGAATTTAATGTTCACTTTCGGGCTCATTACGAAAAACTGCTGGATGAAAGGCTGGAGTTAAATCCGGGGGCGAAAGCCTATATCGAAAGCCTGAAGCGTGCGGGATTGAAATGTGGTGTTGTCAGTTCTGCAGCGACCTGGATGGTGGAGAAAATCCTCGCTGAACTGCAACTGAGCAAGGTTTTTGACCTGGTTATTACCCAGGAGCATGTAACCAGGCACAAGCCGGATCCGGAAGCTTATGATCTCGCATTGTCGCACTTTTCGGTATCTCCGGATAAAGCCATTATTTTTGAAGATTCAAACGCCGGGGTGAAAGCGGGTACGGCCAGTGGCTGTGACGTTATTGCAATCAGGCATGATTTTAATGGTAATAATGATCTTAGTAGTGCGATTCAGACTATTGATAACTATGAAGAGGTGCTCCTGTAAATCTCAACATGTGTCAGATGTGATACCATTGAACAGCCAGTTATATGAGGTGATTTAATATGGTACTGATACGAAATATTGTACTGCCGCTTGTGGTACTGACTTCAGGTTCGGTTGCTTATTCCGCAACACTTGAAGAGTGTGCGACCCTGTTGCCCGACGGACATAAGTATAAAGTTGAAATTACATTTGATGTCGATAAAACCGCAGATACACCGGACATTACCGGCAGCTTTGCCGTGAAAGGGGGGACCGATGAGAGCATGAATTTCGATATCGGTGACTTTGTTGAGTGCGCAGGCCCCCTTATTAAAAAGGTCGGGCCAGAGGGTGCTCAAGATTCTGATATGTAAATAAAAAAAGAGGCTTGCTTGCCTCTTTTTCCGTATTTGCGCCGTCAGCGTTTGAATACATCAGAACGGCTGCCGGTATCATTTACCTGATAACCCAGCGCCAGGATTCTTTCACGAAGTTCATCCGCCTCGCTGTAGTTTCCTTCGTTTTTCATTTTCAGACGGTAGTTAACAAGCTCCTGCACTTCCAAAGGAATAGCGGGCTCTTCAGATTTATTCAGATCCAGACCAAAGATGGTATCGAAAAACAGCAGGGTGGCTTTTATATCCCCGGGAGCCAGTTCACTGTTAAGGACTTCCCATGTCAGTGCCAGTGCTTGTGGCATGCTCAGGTCCTGATTGATGTAACTGATAAAGCGGGTAGCGTACTCCTTATCCGTTACTCCGCCATCTGGCAATATCGCAAGTTTTTTGCGGATCCGGTGCAGTGCTTTTTGCGCGCTTTCCAGGCTCTCCCAGGTAAAATTAAGGTGGCTGCGGTAGTGACTGGTTAAGGTCAGATAACGATACGCGAGTGGTTCAAATCCTTTCTCCATCAGGCTGTCCAGCCTCAGTGAGACGCCTGATTTGGAGATTTTCTCGCTGTTGAGCTGCAGAAAGTAACCATGCAGCCAGAAGTTGGCCTGAATGTGGCCGTTTTTGGCCTGGCACTGGGCTATTTCGTTGGTGTGGTGAACGGGGATATGGTCCTCGCCCCCAACATGAATATCAAACCGTTCGCCCAGGTATTTCTCCGCCATTGCTGAACACTCAATATGCCAGCCGGGAAAGCCTGTTCCCCAGGGGCTTGGCCATTCCATCTGCCGGTCTTTATTTCCGCTGAACTTCCACAGTGCAAAATCGGTGTGATTTTTCTTCTCCGCCATATCGATACGAATTCCGGCTTCCAGCCCGGCTTTGTCCAGCCGCGCGAGTTTGCCATACTCTGAAAGTTTACTGGTATCAAAGTAGATACCGTCACTGGTCTGGTAGGTAAAGCCTTTCTCTTCGAGAGACTGAATGAAGTCGATTTGCTCTGTTATGTGTTCGGTAGCCCGGCAAGTGACAGAGGGCTTACTGATGTTGAGGCGCTCCAGGTCGGCAAAGAACATCTTTTCAAAGTAAGCGGCGATCTCCCATGCTGATTTTTGCTGCTTGCGGGCACCTTTTTCCATTTTGTCTTCGCCGGTATCTCCGTCAGAGACCAGGTGGCCAACATCGGTAATATTCATAACGTGGTTAACGTCATAGCCGTTGAGCTTTAGTGTGCGTTTTAGCAGGTCAACAAACAGGTAAGTTCTCAGGTTGCCGGCATGTGCGTAGTCATAAACAGTGGGGCCACACGCGTACAGCCCAGCCTTATTGGCATCAATGGTATGGAACGGCATGAGTTTTCGTTCCATGGTATTAAAAAGCACGAGTTTTGGCTGGGTCATAATCTCTTCCTTAAAATGCAAAAAGGCCGCGGATGAAACATCAGCGGCCTTTGGGTATGGTGGGATCTGTTTATGCTATCTGATAACCACGCGAAAGCCGCCGTAAATCAAAACGATTACAGCTGCAACAAGTAGTGTTAGTGAACGCAGATAGATATGTCATATTTTTCATCCTAAAGGACAAAACGGGCAAAAGCAAAAACTAAAAAGGTCAGGGTACAATGCCTGACCTTATATCTTTACGTAGCGGGGCAGCTTGCACCGATTACCGGAAAGCCATGGCCCCTTTACCAACACCTTCATAAGCGATGACCTGCAGAGACTGGTTAGCTTCAAGCTCAGGTTTTACCTGGTCGGCAATGTAATCAGCCAGCAGCTCGACCGTGGTATCGGTTGACAGAATCTCTGTTTCACTTTTGGCGATAGCTAACTCAAATTCGCCCTGTGGCGCGGTGTAGCGGAAGCCGTAGTGGCTTTCGTCAGTGACAGCAGCATGTTCACTGAGGTTGAGTTCTGTAACAGAAACCTGGTCTTCTTTGGAGCCCAGGTAGATATCTTCCCAGCGTTTTGCGAACGCGGTTTCTTTCTCGCTGTCACGTTTACCGTCAACCAGAATTTCAACCGGAGAGCGGTGGCCGTGGGCGATGCGCTGGCAGTTGCCATCGTGCTTTTTAAGGCCGTGGGTGTAGTGGTAAAACGCGCCTTCGATATTTTCATGGCGTAGGGTGATGTCCAGGCCGGTAACGTTGGCCGGCAGGTTGTCACGCAGGATGTGGTAAACGTGCTGTGTGATGCTTTCGATGGTGATTTCGTTGGTATCGATCAGGCAGTACGCTTCGTCTGGGCAGTGAAGATGAATGCTTTTGCTGCCGCGCATAACATCCAGTGTCGAGTAACCTGGCTTGCTTGCGCTGTGAATAATTGCAGGGCTCTGCATTGGGACCAGAAGGCGATGGTCAACGTGCTCATCGACAAGGTATTTGATCTGCTTTTTCACCTGGCCAAAATCCAGCACCATGTTCATTTCATTCAGCTCACCAGACATGCTGACGTCTAAAATCCAACTATCTCCCACGACCCCTCTGTGCTCACAGATGTATGAAGAATCGATTACGGTAAGATCTCTTACAAACAGGTTCAAGTTGAACTCCTTACTACGTTAATGAGATACGGGAGGCTGAGTGATGTTTCAGCAGGCACTTCGTCTCATTGATGAGGTTGAATGAATTGGAGGGGAAGAATGGTACAACCACTTTGTAAAGTCCATCTTTTTCATTCATTTCTCATAAGAATAGAGCAAACTCTGTGCGATTCCCGCTATAACACCATTTTGGTTATAACAGCCTGCAAAAACAGAGTGGGCAGAGCTATGTTTCGTTGGTATTGGCCGGAATGCGTTGGTGGTGCAGGTCAGGGCCAGATGCTAACTGTGAACCAGACCCCAGTGTGTGCAATACGATGCTTATATGATGGGCTGGAGTTTTATAAATTGGAGTTAGTAAATGGCCCTGACCAGTAAATCAAAAGCTATCATAGCTGCTGTTGTTTCAGCAGTATCTTCTGTTCTGCTCGCTTTGGATGTTTTCGGTCTTATTCCCTTCTTTATTCTGGTGCTAGCGTTCTTCACCATGATTGTTCAGGGAGCGCTGTGCCTGATGGGGTATCAAGATGGCGATGCGTTCGAAGCATATCAGGATATGGAGCGTACTGAGGCAACTGCGCTGACTAACCTGTTTGCCGACAAGAAAGACTGTAAAAAGGATATAACCTCCCGCACACATTATGATTGAGTTGCCACCCGCCTTAGTTGTTTAAACGCTCCGCGATCGATTGTCCGGCATTTAGAGTAGTGGACTATTCGTTTTTCTGATAGTCGCTATTACCCCTTTGTCTGCCATGTTTCGTTATCCTGTCTCTGCAGGGAATGAGAACTTAACGGCCTGAAATAAGGCGTGTTTTCTGCCCATGCTCTCCCGTTGATGGGGATTTGAGCGGGAGAGAAAGCAGAAGACAGCCGGTGTCTTATTCATTCTGTCTGAACCACATAATGCTGAAGTAATTTGGCGCCTGATGTTCTGAGCTGGTTCTGTGTCCAGCCCGCTTGTTTCGTGCATGCCACGGATGGCTTCCTCTTTTGGCCTAAGGTCAGCCTGAACAAACCACAACACGTTTTTTTTGCGAGACAAATATGCAGTATCACAAATTAATCTCAGCTATCGCGGCTTCCTGTCTTCTTTCATCTGGTGGAGCCCTGGCAGCGGGCCTTGGCCTTTCACAGATAGCGACCACTGAAAGCGTTGCGACAGCGGGTGTGGCAGGAGTGACAAACAGTCATGACTCGTCTGCTGTTATCACTAACGCAGCAGGGCTGTCGGGCATCGATGATTCCAGTATGGTGCTTGGTGTTCAGTATCTGGATGTGTTCAGCCGATTTGAGCGGGCAGATAACAAAGCATCCACTGACAGCGAAGGAAAAATGCTGATCCCGCATCTTTCTTACGCAAAGCGCATCAACGATAAGTGGGTGACTGGTTTATCACTCCATTCTCCGGGCGGCCTGGGTGTCGCTTATACCAACGGTGTCTCTGGTGGCCCACTTGCTCTGGTGAAAGAGAACAAAATCACCATGCTGAACCTGACGGCATCGGCGTCATACCAGCTTTCCGATCGTTTGTCGCTGGGCGCAGGGCTAATTGCACAATATGCAGCGATGGAAGCGCTGGTTATGCAAAGCACTACCGAAGGTGAGACGGTAAGCCCGGCCTTTTCTCTCTCTGCCCTGTACAAAGCAGAAGAAGGGCTGGATATCGGGGTGAACTATCAGCATGGTGCAGGGCATGATATTGATCTAGAAGGGCCGCTGGCAGATTCTGCTGAGATCAACTGGCCATCAAGCCTAGAGCTTGGTATCGGCAAACAGATTACTCCCGCAACCCGGCTGATGGCAAATATTGGCTGGCAGTCCTGGAGTGATTACGATGATGATTACCGGGATACCTGGTCTGCTGGTGTGGCGGCGCAGCATCAGGCCGGCACCTGGTTGCTGCATACTGGTTTCAGTATCGATACGAGTCCGCTGGATGCTGAGCACCGGGATACGGTGTTACCACTCGACAGGCAGTGGCGCATCGGTATGGGCGCAGAGAAGCAGCTGAGCTCGGGAGCGAACGTGGGTCTGGCCTATCAGTATCAGAACCTCGGCGATGGTGTGATTGATTCAGATGGTTTTGAACCGCTGAGACCGGAAGGGAGCTACTCTTCTAACCGGGTTCATTTCCTTACTCTTTCTTACCGCTACTAACTCAACTTGGGGAGCCAATATCTGGCTCCCTTTTTTTATCTGTGTCTGCTGCGCAATTCCACATTCCCCTGACGCAACTCCCTGAAAAAATGGTATAACTAAAGGTATGAGGAAAAGCTGCGGAACAAGGACTGACGATGATTAGATTGATTGCTATTGCGTTTTTACTCGCGCTGGCTGTAGTGCTGTTTAAATATCGTACGAATCAGAAACTGCAAAAGAGTGTGGTAATTGTGTCAGTTGGCGGCTTATTGGCCTACATCGCCTGGGTAATGGCGATGGAACTGTTCCGCTGAACTGAGCCGGAGAAATCCCTGTGAGCAAAGAGATGGACACAGAACAACAAGATAATCTGGATGATGAAGTTGTCATCGTCGAAGAGCGGAATAAAACCTCTTACCTGTATATCGCTGTCGCTGGCGTATTGGGCCTTGCGGTCGGCGGCCTCGCTGGCTCGCTGGTTACGCAAAGCAACTGGCAGGAGACCTATACCAGTTCTGAGCAAAGGGTTCAGAAGCTGGAAGGGGAGAAAGTTGTGCTCCGCGAGGAGCTGAGTGGCTATCAGCAGGACTATCAGGATAAGCTGGGTCAGGCCCTTGAGGCACAAAAGCAGCAACTGACCGAAGAGTATGGCCGTAAACTGAAAGAGCTCCAGACGACCGTAACGGAGCTTGAGAAGGTCAATATGGATCAGGAGAAGCTGGTATCAGAACAGAAGACCCAGCTGGAGCAGGCGGAGAAAGATAATCGTCAGCTTAATCGTCAGGCGGATCTTCAGGCCAGTATGTTTGAACGCTCCCGTGAAGTATTCCAGCGTGAGCTTGCTATCAAGCAGGACCTGGAAAAACTGGAGAGAGAGCGTAAAGAGCTGCTTCCGCAAAAAGACCGCCTGAAGAAAGAGTGTGATGTCTTTTTGGCGGGTACTTCGTGGGATGCCAGCAGTGACGCCTGTGACAAGAGCGATGAGGTGAATTCACGTCTGAGTCAGATTGAGCAGATGATTGAAGTTCACCGCCTGGATCTGGAGCAAATTCAGGCGCTCAGCGATGAGATTGGCCTGTAAGCCAGAAGCAGAAATAAAAACGCAGCTCAATTTGAGCTGCGTTTTTTTATGCGTTGCAGGTTTGGGGCTTCGCTCTGGCGCTGACCAGCCAGGCGAGGGCTGTCCAGCCTGCTGCCAGAATCCAGAGCGAAGTCAGCTCCGATTTGATCAGCGGAAGCTCTGCACCCATCTGGTTAGCTTTCACAAAGCCCATAATAGCCGGAGTGCTGGGGAACAGTTTGCTCAGCCAGACGATGGGCTCAGGAATGTTGCCAACCGGCCAGATGAAGCCTGCGCTGAAGATCAGCGGCATGGAACTCAGCAGGACCAGTACGGTCACCAGTTCGGTGCGTGGCACCCAGCGGCCAATTACCACCCCAACGCTAGTTGCTGCGATAAGGAACGGCACAAGCAGGATGAACAGGGTACTGATATCTGCCAGCCGGTTTACTTCATACAGTTCAAAACTGAAGCCAAAGTAGAACATAGTGATGAACACATACAACAGGCCAAATACCGCAATGCGGGTTGCCAGTAACTCACCACGCCCTGCCTGTTGCCAGTAGCCATTGCCCTGTTTTTGACTGCAGGTCAGGATACCGGCGCCCATGATCAGCGTCTGATGGAGGATAAGCACAAATACTGCAGGCACAACGTAATCGACATAGCCCATTTTCGGGTTAAACGTCGGTTTCAGGTTGAGGTGAATCGGAGCATATTGCTCTTTGGCCATTGCCATAGGCTCGCCTTCCATCACCAGTTTGGCGACTTTCGCCTGTGCGCCCACGGTGCCGCTGGCCTGAGCAAGACCTTCCACGACCGTGCCGTAGACGAGGAAGTAGGAAGCATCACCAGCGTAGGAAAGCACCGGACTCTTGCCAAGCAGCAGATCTTTGTAGAAGTGCTCAGGGATCACCAGAATACCGGCGACTTCGCCGCGCAGGAACTGGTCTTTGGCTTCTTCTACCGTACTCGCACGTGACACGATTTTGACCTGAGGCGTGGCATTGACCATGCGTTCCAGCTTGTAGCTGGTCTGGCTCTTGTCCTGATTCACGACGGTGATAGTCTGCTCCTGGGCTACCTGATGCGCGTAAGGCATAGGATAGAGGAAGGAGTAGAACACCGTACCACCAAAGATGGTCAGGACAATGGCCTGATACGACAGAATCGCTTTCAGCTCGTGTTTAAACAGTTGCCACAAACTCATGCTGTCACCTCGTGCTTAGCGTGTTTCTTGCGGATCAGAACCATTACGATGATCAATGGTCCGGCATAACCCAGCATGTTTTCCAGCAATGGCAGGGTTTGGGCCAGCGTCGCGCCATAGTTCGCCTGAGCCAGCTGTACTTCGATATAGTGACTGGCCGGCAGCAGGTTGCGCCATGTCTGAGCCCAGACGTTCATATCCGTCACCGGGAAAGTGATGCCCATAAAGGCAAAGCTTGGCGCTGTAAAAGCACCGGCGAAGCTCATCGCCCTGGTCGGGTCCATGCTGAGGAAGAAGAACATGCTGCCCATGATCATACAGGCGGCGACCATCAGCGCCTGTGCGGCGATCACCATCCATATTTCACCGTTAAACGGCCAGCCAAGCACGCCATACAGCCAGGCGAGAAACGCCCATCCCTGAAGAATAAAGATCACGGCGTAAGGGGCGAGCGTATTGAGCCAGCCTTTTACCGGGTTCTCTTCTCCCAGCCAGCCGCGCATACCCCAGCGGCGGAAGTTTCCGGCCAGTACCAGTACCGTAGTTGCGACGATGGCAATTTGCCATATTGCAGGTACCAGCGCTGAAATCAGAAACTGACTGTAGTCGGTGTTGATATTAAACAGCGGCGTTATCTGGCTGCGAACCGGTACGGCTTTACCCAGCGCCTGAACCGGCGTGGCATTGCCTTTTACCAGCACTTTGCCTGCATCGATTTTGGCATTAAAAGTCCCCTGAGCCTGCAGCAGCGCAGCGTTGACCAGCCTGCCAACCAGAATAAACTGGCTGTTGAAAAACGCACTGACCTGAGGCGGCTGAGACAGATACACCTTCTCGCTCATCCCTTTTGGGATCACGATATAGGCATAAATATCTCCGGATTTCAGCTCCTGTTTGGCATGCTGAACATCCGGGTACAGCCGGGTCACCTCCAGCGACGAGGTTGCATCATAATGGCGAACCATCTGACGAGACATCTGGCTGTGGTCGAGGTCGACCACGCCAATTGGCATATCCCGCGCTATCGCGCCCGAGAAGATCCACCATAAACAGACAACGAGCAGTACCGGTAACCAGGTCAGCACCGACGCCAGCCACCTGTCCTCACGGATCAGCAGCCATTGTCTGTGTATCCAGGCTTTGCTCATATCAGAGATCCTCGATTACGACGCTCATGCCAACGCGCAGATCTTTCACTTCGCTTACCGGGCGCGCTTCTACTTCGAAAGTACGCATATCAAAGCCCTGGGAGGCATCGGTTGAACGCCAGGTGGCAAAATCACCCATTACCGCAACATGGCTGACCCGGAACTTCACGTTCTGATGCAGGGCAGGGACGAAAGCTTCAAACTCGGTGCCTTTGGTAAACTTGCTCAGCATATCTTCGCGAACGTTAAAGGTCGCCCAGGCATCTTCCATGTCGACCACGGTAACCACAGGGAAGCCCTGCGGAGCCAGTTCACCGCTGTTAAGCAGCACCTGAGAGACTTCGCCGGTAAACCAGCTTTTGATTTTGGTATCCGCGGCGTAAGCTTCGACTTCTGCTACTGCGCCGGCTGCCATACGGGCTTTTTCTGCTGCTGCGCGTTTGGTTTCATCACGGGCACCTTCTTTGGCCATCTGATACATCTGGAAAGCCGCGCTTTCGGTGTATTTGGCTGCCTGCCACTGGGTACGGGCTTCATCGCGTTTTTGCTCTGCGACAACGCCATCTTTATACAGGTTGTTCACCCGCTGATAGGTTTTCTCCATCAGGTCAGCTGCGGCTTTGGCTTTTTGCCACTGGTCTTTTGAGGCCTGGATTTGCTGTGCACGGGCACCTTTTTCGGCTTCCTGAGCCAGTGCGCCGGCGGCTTCTTTGCCTGCGATGGCCTGCTCAAGCTTGGCATCGAGTTCCGGGCTGTAGATGGTGAACACCAGGTCACCCTGTTCAATGGTGTCACCTTTGCGAACCAGTACCTGGTCGATACGGCCCGGCACTTTGGATGAGATATTGTACTGCTGCGCTTCAATCTGACCCTGCAGGCGCACAGGCTGAGGCTGGTAAGCATCGATAAAGCTGTAAGTCAGCCATCCTGCCATGGCGAGCGCTGCAGTACCGGCGATGGCTGGTTTAAGTAGATTCTTGTTCATGGTGTTTCCTTATTCGCTTTGGGTCGCCGATTGCTCGTATTGATTGAAGGTGGTCATCTCATTGCTGAGTGCCAGCAGTTTGCTCAGTGAAATCAGATAATTAAATCGTGCAAGATGCTGCTGGGTGCGGATGCTGGCGAGATAGAGCTCGGCATCGACCACTTCAAGGGAGTTCGACAGACCCTGATTAAAAGCTTTGCTGCGAAGTTTCAGGTTCTCTTCTGCCAGGTTAAGGCTCGATTGCAGGCCGTGAACTTCTTCTACCGCCTGCTCGGCAGACAGATAGGTTTTCTCGACCAGTACGCTCAGGTCTCGCCTGGCCTGGTTGCGCAGGTACTGGACCTGCATGACTGCGCTGTGCGCTGCCTGCTCACGGTCAGAGCGGCCGGAGGTATCCAGCAGCGGTACGCTCACGCCAAGGCCCACCAGCCAGTCTGGCTTCATCTGGCTTGCCAGGCTGTCGTGCTCATACAGGCTGTAGTTACCGTACAGGTACACATTCGGGTAGTACTTGCTCTGTTCTACTTTCACCAGGTTTGATGCCTGTTTCTCTTTGGCATCCAGCAGTCTCAGGCCCGGATAGGTGGTCAGGGTCTGGTCGACAAATGCATCCAGTGGCGGCAGGTTCTGATTGGTAAACAGATTGCTTTGCAGTTCCAGCTCCGGCTCGTTCAGCAGGCTGGCCAGTGCGGCTTTGGCGATGTCGAGATCGCGCTGCGCTTTCTGGGCTTCGACCCGGGCTTTATCCAGTGAGGCTTCTGCCTGCAGGCGTTCTACCTTGGCGATCTGGCCCTGTTTTTCCAGCTTGATGGCAAAATCGCGGTGCTTGGTCAGGCCGGCTTCTACCTGTTTGCGTGTTTCCAGTACTTCCTGGGCCAGCACTACACCAAAGTAGTATTTGCTCAGGTCCTCAAAGCGCGCCTGGCGCTCCATTTCGAACTGGCTTTGCGCTTCTTCTGTTTGCCCGGCTGCGATGTCCTGCGCTGCGGTGATTTTGCCGCCGGTGAAGATAGGCCAGATGGCGCGGATGGATGAGCCGTAAACATGGCGGTCACTGATGGTAGTAGTAACATTGCCAAGCTGGCTGAGTACGCCACCAACAATTTGGTCAATAGCGGGGTTACCACTGGATGACAGGTGTGGCAGGTTGGTGTTATCCGCCAGCTGTTTACCGGTCACAGTAATGTCCTGATCCAGAATAGTGTAGTTCGCAGACAGACTAACACTTGGCAGATTGAGGGCATCTTTGGAAGACTGCAGGTGCTGATAACGCTGCACATTGGCTCTTGAGGCGGCCAGGTTGTCATTGTTGCTCTGAACAATGTCCCATGCCTGTTCAAAACTGACCATCTGGGCTGATGCTGCACCCGAACACAGAGTGGCTCCCAGTAGTATCGCTAAAGTTCGTTTCTTCATAATAGGTCCGTATAAAACCACCATTAGAGTATAAGCTCTATTTTAAGCATCATACATGGTAAGTAAAGCAGTTATTTGACGTCTCAGCACAACAGAAACGATTCATTATACATAGTGATGCTGTTCACAATAATGTCATTACTTTTATATGGCTGAGCTACACTAGGATCAGGGTAAATCAAAAGATGGGGTTGTGATGTTACACAGACTGGCCATTCTGCTTCTGAGTGTTTTGCTGCCGCTGAGTGCTGTGGCAGACAATCTGGTGTTTATTCACAGCTATCATTTTGATTATCCCTGGGTGAAAGAGTATCGAAGTGGCTTTTTTAACCGGATTAAGAATGTCGACATCACTGAGTATCAGATGGATACCAAGCGCCGTCCGGTTGAGGATTTTCCGGCTATAGCAGAGGAAGCCTGGCGCTTTATTACAAAAAATAACCCGGATATTGTCGTCGTGGCTGATGACAACGCACTTCGTCTCCTTGGCCCGCGTCTGGTCGAGGCTGATATTCCTACCGTGTTCCTTGGTATTAATGGCAATCCGAGGGACTACGTGCCGATCACTTCACGCCTTTCCGGCGTACTGGAAAGGCCTATGATGAAGCGCTCTGTTTATATGATCACCAAATTAATACCGGATATTAAACATCTGCGGATCATGATGGACAGTAACCCGACTTCTCAGGCCAATATCCGGATGGCTTATGGTGGCAGGACCAAACAGAAGATCTCCGGTGTTGAGGTTGAGGTGTATCTCTCTGCTACTTTTGATGAATGGAAAAAAGAGCTGAGTACCAGTGAAGAGCAGGGCTTTGATGCTGTGATAGTGGATAACTACGCAGCCCTGAAGGACAGCAAAGGGCAGCATGTGCCAATAAGCGAGGTGATCAGGTGGAGCGGGGAGAATACTTCTGTTCCGCTGTTTGCGTTCTGGCCCTATTCGGTTGGCCCGGGATTGGCGGTAGGCGGGCTGAGTATCAGTGCGCTGGAACAGGGGATGGTGGCTGCAGATCTGGTTAATGAGTTTCATAAAACCGGGGTGATGCCAACCATAGCGACCCCTAGGCTTGGTGCGTTCTATTTCAGCAAGTCTGAGCTCAATCGCTGGGAACTGACATTGCCTGAAGAACTGGAAAAGAAAGCCGTATTAATGGATTGAGGTGAGTAAGCATGTGGAAATGGCTGAGTGTAATTGTATTGGGTTTTGCTGCCCTGCCTGCCGTTGCAGAGAAAGTAGCATTTGTACACAGCTATCACATGGATTATCTCTGGGTTCAGGATTACCGTCAGGGCTTTTTCTTCCATCTTGACCGGGAGATTCAGGTTGATGAGTTTGAGATGGATACCAAACGTCAGTTCGCACCGGAGCAGATTGACCTGGCGGCAGAGGAAGCCAAGCAGCATATTACCCGTTCGCGCCCCAGTCTGGTGATCCTGGCTGATGATAATGCGTTGCGCACTGTAGGGCCTTTCGTTCAGAACAACAACCTGCCACTTCTGTTTTCCGGCATTAATGCAAATCCACGTGAATATGTAGAGCTGAACAGAATGACCAGCGGGGTACTGGAACGGCCTCTTTTGCTTCGCTCGGTCAGCCAGATCCGTCAGTTTATGCCTGATGTGCGCCGGTTAAAGGTACTGATGGACGATTCTCCTTCTTCAAAAGCGATTCTCGATACCTCGTTTGGTGGCAAGCTGAGTCAGGTGGTAAACGGCGTGCAGGTCGACGGGCTGATGCTGCCCCGTTTTGAACAGTGGAAACAGGAAGTAAGCCTGTCGGCCGGACAGGGCTACGATGCAGTGCTGCTTTTGGTTTATTCACGGCTCAAAGATGAAAGCGGTGCGCATGTGCCGTCTGACCAGGTAGATAAATGGACCTCGGAGAACGCCGGGCTGCCGGTACTGGCGACCTGGGAGTTTTCAGTGGGGCCGCAACGGGCGTTAGGTGGATTCTGCCTGAGTGGTTATGAGCAGGGTAAGGCGCTGGCTTTGCAGGTTAACTACTATTTCGCCAACAGGAAGATGCCTAATATCGTCACACCGGAAAAAGGCCGTTTTGTTTTCAGTGAATCGGGCCTCAGACGCTGGCAGATCACTCTGCCAGAGAAACTGCGTGACGTATCAGTGATTGTACGTTAGTGACTTTCTTGCTTTCCAATTGAATAAACTACAATTAAGCCATGATTAAAGCATCCTGGAGTGGTCATGTTACGAACTCTTTTACTGTCATTGCTTGTCTTCTGCTTTTCATACAGCGCCATCGCGAAAGAGCTGGTTTTTGTTCACAGTTATCATTTTTCCTACCCCTGGGTGAAGGAATACCGTTATGGCTTCTTCAATAATATTGGGGAAATGAACATTCATGAGTTTCAGATGGATACCAAGCGTCTGCCGGAAACTCAGTTCCAGGCAAAGGCAGAGGAGGCCTGGCAGTATATTCGTGACAGATCTCCCGATGCGGTGCTGCTGGCAGATGATAATGCCCTTCGTTTTCTTGGCCCACGCCTGGTTGAAGAGAAGATCCCGACCTTCTTTCTCGGGATCAATGCCAATCCCCGTGACTACGTTCCTATTGCCTCATCAATATCGGGTGTGCTGGAGCGGCCATTGCTTAAGCGGTCCACTCACATGGTCAGCAGGGTGATCCCCGGTGTAAAGCGTATCAAAATTATGATGGATGCCAACCATACCTCGAATGCCATCATCAGCACGGCGTTTTCCGGCAAACTGAATCAGGATGTGACCGGAATCCGGGTCGAGACTTCGCTGCATTCCAACTATGTAAGCTGGAAGGCAGAGGTCAGAAAAACCAAACAGCAGGGATATGATGCGCTGATCATTGCGAATTACGCGGCACTGAGCGATGAGAGCGGAGATAAGGTACCTATGGATGAAGTCAGTAACTGGACCAGTCTGCATTCGCCGGTCCCTGTGTTTGCATTTTGGTCATATTCGGTTGGGCCCAGGAAGGCCGTGGGCGGCCTGAGTATCAGCGCACTTGATCAGGGAAATGTTGCCGCTCAGCTTATTAATCAGTTCTTTGAAAGCGGCGTAATGCCACCAATTGCCACGCCAAAGCGGGGTTCTTTTTTGTTCAGCCGGACGGAGCTGAAGCGCTGGGGGCTCACCCTGCCAGAGGACATAATGAAAAAAGCGGTCCTGCTGGAATAATGCTGCCTGAATAGTGATGCTGGCAATGATCGTCGTACTCCACACCACCAACTGGCGGTGTGGAGTGTTTTGGATGTGAGTTCTTCAGCTCAGTTTAAACTGCCCAACGACAGACTCCAGACGTTGATTGGTATCGGCCAACTGGTGGCTGGAATTTCCGGTCTGGCGGCTGTTGTGATTCAGGGTATCTACCATTGTCTGCAGCCTGGCCATGATTTGACTGATCTCACTGCTCACGGCGTTTTGCTCTCCTGCGGCTTCGGCGATGGTGGCGCTGAGCGCGTCAATTTCCTTAACGGAATCGGCCACCGATTCCAGGGAAGTCACCACTTCAGATGTTGACTCTGCTGCTCGTTCACACCCGTTTCGGGTGGCATTCATACCATCAACCACGCTTTGGCTGCCCTGTTGCAGCCTTGACAGCATTTCTTTGATTTCGCCGGTGCTTGACTGGGTCCGGGCGGCGAGGGAGCGTACTTCGTCAGCCACGACCGCAAATCCGCGCCCCTGCTCGCCGGCCCGGGCGGCCTCGATAGCCGCATTCAGAGCCAGCAGATTGGTTTGCTCGGCAATTTCACCAATCACAGACAGCACCTGGCTGATGGTCTGGGTTTCCTGGTTCATAGAGTGGACCGCGTGAGACATCTGCTCCACATCCTGTTGCAGCGTCTCTACGCAGTTGACAGCAGTGTGTACGGCCTCGCGGGATTCAGATGCCTTCTGGCTGGCACATTCGGTCAGTTTGGCTGCGTGCCGGGCACTGGCCGCTACGGTATCCGCGCTTCCGCTCATTTGCTCGACCGCGGCGGCTGCCTGCTCAGTTTCCGTGGTATGAGACATCAGTACTGTCTGATTGGAACCGGACTGCTCAGCCAGCAGACCAATTTGCTGGCTGATGTGGCTGCGTGAGGTATCGACAGACAGCATGAGGTTCTGAAGTCTTTCGATAAACAGGTTAATGCTGGCCGCGATTTGACTCAGCTCGTCCTTATTGATCACTTCAAGGCGCTGGGTCAGGTCTCCGTCACCTTCGGCGAGGTCGGCTACAATGTCGCGCAAAGCCATAATGGGTCTGAGTGTCAGGTGGATCATGCCGAGGCTGAGCGGGACGATGAAACAGGCTGCAATGAAGATAGCAAAAGTAATGGAGGCATTAATTTTGTCTACCGAGTGGGCAATGAAATCCTGGTCGATGTAGCCGGTGAGCTCCCACTTCTGGTCAAAGACCTGAAGCGGACTGTGAATTGGCCGGAGTGTACCTGGCTGAACGTTATTGAAAATGACCTGTTGCTGATCATCGCGAAGTTCCATATAGCTGCCAGGTACGCTCATTTCATCCATCATCTTCTGAACCAGAGACAGATTCACCATGAACATGTCGGCACTATCCGCGCTGCGTTTTACCACAATTGCCAGCATGGGCACGCTGTTCTCAAAAAACACCTTGCTGACGCTGACTGGCTCATGAGTGTCGAAGCGGGGCATCAGCGTTTGCAGCTGTCTGGTATCTTCTATCTCGCCGTCTTGTCCGAAGATAAGTCCGTAGGAGAGTTTATAGATATGGGAGAACCCGGTCTTTTCTGAAAGGGCTGCGATGTTGGTCAGTTTGACGGTCAGGCTTTCTGCCAGCAGAACTTTGGTGGCAATCTCTCTGGTGAGTGTTTCTTCTGCGCGCCTGAGCTCACGGGCTATCCGGTCGTGTTCCTGTTCACTGATATAGTCCTGAATAAAGTAGTTAGTGCTGAACCACGCGGTTGTCATCGTCAGGGAAACAATGGCGATAACGACCAGAAACAGCTTCAGCTTAAAGGCCATCTTCCTCATACGTTACTCCTGCAGCAGTGCCTGATCGATTTTGATTACCGCTTTCTTAAGTGGTCCAGGTTCATGGCGCGCGACCAGCGGACGGTGGGGCTGGCCGGGCAGGAACACCACAAATTCAAAGGAGCTGAGCGTCACGAACTGTTCATCTTCCAGCTCAGCACAGAAAGCGACATCTTTTTCATCCAGCAGATCGCATTCAATCTTCTTCGGAGATTTTGCGCTGAAGCCGAAGGTTTCTTCTCCCTCAAGTACGATTTGAACATCGATATAACGCTGGTGGATTTCAGAGCGGGTCAGTGAAATGGGCTGGGTGTTTTCTTCAACAATGAAGTAGAAGCAATGGTCACCGGACAGCGGGTAATGACCAGGCTGGCTGGTCTGCTCCAGCTGAATTCTTACGGTATTGATGATGTTGCGAAGTTTCTCCGGAAGCTGCCCGCTGCCCTGAAGGTTGTTGAGGTGGTATTTGGTCATGGTTTGGCCGTCTCTGAAAGTTCGTTTACAGCGATAGTAAAAATGCTGATAAAGCACTCAAGGGTGGGAGAGCGAAAAGCACTGTCAGATCTCGCGAAATCTCAAAACAGGTGATCCGGGTCACGGAATCACAGCCCTGATACTGACAACAGAGTTAACAACAGTTGTAGACAACCTTATTTGGTTAGTTGTTAATTCTGGTGGTGACATTTGTTTAACATATTGAGTTGTATCAGGTTGAGCCGGGATGTGGATGGAAACGCTTTCCGGGCGGGGCTTAGACATTAGTCTACATTGTCGACAATCTGCTTGAAAAGTGTTCGGGTGCTGGCTTATGTTATTTGCATGTTAAGATAATGTGGCCACGCAATGTAATGAGCACAACACAAGCCAAAGAAACGACCAAATCGGAAAATCTGACCTCGGTCCTAATCGAAGCGATTGTTGAAGGAGAGCTGGCTGCAGGCAGCAAGATCTCCGAGCCGGAACTGGCAAAACGTTTTTCGGTCAGCCGCGGCCCGCTTCGTGAGGCAATAATGCGCCTGGAAGGGCTGGGGCTTATTGAGCGTATTCCTCACGTTGGTGCCAGGGTGATCACCTGTTCATCGACCCATCTGCTTGAACTCTACGCAGTGCGCGAAGCCCTGGAGGGGATGGCAGCACGACTGGCCGCTGTTCATATCACTCAGGGAGAGCTGGCGGCGCTGCAGAAGCTGCTTGAGGCGCACTCCCGCCATATCGACCAGGTTGACGGTAAATCCTATTTCCATCAGCAGGGGGATTTTGATTTTCACTACCGGATCATCAAGGCCAGCCGTAACAGCAAGCTGGTTACGCTGCTCTGTGATGAGCTTTATCACCTGCTGCGCATGTACCGTTACCAGTCTCCCCGTTCCCATTCCCGCCCGGCTGAAGCACTGGAAGAACATAAACAGATTTTGAAAGCCGTCCGCAATGGCGACGGCGAACTGGCGGAGATGCTGATGCGCAGGCATATCGCGGGCAGCCGCCTGCTTATTCAACACCAACTTGACGAGCAAAAGGAGAATGCATCATGACCTTTTCACCCGGTGCCAAATTCAGACAGGCGGTTGAAGAAAACGACCCGCTGCAGATCGTCGGAACCATTAACCCGTATTGCGCCATGATGGCACAGAGGCTGGGGCACCAGGCGGTGTATCTCTCCGGTGGAGGTATTGCCAATGCTTCTTACGGACTGCCGGATCTTGGCATCACCACCCTCAATGACGTGCTGGTGGATGTAGAGCGGATCACCAACGCCTGTGAGTTGCCGTTGCTGGTCGATATCGATACCGGCTTTGGCGGCGCATTTAATATTGCCCGCACCATTAAAGTGATGGAAAGAGCAGGCGCGGCCGCGGTGCACATGGAAGATCAGGTCGCGCAGAAACGCTGTGGTCACCGGCCAAATAAAGCGATTGTGAGCAAGCAGGAGATGGTTGACCGGGTTAAAGCAGCGGCTGATGCCAGAACGGACCACAACTTTGTGCTGATGGCCCGTACCGATGCGCTGGCGGTAGAAGGAATTGAAAGTGCGATTGAGCGTGCCATCGCCTGTGTTGAAGCCGGCGCCGATATGATTTTCCCGGAAGCGATGAATCAGCTTGGTCAGTATGAACAGTTTTCACAGGCGCTGGAATCCGCCTGCGGGAAGAAAGTACCGATCCTGGCCAACATCACCGAGTTTGGCCAAACCCCGCTTTACGGCAGCGAGGAGCTGGCACAAAGCAGAGTCGACATGGTGCTTTACCCGCTCAGCGCGTTTCGTGCCATGAACAAGGCTGCGGAGATGGTGTACCGCCACCTGCTCAGTGAGGGAAATCAGGAAGCGCTGCTGGGCAGTATGCAGACCCGGGCAGAGCTGTATGACTACCTGAATTACCACGAGTACGAAGACAAACTGGATCGCCTGTTCAGTCAGGGCGGCGGTGAATAAGACCCGCAGAGGTCAGGAGTAAAAAGCATAAATCAGTAACCAATAGTGTGAAACTAACTTAACCAAAGATAAGGAGTTCGTTATGCCAGGCAAACCACTGGGAGGCGCAGGACTGCGCGGTCAGAGCGCAGGTACCACAGCGCTGTGTACGGTCGGAAAAACCGGAACCGGTCTGACTTACCGGGGCTATGACATTACGGATTTGGCCAATAACGCTCAGTTCGAAGAAGTGGCCTTTTTGCTGTTAAACGGTCACCTGCCAAACCAGGCAGAGCTGGATGATTACAAAACCAAACTGGTCGGGCTGCGTGGGCTGCCGCCAGCGTTAAAAGCGGCACTGGAGCTGATCCCGGCTGATGCCCATCCCATGGATGTAATGCGCACCGGCTGCTCGGTTCTGGGTAATCTCGAAACAGAAGACGATTTTTCTCAGCAGCAGGCAGCGACTGAGCGGATGCTGGCGCTGTTCCCGGCCATCATCTGCTACTGGTACCGTTACAGCCACGATGGCATTCGAATCGATACCGCCGATCAGAGCGAAGACAGTATCGGTGGTTACTTCCTGAAAATGCTGACTGGCAACGCGCCTTCAGATCTGCATAAGCAGGTAATGCACTGCTCACTGATCCTGTACGCGGAGCACGAGTTTAATGCTTCGACTTTCGCCGCTCGTGTTTGTGCCTCAACCTTATCTGATATTCACTCCTGCGTGACGGCGGCGATTGGTACCCTGCGCGGGCCATTGCACGGCGGGGCAAACGAAGCGGCAATGGCAATGATCGAAAACTGGCAGACACCGGATGAGGCGGAAGCCGGGATCCTGTACAAGCTGGAGCACAAAGAGAAGATCATGGGTTTTGGTCATGCGGTTTACAGTGAAAGTGACCCCCGTAACGCCCTGATCAAGCAGTGGTCGAAAACGCTCTCACAGGAGGTGGGGGACACTCACCTCTATGCGGTGAGCGAGCGGGTGGAAGCCGTGATGAAGCGCGAGAAGGACCTGTTTTGTAACGCGGATTTCTTCCACGCTTCTGCTTATCACTTCATGGATATTCCAACCAAACTGTTTACTCCGATCTTCGTGATGAGCCGGCTGACCGGCTGGGCTGCCCATATATACGAGCAGCGCGAAAACAATCGTATTATCCGCCCGAGCGCGGACTATACCGGGCCTGAGCATCAGGACTGGTTGCCGATTGAAAAACGTCAGTAACCCGGATAACAGCTTTTACATGGATGGAAGTGATGAGTATCAACAGCCAATACCGAAAGCCTCTGCCCGGCACCGGGCAGGATTATTTTGATGCCCGGGAAGCGGTTAACGCGATTGAACCGGGTGCGTACGAACAGTTGCCATACACCTCACGGGTGCTGGCGGAAAACCTGGTCAGGCGCTGCGAACCGGCGGCGCTAACGGACTCCCTGAAACAGCTTATTGAACGAAAGCGGGATCTGGATTTTCCCTGGTATCCGGCCAGGGTGGTTTGCCACGATATTCTGGGTCAGACAGCACTGGTGGATCTTGCCGGGCTCCGTGATGCCATTGCCGCAGAAGGAGGCGACCCTGCCAAAGTTAACCCCGTGGTAGAAACACAACTGATAGTTGATCACTCTCTGGCGGTGGAACACGCTGGTTTTGACCCGGATGCGTTTGATAAAAACCGGGCAGTCGAAGAGCGGCGAAACGAAGACAGGTTCCATTTTATTGAGTGGTGTAAAACCGCGTTTGAGAACGTTCAGGTGATCCCGGCCGGAAACGGCATCATGCACCAGATTAACCTGGAGAAGATGTCACCCGTCGTGCAGGCCAAAGGCGGGATTGCGTATCCTGATACCTGCGTCGGTACTGACAGCCATACTCCACACGTTGATGCGCTTGGCGTGATTGCTATCGGTGTCGGCGGACTGGAGGCGGAAACCGTGATGCTTGGCCGACCGACCATGATGCGCCTGCCCAATATTGTCGGGGTAAAGCTGACCGGAGAGCGCAGGCCCGGGATCACCGCGACCGATATTGTGCTGGCGCTGACGGAGTTTTTGCGTGAGCAGCGTGTTGTTTCCTGTTATCTGGAGTTTTTCGGCGAGGGGGCGGGAGCCCTGACGATCGGAGACAGGGCGACGATTGCCAATATGACGCCGGAATACGGCGCCAGTGCCGGGATGTTTTATATCGATGAACAGACCATTGATTATCTCAGACTGACCGGCCGGGAAAGCAACCAGGTTGAACTTGTTGAGAGATACGCCAGGCAGACTGGCTTGTGGGCTGATGATTTGGAAAACGCGCACTATGAGCGGGTACTGGAATTTGACCTGTCTGCTGTCGGGCGAAATATGGCCGGGCCGTCGAATCCGCATCGCCGTCTGCCGACAACTGAGCTGTCCGGGCGTGGAATTGCAGGAGAGTGGCAACAGCCTCAGGCAGGAGAGACGGTGCAGGGACATACCATGCCGGATGGCGCGGTGATCATTGCCGCGATCACTTCCTGCACCAACACCAGCAACCCGCGCAATGTGGTAGCGGCCGGTCTGCTTGCCAAAAAAGCCAATCAGCTTGGTCTTGTGCGTCAGCCCTGGGTGAAGACTTCATTTGCCCCGGGTTCTAAAGTTGCGCGTCTCTATCTGGAAGAAGCCGGATTATTGCCGGAACTGGAGAAGCTGGGCTTTGGTATTGTCGGTTATGCCTGCACGACCTGTAATGGAATGAGCGGAGCACTCGACCCGGCGATTCAGGGTGAAATCACGCAGCGCGACCTTTACACCACGGCTGTACTGTCCGGAAACCGCAATTTTGATGGCAGGATCCACCCATACGCCAAGCAGGCTTTTTTAGCGTCACCGCCTCTGGTCGTTGCTTATGCTCTGGCCGGGACTATCCGTTTTGATATTGAGAAAGACCCGATCGGCACAGGTCCGGATGGTGAATCCGTATGCCTGAAAGACCTTTGGCCGACGGATGAAGAGATAGACCAGGTCGTCAGTCAGCACGTTAAACCGGAGCAGTTTAAACAGGTCTACATAGAAATGTTTACACCTGATTCAGAACAGGCTGCTTCTGACCCTCTCTATCAGTGGCGTGAGCAGAGTACGTATATCCGCAGACCGCCATACTGGGAAGGTGCGCTGGCAGCAGAGCGATCTTTAACTGGTATGCGCCCACTGGCGCTGCTTGGCGATAACATTACTACCGATCACCTTTCCCCGTCTAATGCCATATTGCCTGCCAGTGCAGCGGGTGAATATCTGGCAAAAATGGGTCTGCCGGAAGAAGATTTTAACTCCTATGCTACCCACCGGGGAGACCACCTGACCGCGCAGCGGGCGACGCTGGCGAACCCAAAACTGTATAACGAAATGGTGCGTGAGAACGGAGAAGTGCTGCAGGGCTCACTCGCCCGCATAGAGCCTGAGGGTAAGGTATGCCGGATGTGGGAGGCGATTGAGACCTATATGAACCGGCGTCAGCCTCTGATTATCGTCGCGGGTGCGGATTATGGTCAGGGATCATCACGGGACTGGGCGGCGAAAGGGGTTCGTCTCGCTGGTGTGGAAGCCATTGTTGCTGAGGGTTTTGAGCGCATTCACCGTACCAATCTGGTTGGCATGGGCGTGCTACCGCTTGAGTTTAAGCCCGGCACAGACCGTCATACTCTGGCGCTTGACGGAACCGAACTGTTTGACGTGGCGGGTGATATTGCTCCGGGTACCGACCTCGCGCTGGTGATCACCCGGGCAAACGGAGAAAAGCTGGATGTACCGGTCACCTGCCGGCTGGATACGGCCGATGAGGTCAGTGTTTATAAGGCCGGAGGCGTACTGCAGCGTTTTGCCCGTGATTTTTTGAAAGGTGAGGAGTGAGTATGCAGCGCTTTGAACCACAGCTAAAAATCCCGGCGACTTATATGCGCGGCGGGACCAGCAAAGGGGTGTTCTTTCGCCTCGATGAACTGCCGCCGGCCGCGCAGCAACCCGGGGAAGCGCGAGACCGCCTGCTGATGCGGGTGATTGGCAGCCCGGACCCGTATGCCAAACAAATCGACGGAATGGGCGGGGCAACATCGAGTACCAGTAAGACAGTGATCGTCTCCAAAAGCTGTCGTGAGGGTTTTGATGTGGATTACCTGTTTGGCCAGGTCTCTGTTGATAAGTCATTTGTCGACTGGAGTGGCAACTGCGGCAATCTCAGCGCTGCGGTTGGCCCGTTCGCCATTCACGCTGGGCTTATTTCATCGGAGCGTTTACCTGAAAACGGGGTGATGACGGTCAGGGTCTGGCAGGCCAACATTAACAAAGGGATTCTGGTGCATGTGCCGGTAACAAAAGGACGGGTTCAGGAGTGCGGTGACTTCATGCTTGACGGTGTGACTTTTCCGGCCGCAGAGATCCCAGTGGACTTTCTTGACCCGGCCGGAGCGGGCGGGAGTATGTTTCCGACCGGTAATCTGATTGATGAACTGGAAGTGCCGGGCACCGGGACACTTAAAGCCACCCTTATCAACGCAGGTATTCCCACCATATTTATTGATGCGCAGGCGGTTGGCTGCAGTGGCAGCGAGCTTCAGGAGGCCATCAACAGTGATGAAAAAGCTCTGGCGATGTTTGAACAGATCCGTGCTCATGGCGCACTCAAAATGGGATTGATTAGCGAGTTGAGTGAAGCCGCTGCCCGTCAGCACACACCTAAGGTGGCGTTTGTCGCGCCTCCGGCCGAATACACGACTTCAGGCGGCCGTATTGTCCGGACAGAGGAGATTGACCTCCGTGTCCGTGCGTTGTCGATGGGCAAACTTCACCACGCCATGATGGGGACTGCAGCGGTCGCCATTGCTTCTGCAACCTGTGTGCCGGGAACGCTGGTTAACCTGGCTGCCGGTGGCGGGGAGAAAGAGTCGGTGACGTTCGGTCATCCTTCAGGAACCCTGACGGTCGGAGCGAAAGCGGGTAAGGGTAAGGAGGGCTGGCAGGTTGAGCAGGCGAGTATGAGCCGCAGTGCCAGAGTACTGATGGAAGGCTGGGTAAGGGTACCCGCAGACACATGTGAACCAGGCAGCGGCGCTGCGTGAGATTTAAACCAGGGAGGAGACAATATGTCTGCCTATGAAAAAGAGTATCAGGAATCGGTTAACCAGCCTCAGCAGTTCTGGATGAAGCAGGTAAAGCAGCTTGACTGGTTCACATTCCCCCGGACCATATTGAGTGAAGACGACAACGGTATCGAGCGCTGGTTTGTCGATGGCGAGCTCAATACCTGCTGGCTGGCGCTGGATTATCATATTGAGCAGGGGCGGGGAGATAATACCGCTCTGATATACGACTCACCCGTTACTCATACCAAACGTCGGTACACTTACCTGCAGTTGCGCGATGAGGTTGCCAAAACGGCTGGCATGCTGGCAGAGCAGGGGGTCGGTAAGGGTGACCGGGTCGTGGTTTATATGCCGATGATCCCACAGGCAGCGATAGCTATGCTGGCCTGTGCCCGTCTCGGCGCTGTGCACTCTGTGGTGTTCGGCGGCTTTGCGCCAAACGAGCTTGCGGTGCGTATTGAAGACGCCGAACCAAAGCTGGTGCTGACGGCTTCCTGCGGCGTTGAGATAAACAAAGTGCTGCCATATAAGCCACTGGTGGACAAAGCTATTATGGACAGCCGCTGGAAGCCGGAAAAAGTGGTGGTGTGGCAACGTCCTGTCTGCCCGGCAGAACTCGATAATGAGCGCGATCTGGACTGGCAGGCGGCAGTGGAGCACGCTTCTCCTTGTGGCTGCGTGCCGGTCAAATCGACCGATCCGCTTTATATCCTCTATACCTCAGGAACTACAGGCAAACCAAAAGGCGTTGTGCGTGATAACGGCGGTCATGCTGTGGCGATGAAGTATTCGATGAGTGCGGTGTATAACATTCCTCAGGATGGTGTGTTCTGGGCGGCATCTGATGTGGGCTGGGTGGTTGGACATTCCTATATTGTCTACGCGCCGCTTATTCATGGTTGCACCACCATTCTCTACGAGGGCAAGCCGGTAAGAACTCCTGACCCGGGCGCTTTCTGGCGCGTATGTGCTGAGTACGGTGTTGAAGCGCTGTTTTCTGCGCCGACGGCGTTCAGGGCCATCAAGAAAGAAGATCCGCAGGGTGAGCTTCTCGCGAACTATGACCTCAGTAAGCTGAAGACCATCTTTATGGCCGGAGAGAGGCTTGACCCGCCAACGCTTGAATGGGTTGAGGCGCATACCCGTAAGCCGGTTATTGACCACTGGTGGCAGACCGAAACCGGCTGGGCTATCGCCGGTAATCCAACCGGAATAGAGAAAATGATGGTTAAGCCGGGCTCGGCGACCAAACCAGTTCCGGGTTATCAGGTTGAGATCCTCGATGAGCTGGGAGAGCCTTCTGCTGCGAACAGTCAGGGGTATGTCGCGCTCAAGCGTCCGCTCCCGCCGGGCTGTCTGCCAACGGTATGGCGTAATCACGACAGGTTTGAGTCCGGCTATCTGAGTCAGTTTCCGGGTTATTACGTTTCGGGTGACGGGGGCTATCTGGATGAAGACGGGTACCTGTTTATCATGGGCCGGATTGATGACGTGATTAATGTCGCGGGTCACCGGTTGTCTACCGGGGAGATGGAAGAGGTGGTTGGCGGCCACCCGGCGATTGCCGAATGTGCGGTAGTCGGGATACACGATGACCTCAAAGGGCAGATGCCGCTCGGTCTGGTGGTGCTGAAAGACGGAATGAAGCTCGACGAACATGAGCTGGAAGATCAGCTTGTGAGCAAAGTGCGTGGCGAAATAGGCGCAGTAGCCTGCTTTAAGCACGCGCTGGTAGTGGACAGACTGCCGAAGACCCGCTCAGGGAAAATACTGCGCAGGGTGATCCGCCAGATAGCCGATGGGGAGGCCTACACGGTACCTTCTACCATAGACGATCCAACCAGCCTGACGGAGCTGGAGCGGGTGCTACATCATGATTAAGTAATCGTTAATCAGCCAGATACTGAACACAGACCCGCATAAACCCATCCATGGGGCTCCACCTTGCCTTCCCTGGCAAGGAGGGTCTGCTTATCAGCATCTGCCTGATTCCGGGTGACTGGTAAGGCTATTTGGTACATTCCGGTAACACATTTCTCAGGCCCCTGTATTGGGGCCTGACTGTTTTATGCGTATGATAAGGCTTATTACACTATAAAAAATAAGAATCAAATGACCCCTTTTCAAATTCGCGCTGCCCGGGTTGGCGATCTCGCTGACCTGAACCAAATGATGTACGAGTTGCATGACTTTCATCATCAGTCCAGCCCCGAGCTGTTTAAAACCCCGGAGGAAGTGGAACAGGAGAAGAGCCTGGCCCGTTATCTCGAACATCCTGAATGCTTTGTGTTTGTTGCACTTGAGCAGGATGAGATCCGTGGTTTTATCAGCGGTCACTTTTGTGAGCTGCAGTCACCGATTGTCCGGTCTTTGCAGATGGGGAGTATCGATGAAATATATGTGACGCCGTCACATCGAAATCGGGGGGTAGCAGAAGCGCTGTATAACAGGCTACAGCAGAGCTTTACCGAATGTGGAGTAGAGCAGCTGTTTGTCGAAGCCTGGGATTTTAACCGCAGTGCCGTTTCGTTTTACCAGAAAATGGGATTTGAGCATCATATTCACTGGCTCAGAAAACCCGTCAAATAAGGATATTCAGTCGTGATCCAACGCTTATTCATCGCGTTATTTTTCATCGTTCAACTGGCTTTCAGCCCGCTCAGTCATGCACAGGACCCTAAAGGTGCGCTTTGCCTGGTCGCCAGTGATGACGGGCAGGTGGTGTTTACAAAAGAGGTACTGACCGGAAAGCTCTCTTTACCGGGTGGTACCATCGAGGCAGGAGAGCCGCCAGAGCAGGCTGCTCAGCGTGAAACCTGGGAGGAAACAGGGTTGATTGTGACGGTCGGTAAAGAGCTCGGCCGTACCTATAAAGCGGTGATTTACGACTGCGTGGCTGATTCTGAAGTCGTGGCATTCTCTGCGCAAAATGTTCTGGGACATCAGCCAATGCCAGCCTGGTTTGCGCCGCACTTTGGTATTGAGATGAGTCAGGTGATGCTGGCCCGTCCTGAGAGTGTTACCGGGTATCGTTATCCGGAGCAGTTGCCGACAATTGAGAAACTGGCTCCGCAGGCCACGCGTCATCTGGTGCATTATCTTGACCATGCGTTCGAAGCCGCGCCGGCCTTTCATCGCTGGGAACTGCCATTTATTGCCCGTATTCAGTCAGTGCTGCTTGCCAGTGATCTGAGCTACAGTGCTCTGGTTATTATCGATCTGCTGGCCTCGCCGTGGGTGCTGGCTGCGGTTCTGGTGTTTGCTTATGCCCGCCTTGGACGGGTGTTTGTGTCAAAACTGACCTTTGGAGTGACGGCGGCATCCTTGCTGGCTCTGGTTGCTCAGTTTGGTCTGGCGATGCCGCGTCCGTGGGCGTATTTCCCACAGCTGGAGACTGGTGTCACCGGTATTGGTTTTGCAACGCCTTCGGTTACGACGGCGGTGATGGTTACCCTGTTTGGGCTTTTGTATCGCCAGCTGCAGTCTCCGCGTCTTATGAGCCCTGCGATCACTCTGGTACTTGTTCAGGGACTGGCCAGTGTTGCGCTGGGAAATCAGTTCTTCAGTGACATCGTGATTGGTGCCGCGCTCGGTGGCCTGGTGGTATGGAACTTTGCCCGCAGCGAGAAGAAGATCGGCGATAAGCTGGATAACATCTATACCGGCTCAATGCTCTGGTGGGTACTGGCAGCGGCTGCTGCCATAGCAGGTACATTATGGCCTCGGCCGGAATTTGCGGTCTGGCTGGCGGTGTTGATCTCCATTGCGGCGATGCATCTTCTGGTGCTGCCCCGTACAATGGTGCCGGTTTCTAATATGGCGCTGACGGTCGCACTGGCTTTGCTGGCGCTGGTTGGCGCTGTGGTGGTTTTGGTCAATCCGCTGGTGGCAAACAGCACCATAAACTCACTTATCGTTCTGGTGAGTCGTTTCCCGGTTGCAATTTTGCTGGTCTCTGCCTGGCTTGCACATACCCATAAACGTGAGAAATAGATCACATTTGTACCGTGATACAGCGTATGTATCACGGTAGCTTTTACTTCACCTTATCCCACCAAACATAATCAACCCCGAACACTTATCAGGCCCATTGAGTGGGCTTTTATTACTGTACTTTTAGGGTTGATTATGAAAATTAAAGCTCTTGTTTCTGCACTGATGCTGACCACCATGGCGGCTCCTGCACTTGCAGGTGATACCAAACTGGACGTGCGTTTTGGGTATAACACGACGTCTGAAAACAAAGACAGCCGGATCAAGTTTATGCACACTTTTGACAACGGCTTCTATTTCAGCGCAGAAGCAGCGCAGCTGCACAACGACGCCTATTTTGGCGGCAATGATTCCGCAGATGAGAACACTCAGGGCCTGCAGGCGGCAGCGCAGGAATTTGAGTTCAATAAGAAGTTCGTTATCGACGGCACTTGGTACTGGACTCCGGCGCTGGTGACTGTGCTGACCAAAGACAGAGCAGATTTTCGTCCTTACGTGAAAACCGGTACCACTTTTGATAACGGTGTTTCCCTGTCCGGCCGTTACCGTTTTAACTGGTCAAACGATGCCAATGGTAAGCAACTGCTGGATGGCAGTGGAACAACCCGCGACAGCTCTAATCAGTTTGATATCTGGGTTTCAAAAAGCTTCGGAGATGTTGGCCTGACCTATAACCCGCGTTACCGCGTACAGGATGGAGTGGATCAGGGAACTGGTCGTGATGATTACTGGGAACACACAGTAGTAGTAAATTACAAGCTGAATGAAACCTGGACACCGTATATGGAGCTGGTATCTCTCGATGAAACAGCGAAGGATGAGCAGGGTCAGCACAAAGATGACTACGCGATCCGCTTGGGTTTTGTGATGAACCTGTAACAACCCACTCATTGCTTTCTTTTTGCGGCGCTTCGGCGCCGTTTTTTGTTGTTTGGTCAGGCTATAGGGCATTTTGTCTCATCACTCGTTTCAGCGTTCAGGATAGCGGTATTCTGCAGGCCGTGAAGGAGGGAAGATGATGACGAACCGGTTAACGTGGGCTATCCGGCTGGATTCCACAGGATTGTTTTTTGCGGCATTTATCGTGCCGCTGAGTGCGAGTACGCTTGGCCTTGGAGCCGGGCAGATCGGTCTGCTGGTTGCGCTTGGTGCATTTGGGATAGCAATCAGCCAGGGACTGGCCTGGTTGGGCCTGAGGCGGGGACTGAGGCTGACGACGCTGCGCGTTGGTGGCTGGATAAAAGCCATTGCTTACCTGCTGCTCTGGGGAGCGATAGAGTATCGAATGGCGGGCTTACTGGCGCTGGCCTGTTTTGCCACCGGGTTTGGCTCTGGTCTGTTTGGATTGATGTGGCAAACGCGGCTGGCAACGGATACCCGTTTTGATGGACGGGCGTCTGCCCTTGGCTACGGGCAGCGTCAGGCTGGGCTTGGTGTCATGATTGGCTCCTGTGTGGGCTTTACCTGGCTTAGTATCAGTGGCGAGTACAGTGCGTTGCTTGCCTACGCGCTGTGCAGCATTGCTTCTGCTCTGATGGTGGCGGAGAAGGGGATACGGTTTGAGCCTCCCAAAGCTGCCGGTTTCATGCGAACAGGCGGTAAATCAGTGATCGTGATCCTTTTGGTGATCGTGATTGGTCAGCTGGGAGCCAGTGTGATGGCACCTTTTCTTCAGCTCTATCTTATCGACAGCCTTGAGGTTACTGACCCTTCAACACTGGCAATGGTTTATGTGCCGGGTGGACTGACCGCTATGCTGGTTGCTCCGGGTCTCGGTCGCTGGATTGATAAAGCCGGACAGGTGAAAGTGCTGATCCTGGTATCTCTCTGGGGCGCGCTCACGACCTGGCTTCTGGTGCATGCCGACTCTCTGTATCAAATCACCTTACTGTTTGTTCTTGACTCAGTTATGATCACCGCCGGCGCGTTGGCCGTTGCCAAACTGGCGAGTGAAAAGCTCGGAAGCAGCGCAGGCGAGGGGCTGAGTTTACAGGGCATGGCCGGGCAGTTGGGGACCGTTGTCGGGCCACTTGTGGGTGGTTTGTGCTGGCAGGTTCTGGGCAGCTTTGGTCCTTTTGGTTTTGCTATTGGCTGTGAGCTGAGTATTGCCCTGCTTGCTACACTTTTTTTAACCGGAGTACAAAACAGGGTATACGAATGATCACGATCGGGAATATGAACAAGCAGGATATAGCTGCAGTTGCTGAGCTGGAGGAAGTGCTTTTTGGCGATCATGCTTATTCACCATTCTTTATTCGGCAGGCTTTTGATTGCTGGCCGAAGGGGATGCTGGTTGCGAAGGCAGACGGTCAGATTGCCGGTTATCTTCTTTGTGCTGCCAGTGATTGTCCCGGCAAACGCTGGATCCTGTCTCTGGCGGTAGCCAAAACAGCACAGGGAAAGGGTGTGGGCAGAAAGCTGCTTGAACGTGTATGTGAATCTGACGCGGCACTTTTCCTGACTGTTTCGCCTGACAATCAGGCTGCATTAAAGCTCTATACACAACTGGGTTTTGTTGTTTTTGATGAAGAAGAAGACTATTTCGGCCCGGGTGAGCGGCGACTGGTATTGCGAAAGGAATAACGTATAATCGCCTCCTTGCTTGCAACAACAGATGGCAATAATGACTCAGTACAAACTCAACGAAATGTTTGAAACCATTCAGGGAGAAGGGAGCTTTACCGGTGTCCCTTCTGTTTTTGTCCGCCTTCAGGTGTGCCCGGTAGGTTGTGCCTGGTGCGATACCAAGCAGACCTGGGAAGCCGCGCCTGCTGATGAGGTCAGCTTTAAGGATATCATCATCAAACAGGGTGACAGCCCGACCTGGTGTTCGTTGAGTGCTAAGGAGCTGGTGGCGGAGTTTCAGGCTCAGGGCTATACGGCGACGAATGTCGTGATCACCGGTGGTGAGCCATGCATCTATGACCTGACTGAACTGACCCTTGCGTTTGAGGCGATCGGTTGTCAGTGTCAGATTGAAACCAGCGGGACTTCTGAAGTTCTGGTCAGTGAAAACACATGGGTGACAGTGTCACCTAAGATCGCCATGAAAGGTAAGCTTCCGGTGCTTAACAGTGCGCTGGAACGTGCCAACGAAATCAAACATCCGGTTGGCACTGAAAAAGATATCGAACAACTGGATGAACTGCTGGCAGGTGCTGATATCTCCCCGGCCACAACTATCGCACTTCAGCCAATCAGTCAGAAGCCGCGCGCGACTCAGCTGTGCATTGATACCTGTATCGCCCGCAACTGGCGCCTCTCCATTCAGACGCACAAGTACCTCAACATCGCGTAACGGCTCATAAGGAACAAACAATGAAAAAAGCAGTAGTAGTATTCAGTGGTGGTCAGGACTCCACTACCTGTCTGGTTCAGGCGGTGAAAGAGTTTGATGAAGTTCATGCCATTACGTTCGATTATGGTCAGCGTCATAAACTGGAAGTTGAAGTAGCACAGTCACTGGCAAAAGAGCTGGGTATTGCCGCGCACAAGGTGATGGATGTCAGCCTGCTGAACGAGCTGGCGATCAGTTCCCTGACCCGTGATGATATTCCGGTATCCCATGAGCTGCAGGAAAATGGCCTGCCTAACTCGTTTGTTCCTGGCCGCAATATTTTGTTTCTGACTCTGGCGGGTATCTATGCGTACCAGATCGGCGCACAGACCGTGATCACCGGTGTGTGTGAGACGGACTTCTCGGGTTACCCGGACTGCCGTGATGAGTTTGTTCAGGCGATGAACAGGGCGCTGGTAAGTGGCATGGACCGCGAACTTGAAATCCGTACTCCGCTGATGTGGCTGAACAAGGCTGAAACCTGGGCTCTGGCTGATCAGTATCAGGCGCTGGATCTGGTACGTGAACGTACTCTGACCTGTTACAACGGCGTGATTGGAGATGGTTGTGGTGATTGCCCGGCCTGCGATCTGCGCAGCGCCGGTCTGAACGATTATCTGGAAAACAAAGATGTTGTTATGCAGTCACTGCTCTCGAAGCAGAGTAAGGCATAACATCAACCGGGTCGCGATAGGCATCCACAATGCAGTCGCGGCCATTCATTTTGGCCTGATACAGTGCCTGATCAAGGATCGAGTAAAGCACGTCAAAGTCATGCAGTCCTTCCTGAGTTGAGAGGAATGCAAAGCTCGCAGTCACTGATACGCTCAGGTTGTCTTCTGATAAAAAGCTGGTACTTGAAATCGCGTGGCGAAGGGCTTCTACCCGTTTTGTCACATCTTCTTCCTTCACGTTGGTCATAAAGACCAGGAACTCTTCCCCTCCCAGTCGTCCTATAAACTCGCCGTTTTCCAGGTTGATGTTGACAGTTTCCGTTACGTGTTTGAGCGCCAGGTCGCCGGTCGGATGGCCAAAGCTGTCGTTAATTTGCTTGAACTTATCCAGATCAAACAGAGCCAGTACATGATGCGTACCGGGTTCTACCGGTTCTTTTTGGGTGCGTATTTGTTTCAGGGTGCCAATCCGGCTCAGCGTATTGGTCAGGGAGTCATGTTCTGCCAGGCGGGTGCTGCGGCGATGGAACAGATAGGTGATAAACAGCAGCAGGCTGAGTGCAATGACGCCCAACTGATACAGGGTGCTGGACTGACTCAGTGCACTGATTTGGGCAGTCTTGATCTGGTTGTCTTTGACTAACTCGGATTTTTCCAGCTCTTCCTGCAGGCGGGTCCGGTTCAGATCCAGTGCCTCGTAGGCGTTGCGGTTCTCGGTATGGTGTTTATCCATTTCGAGTTGGTGATAATGCTTGTAATGTTTCAGCGCCAGCTCTGGGTGGTTGGTTTGTTCGTATAAGTGAGACAGGATCAGGCTGGCGGCAGACGCCTGGTTGGACAGACCTTCGGCGGTGGCGCTGTTCAGGGCCTGTTCTGCGTATTCAATGGCGACCGGATATACTTCGTTGGCCTGGTACGTTTTACTCAGACTGAGCGAAATATCGACCTGCATGGTACGGTTTTCCATCTGGCTGGCCAGTTCCATAGCGCGATGAAGGTACGCATTGCTCAGACTTGGATTGTTTAGCTCAGTGTAGAGACGTCCCAGCCCGATATAGACCTGGGCCTTGCCATAGTCGTATTTTGTGTCTTTCAGCAGGGAGAGGGCTTTATCGTAGTGTTCTTCTGCCAGTCTCAGTGCATCCATGTCCAGATAGAGGGCCGCAAGGCTGTGATGAACCTGAGCCAGCAGCATACCTGGGGCATTAGCGGAAACACGGCTTGCCAGTGCAAGGTTGAGATATTTCTCTGCCTGGTCATACTCGCTCATGTCTACCAAAAGGTTACCGATATCGTTGTAGAGCCCGCTCTTGTCTTCGTTAACGCTGCTCAGGCTGATGGCGAGCTGATACTCGTCGAGCGCCTGCTTGTAGTTTCCCAGAAACGCGTGGTTCATGGCGGACAGGCGGTAAACATCCTGCAGTGGGATAAATGATTCAGGCAGCTCTTTGAGATGGGCGATTGCGGTGCTGCAGTAAAACTTGGCGCTTTGATGCTCACCCATACGGCTAAGTACGAAACACAACCGGTATTCAAACAGTGCCCGGGCCTGATAGTCACTGGTGCTTTTGCTGTATGTGAGAAGCTCTTTCAGGCGGGTAAGCGATGCGTGAAAATCGCCGTCCTTTTCATCATTAAGTGCGGTGATAAGGCTTGCCTGTGTTTTCTCGTACGGCGTTGGGTTAGCCGTGATATCCGCGTAATAGGGCTGGCCGCGTAACAGGAAAAAACGATGGATCCGGGTTGCCAGATAGAGTTTTTCTGCAGAGTCCGGCAATGCCAGGTAGCGTTGTTCGAGCATGTCCAGAGCTTTTTGAGGATGACTGGCCAGTTGCTCGTGGTAGCGCTCGGACCATGTCTGACGATCGAAAGCAAAGCTGGTCTGGCATGCCAGCGTTAATAACAGGGAAGCTGCGATCTTCAGTTTCATATTATGCTCTGGATTGAATATATTGAAAGCTATTGTAGCCAACGCAGTTTTTGGTATCTGGGCTTATGTCACTATTTTGACTCAGATTTAATTTCGGCGAGAAATTAAATCCGGAAATAGTGAAGTGGTTCGGATTCTGATGTAATTACGCAGAAAAAAAATATGAAAAAAGCAGCGGGTTCCCGCTGCTTAATTTGATTTCAGATGAATTACAGGTAAAGTTTCGCCAGATCTTTAGGTTCGATTTCTTTACCTTCCAGCTGCGCATTCCAGTTGGTGCCAACCAGAACGCCGTCTTCATCAAGCGTGATCAGCCAGTCTTCAACGAAAATATCCAGTGGAATTTCAAGAACTTCGAAATCTGCCCACTCTTCTACATTGTGGATTTTTGCATCTTCTTTTGAAGACCAGAACGGCATTACTTCACTTTCTTCAAACTCAGTTGAATCACATGCCAGCCAGCCATCTTCATTTTTCAGGCCCCAAACCAGTTGAGTTTCTTTAGTTTGCTCTACAAACAGTTCCAGATTTGCCTGGATGTCGGCGGTTAGTTTGGTCATTTTTATATCCCATCAGATTTAACGCGGCCAGCATACCATTTTCAGTCACTTGCAGCTAAGGCTTATTTCTTGATTGTAGTAAATATGGTCCACTCTTTTTCTACTTCGCCTTTCAAACCGACGACAGTTGCAGTGACTCTGCGGTTAAGTGCATGACTGATTTGGCTGTCACCCTCATCAACCACGACCGTATCGCCAAAACCGACCGTGCGTATACGGGTATGACTGACCCCATTTCTGATCAGTGCTTTGCGCACGGCTTCTGCCCTTTGACGGGAAAGAGCAAGATTGTGTTTGTGAGTACCAGTCCGGCTGGCAAAGCCCTGTAGCTCGATTGAGGCTTCGGGGTATTCTGCCAGGAACTCAGCCATGGTGCGGATCTGGGCACTGAAAACCGGGGTTATCTCAGCTGAATCGTTGGCAAACAGTACTTTGAGCTGGTGTTTTTGTGTTGCCCTGAAATAGGTCTCGCAGCCATGGTTGTCAACCAGTGCGCCACGCGGGGTGTCCGGGCAGGTATCCCGTTCGTTGATCACCCCATCGTAGTCCTGATCGGCTAGGTCAGATACCTGTTGAGCCTGCGGGGTATCAATATAGTCGTACTCCTGTTCAGCCCACGCGCTGACAGATAACAGCAACAGTGTCAGAGATGTAATCAGGTACTTCATAATGGGCCCCTTAGTACTCGACTCTTCTTTTCCATTCGTCCGGAACATCGATCCGCAGTGCATCGAGCAGGTTGCCGGTTGCATTCATCACGCGGTATTTGGCAAATTGCTCGGCGTAATGCGCCTCAATATAGGCCTTACGTGCTTCAAACAGTTCGTTTTCGGTGTTGAGCAGGTCAAGCAGGGTGCGCTTACCGATACGGTACTGTTTTTCATACGCGATAACGGTTTCAGAGGCGGAATCCACATGGTCAGCCAGAAATTCTTTTTGCTGAAGGGTCAAATCCAGGGCATTCCATGCGAGCTGAAGGCCTTCTCGGACAGTTCGATAGCTGCGATCGCGCAGGTCTTTGGCTTTGTTTAACTGATAGGCTGCACGTTCTGAGTTTGCTTTATCACTGCCACCATTAAACAGGTTGTAACGAAGGCGTATCATGGCTGTGGTTTCGTCACTTTGCCCTTCAAGGCCGCCAGCGTCTTCGCGCCAGGTTTGACCCGCTTCCAAAGAGAGGGTTGGGTAATTTACGCCTTTGGTCTGGTCGTACTGGAAGCGGGCGGCATCAACATCTGTAATAGCGGTTTTAATTACGGGGTGTCTGTCATTAGCCTGTTTCAGCGCAAGTTCAAAAGTCAGCGGCAGGGCATCAATATCTGCGCGGGGGAATATAAGTCCCTGGGGCATCTGGCCGACTAAACGGGTGAACTGGGTGTGGGTATCGTATATGTTGTTTTGTGCGGCCAACAGGTTACCGTGCGCTTTAGCTATACGGGCTTCAACCTGAGAAACGTCCGCAGTTGAACCTATTCCTGATTCTGCACGCCGGCGAATGTCTTTATAGATCTTTTTATGGATAGCAAGGTTGCTCTCTGAAAGCGCGAGAATCTCTTCTGCCTTTACCGCTTCCAGGTATACACCGGCGACTTCCAGCGCTTTGTCCTGGGCGCTGGAGAGCAGCTGAAAGCGCATGGATTCAGCTTCCGCCGCTGTCCGGTCGATATTGTTTAACGTAGCAGAACCATCCCAGATGAGCTGTTTGAGAGTGATGGAAGCTTCTTTGCGGGTCATGTCGGAGCGCGTGTCACTGCCTGCGCGTTTGACGCCCTCGTAGCCGACACCGGCGTCAAGGTCAACGGAGGGGAGATACGCTCCGCTGGCTACGTCTCTGTCCTTGTAATAGCTCATGTAGTCATTGAATACACTCTTAATCTCTGGGTTAGTCGCGAGTGTAATCTCCACAGCCTGCTCCAGCGTCTGGCTGTTGACTGCAAAAGATGTGGCCAGTAAACAGCTTGCAGCGCACAAAGTTATTTTTCTCACAGCTCATCTCCGTTGAACGGTTCGTGTTGTTGGCAAAATTGTAGCTCATACCGTTTCTCACTTGTGAGAAAGTATAGGCATTATGAATGGTTGTGTCAGCTTGGTGTCGGCTTTTTATGTACTTATAATGGGTTAACTTCAGAAAGACGATGAGCTGATAAACAAAGTTTATTTCTCTCTTTTGGAGAATATGCTCCACTCTTCAACCAGCTGCCCCTGGTGGCCTACAACGGTGGCAATTACTTTTCTTTCAAGGGCCTGACTGACCAGATCGGCGTTTTGGTCACCAACATGGGTATCACCATATCCAATCGTATCGATACGGTGGTTCTCTACACCAAAGTTGAGCAGGGTCAGCCGAACACTGCGGGCCCGCTCGGCAGACAGCTCCAGGTTGTGGCTGGCATTACCGGTTTTGCTGGCAAAGCCCTGCAGTTCAATTCGCGTTTCAGGGTATTGCTCCAAAAAACGCGCCATCTTGCGGATCTGAGACATAAATGCAGCCGGCACCTGTGTGGAATTGTTGGCAAAAAGGACTTTAAGCTGTTTTTCCTGGTTATGTTGGTAATAGTTCTCACAGCCATCATTATCTACTTCTGCATGCCGTGGTGTACTGTCGCACAGATCCCGGGCATTAATTACGCCATCGTAATCGTCATCCATCAGATCGTGGCTCTGCTGAGCTACAGGTACTGGGATGTACTCGTACTCGTCTGCAGTTACCAGAGGTGACGTGAAGATAAAGCAAGTCAATGTAGCCAACATTCCATGTTTCATTTATTAGTTCCTTTTTGTTTTGACGAGTGGCTCCTTTACTCCGTGGTGCCATTCTGTTTCGTTGTCGCATCAAGTATATGCGCCTTGGGTATTATTATAGTTGTTGCATTTTCTGGTTAAATGTTGCTCGTGTCGTGTCTCAATAATAAGAATGCTATCTATAATTTGCGATTTACTCATCGGGTGGGTAAATGCAGCGTGCCTGAAAACGTATACTGAGAGCGCTGAATATCAGTTTTATCCCTGTTTCAATCAACCGAAAGTACCAGTTATCAAGGCTTATTTCTCAATGGGTTGCACATACATCAGCTTAACCAAATACAGCGCTTATTGATATTTAAAGCAGTGAAATGAGACCTGGCTCAAGATGATGAAAACAGGCTGTTTGAAAGAGGGGCTCAGGCCGCCCGTTTTGTGGTCTTGGTTCCATTTTGGTGGTAATCTATAAGATTGCAAAATAACTAAATTTCTTATTATTTTTCCTGCTTTTAGCAGGAAACAATTAAGGCTCGATACTTGAGGTTCGCATGGATTCCGTTCTTACTCTGCTGAATGCTGCTGTTGCTGGCGTGGGACAAATTATTGTAATTGACGCTCAGGGTAACCTGAAAGTTGTACCTGAGGGGACACCACTTACACCTGGCGAAGTGATCGTCACAAACGATGGTGGTGAAGCACTATTTACTGACGCCCCCGTAACCCCTAAAGCTAGCCTGGTTGGTGATGACCAATCGCTGATCGATCTGAATCTTGATGATGAAATCAATCAGATTTTCGCGGCATTAGAAGAGGGACAGGATCCAACCCAAATCGATGACGAGTTCGCACCGGCTGCCGGTGAAACCGCAAGTGGCTCCAGCCTGACTACCTCCGGTGAAATCGAGCGCACCGGGGCAGAAGTGCTGGCGTCAACCTCATTTGAAACCACTGGTCTTGAAAGCCAGGGCCTTTCTGAAACACAAAGCCTTTCTTTACTGGATGCATTCCAGACCATTATTACTAATCAGGCCCCGGTTGGCGTTAGTGATGTTGCCGTAGTTGATGAAGACGGCAGCGTTACAATTGACGTGCTGGCTAATGATACAGACGCTGACGGTGACACCCTGACTATCGCGACCGCAACCGTTCCTGCAGAACAGGGCACGGTTGAAATTGTAGATGGCCAGTTAGTCTTTACCCCAGCAGAAAACTTCAATGGCGAAGCGACCATCACCTATACCGCTACAGATGGTACGGATACTACTGCCCCGGTAACTGTTACTGTCACTGTGAACCCTGTAAACGATGCGCCGGTAGCAAATGACGATACCGCGATCACCACAGATGAAGATACCCCATTCGAGAACATCAACGTACTGAGCAACGACACTGACGTTGATGGCGACACCCTTACAGTTACTAACGCAACAGCAGAAAACGGTACCGTAACCATCAATGAAGATGGCACCCTGAACTACACCCCAAATGAGAACTATAACGGTAGTGACACTATTACTTATACCGTGAGTGATGGTAAGGGGGGGACGGATACGGCTACAGTGGCTGTGACGGTTAATGCGGTGAATGATGCTCCGGTTGCTGAAGCTGATACTGCGGTGACCGATGAAGACACTGCCGTGACTATTGATGTGCTGGCCAATGACAGTGATGTGGATGGTGATACGCTGTCTATCAAGAGTGCAACTGTGCCAGCAGAGCAGGGGACGGTTGAGATTGTTGATGGGAAGTTGGTGTTTACACCGGCTGAGAATTTTAATGGTGAAGCTACTATTACTTATGTGGCTTATGATGGGGACAAAGATTCTGAGCCAACTTCGGTTGCAGTGTTAGTTAGTCCTGTTAACGATGGTGCGACCATCACCGCATCGGACAGTGAAGACACCACGGTCGTGGAAGCGGGTAAAGATGAGGCCGGCGACAGCGCGGCGGGCGGCAAGCTGACCGTAGCGGACGTGGATGCGGGCGAGAATGTGTTCACCGTGCCCGCGGATCTGGAAGGCAAGTACGGTACGTTCACGTTCCAGGAAGATGGCACCTGGACCTA
>NZ_JBSDZD010000023.1:0-43024 GCF_056726165.1 Vibrio sp. 9-16B-A1
TGTAACCCTCCCCAAAAAACTGGTCACTAGTAATTAGAGCTTTTCCGTTTACACTGAAACAAACGGAGAACGCATGATGAAGAAATCACGCTACACAGAGACACAAATCGTCAGGATCCTCAAGGAAGTGGAAGCAGGCCGAAAGGTCAATGAAGTTTGCCGTGAATATGGCATCTCTGATGCGACTTACTACAACTGGAAATCCAAGTATGGTGGTATGGAAGCATCGGATGTGAAACGCCTGAAAGAGCTTGAAGATGAGAATCGAAGGCTCAAACAGATGTTTGCTGATCTCAGCCTTGAGCATCGCATTGTCAAAGACATTCTGGAAAAAAAGCTCTAAAGCCAGCGGTTAAACGGGAACTGGTCGATTATGTTCGCAAACAGTTCCAAACCAGCCTGAGAATGGCCTGCCGCGCAGTTGGCATCAGTGATTCGGTATATCGCTACCGGCCAGATCCTCACCGGGATGATGAGGTGATAGCCAAACTTCAGGAAGTAACTGAGCGGTATCCTGCATACGGATTTGGCAAGGTATTTGCCGTGCTCAGGCGTTGGGGGCATGCATGGAACCATAAACGGGTTCATCGTGTTTACTGTTCTCTGAAACTGAACATGCGCCGCAAGGGCAAAAAACGCTTACCCAAGCGCGAGCCCGCGCCCCTGATATGCCCGGACTGGGTCAACAGCTGTTGGTCTATCGACTTTATGAGTGACTCACTGAACTGTGGCAGACGCTTTCGCACATTCAATGTCGTGGATGACTTCAACCGTGAAGTACTCGCGATTGAAGTGGACCTGAATCTGCCCGCTCCACGGGTGATACGGGTTCTCGAACGTATCATTGCCTGGAGAGGCTATCCCGGAAAACTGCGAATGGACAATGGGCCAGAGTTTATCTCAACCGCTTTGGCTGAATGGGCAGAAAAAAACAAGGTGGAACTTGAGTTCATTCGGCCAGGAAAGCCCACAGAAAACTCGTATATCGAGCGTTTTAACCGGACGTACCGGACAGAAGTTCTGGACATGTATGTGTTCAAAACACTGAGTGAAGTCCGGGAACTGACGGAAAACTGGATGAGGGAGTACAACGATGAACGCCCTCATGAATCACTGAATGATCTGACTCCCTGGGAGTATTTAGCAAGGCATGAAAACAGGAAAACCTCTAATTTAGAATGCCACTAAAACAGGGAGGGTTACAATCGGTGCTCGACGCTATCTAAACGAGTTTGAATGTTCTCATGTTCTTAACCGAGCAAGTAGAATAGTCGGTGGATTAAAAAGCTCACAGCAAAAACGATTCAACATAGCACCGATAACCAAGGCGATTCATGAGTTCTATTCAGTTACTGACCACCACCTATACCGGCTAGGGATGGTAATTGAGCAGATTCAAAATTTAGACCTGTATAGAGCATGTAAATCGATCGCACGGGCTTTTACGGTGTTTTGCAAATACTCCACAAAAGCACTCAAACGATTGCTTAGCTCTACGACCCCAGATTCAGCAAAACGAAAAGGCCGCCACACTCAATCAGATAGAAGTTACGTCAGTAAATGGTTCTATGAGTATCTAATGAAGCCAGCCTCTCTATCATCACTCTGATTAATGGACATCACTAGCAAAGACGCAGAAACACCGTTCCCTAGCTGATAACTTACAAACAAGTTGAAACAACTAGAGACTTATATGAACAAAAAACTAACTGCTGAGCAGAGTGATCTTCATCAACTCCCCGGGAATGACCGGCTCGTTAGAGAGCCAGAACGTAAGCAACTCACCTCTATTTCCCGTTCACAAGCTTGGGTACTGGAACAAAAAGGTGAGTTCCCGAGTCGGATTCGGCTAGGTTCTCGCTCCGTATGCTGGCGGCTATCCGATCTAATGGCCTGGATTAAGAACAAAGCAGAAGGAGGTAAGCGTGGCTAAAAAAGATGACTTTGCCCGTATTATTACCTCTTCGACTCCCTTGCGCATAGTAACTGTAGCTATGCTGGCAAAAGCTCTAGGGGTAAGCCGAAGCACTATTCAAAGAATGGTGAAAGCAGGCACTCTTCCACAGCCCCTGAGAACCCCAAATGGCAACAATGGAGGCTGGCTAACAAAAACCATAGACCAATGGGTAAAACAGCACGAGAAATAGCATAGAAGGGCTTAAAGCCCTTCTTCTCTAGTTACTCGTGACTCAGTTTGCACCAAATTGCTGCGCTGGTGGCCTTTTTATCCTCATGCAAACACACAAACTCGCCCGCTGTGTAAAGGCTGATCCTTAGTATTCGACTAGGTTTTTAATATTGTATATGGCTCCCATACTGCTCCACCCATCCAAGAGCTTTCTCGCTTACTACTCACATGACTCAAGTCCAACCTTAATCTTCTACTCCGAAGGGGGGGTTGATAAAAAAATCTTAAAGGCCTGCTACACCCAACTGGATAACATGCTTTCCTACTACAGCAAAGTCACTGTCATCTTTCTCCTACTACACCCTAAACTATTTTCTGAAGACAACACCCTTATGAGCCAGTTCATGAAGAGGCTCAAAACAAAACTAACAAAGCACTATAATTCCCGTATTGGGTATATCTGGGTAAGAGAACAGAACACTGCGGAAGCTCAGCACTACCATATAGCTATAATGCTAAATGGCCATGTTTGTAGAAGCTCTTATAATACAGATGAATTTGCAAAACAAATCTGGCGAGAGCTAGGGTATGGACACTTTTCGTTCAAGATTCGTAACCGGCTATACCGTATAGAAAAATATAAAAATAACAATGAGCTGCAAGCGGCCAGACTCCGACTCAGCTATCTAGCCAAACAAAAATCTAAGAATCGGCAATCGACCACCAAATCTTTCAGCGCGAGCAGGTTGAGGTCTAAGCAGACTTAAACAATATCTCCTAAATGGTTATGAACCTACGGGCCATAAAATGGAACACCCTTCAAGAGTAAGTCATTGTTTATAATGGCAAAAAAATATTATTTGATCATCCTAACAAGCGGACAGGATACTTCTTCATTACTACTTTTTGGACAGTTAGCCTTTGTACAGCCTTCTTTGTACTGCAATCTTACACATTAACTTATGAGTCACGACTAAATCAAACAGACCAGTTTCTGGTACTGAAACTCACAGTTGGACAGAAGTGAGTTGCGAACAATTGAGTATTAGCGATTCATTAATAACTTCAAGTATGGAACAACCACTAACAACGTGAACCATGGCAAGTAAAAGGAAACGTATTATCCGTTCCTCTGAGCTTAAAGCTGAAGGCCTAAAACCTAAAGCTAGCTCGGATAGCCGAGGTAGGAGCTGTAACCAAACACCAGGTAGACTTTTCCTATGTGCTGTGAGTGGTGATTGCTATCGACATTGGGGTTGAGTTTTGAGTCGTCCCGGGAAAATTCATGCTCTGATCCTTATCACCCAACCCTTTCTAGCTGAGAGCTAAGTCAGAGACAACGGCTCTCAGCGTGCACGCCGTATAATCCGAACTGCACACGATGCAACTAGTTGATATTTGTGCGATTTATGTGTGACGAGTTTCTCATTATTGATTCTTCTTATTCGCTAGGGTAGTACCTTGATTATTTCTATATATTTAAGAGGGTTGGAATGGGTTTTTGGAAAACAGCTGGCTGGATTGCGGCGGGTGTAGGTGCAGTTGTGGCCGCTCCAGTGACTGGTGGAGGTTCAATTGCTGCGGTTATTGGCGCGGCAGGAACAACAACGGCGGCAGGTGTAGCAATTGGAGCTGCTGCGGGTCTGGCTGGAAGTGCTCTTACCGATGACTCCGAAGACAAAGCTCGCAAAGAAGGCCGGAACGAAGGAAGAGCAGAAAAAGCTCAAGAGGTCTCGAAGCTAAAGACAGCGCTTGAGCAGCAGGAAAGGCACTTTGCCAGCCATAAAGATTATGAAGACTATCTGATTGCACTGACAACAGTAGGTATGGCCTGCGCAGCGTGTGATGGCGTCATTGACCCTGCGGAGCAGCAGGATATCAACGAGTTTATCACTGGAATTGCCGGCACTAAGCTGCCAGAGTCAGTAAAAGCCCGTATCCTTGAGATCACTGAGTCCACGCCGTCATTCAATACCGCGTTTAAAGCGGCTAAACCGTATATGGTTTCTGATGAGGACAAACAGATCTTTCTCGACGTTATTGAATCAACCATGTACGCCGATGGCCATGTTTCCGAGCGTGAAGAGCGCTTTCTGGAAGCCTGGAAGCATAAGCTAGCAGCTTAATGGGGTAGCCTAATGTCCAGACGAGAAAGACATCAGACACGTAAGTCACTGCTCAATGAACTGCATTCAAAGCCAGATGTAAGGCTAGCTAAACCTTATTCTGAGCTTGCTGAGTTTCTGGACTCAGAGGTCGATGAGGGCCTACTCAGCTCCCAACGCGAACAGTCAGATTTATTCTTTAACAATGAATATGACTTGAGTGTCTCTGGGGGAGAAGTACGCGCCTATCTGAAGGTGATCGAAAGCCAATTTACGGCACAGAAGTACGATGCTCTGTTTGATTCAACCAAAGAGGTTCTGATCGACCAGCTATTGAGGCCTTTCCACCTAAGTCGGTCGGATATCGCTGAAAATGACCGGGATTTCATATACGACCGAAAAGACTATACGCGGTCAGGGACTAGTGTGGGAGGCGAAAACAAGTCGTTCAATGCCACCCGTGACAATGCCAAGAAACTGGCCACCGATGACAACGGTCAGATCAAAGATGGAAATACAGGTCTGCACCATGATGCGACAGAGATGGATTGGGATCATATCAAGCCATTGAAAAATGCCCACGATGAAGGGGGCTTTATGTTGTCTGACGCGGAGAAATCAGCTCTGGGCACGGATCCGGATAATTTAATGTTCACTCACCAGAGCATCAACCGTGCTAAAGGTGCAAAGACTCAGAACGAGTTTGCCGAAGGTTCGGACAATCCGGACCTAGATGGTCGAAGAACCCGGCCAGCTCATGAGCGCGGAGAGAAAGCGGTCGGTAAGTATATCCCGCAGGATGGCGTTGAAAAGACCGTGTGGGTCGGCAAACGTGGCTTAGACGATGGTATGAAAACCGGTAAGGCACAAGGGGTTCAGCAGGCTTTGGGGGTCTGCCTCTCTGAGCTGATATCCGCACTGTTTGCCGAAGTGAAAGATTGTTTATCCAACGGCTTCAACCCGAAAGAGAGTGATTCGTGGCTGGTGTCAGTCAAAATCCGTTTCAAACGGGTGGGCAAGAAAGTGGCGTCCAAGTGGGGCGCAGTGCTTGAAGCGTTTGGACAAGGTCTTCTGTCCGGCCTGATCTCCGGGGTGGTCACCGCTTTGCTCAACCTTCTGGTCAGAACAAGTAAGAACATTGTCCGTTTGATCCGCGAAGGTTTTATGTCGCTGGTTAAGGCGCTGAAGACCCTTCTGTTCCCACCAGAAGGTATGACGCTGAAACAAGCTGCCCACGAGGCAAGCAAAGTGCTGGCGACGGGGGTTGTAACCAGCGGTGTTATCCTCGGTGGTGAAGTATTCGCTTCTCAGCCATTTATGAAGGCCATTCCGTTTTCTGATACGGTTTCCATGGTCCTGACCGGCATGCTCGCCGGAGTTAGTTCACTGCTGGTTGTCTATATGCTCGATAAACTGGATATCTTCAGTGTAAACCATGAAGAGAAAGTAGCGTTTATTCAGGGTCAGATAGAGCAGGATTTTGATGGAGATTACCAGAGCGCTGAAGAGGTCATTCGCCGCATGGGCATTGTTTCTATCTGATGGTATCTTCAGTTGCTGAAAGGTTACCTTTCAGAGGGATAGGGGATGTAACCCTATCCTTTCTGATATTAGTACAGTGCTTTCTGTTTGTAGTGGCTTAATAGGTTTGGCCAAATGACTAGAGCTTTTTCGATAACTGCAGGTAAGGCAAACACCAGACTCAATGCTGCATAAAAAAGTTAACGTAAAACACTTTGGAGCAGAAATGAGTTAAAGCAACCAGTCACATGGCAGACTCAACTAAACCTCAAGTTTGATAGTGATGAACTGCATCCTGACTATGCCAGTTTTTAAGTGTCAGTTATTGCTATCATGCGACTCTTTACAAATGGTCACACACACCTCTCCCCCCATACCAAGCCATAACGACCACCAGCTCTTACTGACGACGAGCTACCACATTTCATTCATGCTAACGTATTAAGAATACACGCACATACGGAGCATCAACCTTGCGTCATCGTTTAGATCATCGGCCAACCCGACTCAGATATCGTTCTCACCATTCAGATTCCATCAACTACTACTGGGGTGCCGTACTAAATATCTGGCACATGCTCCGCTGGACACAGCCAGATCTAACATTACGCCAGTTCTCCTTATATATGGGCCTTCCCATTGCCACTGTATCTAGGCGTTTCTCCAGCATCCTAACCAAAGTGAATGCCAGAGAGCCAGGGGGGCTCTTTGAACCGAGTTCGCAGATTGAAGAGACAATCAACAAGCTGGCATCCCGTAATGAGTGGCACACGATCAGGCTAATCTGGTTGTACGAGTCCGCTAGAATTAACATTACTAAAAAAGAGTTTTGTAAAAAATACAACCTCAACTACCACACCGTGAGAACTCATTTATCTACTGCGATTATAAAAGACATGAGGCATGTTGCCCGTTTCTTGCGGTACACCTACCTTGAAGGTGGCCAAAGATACACTCCTATCCCTGAACCATGTCGCAAGCAGGGAGACATGCGAAGGATCTTGAATCAGTTTAAGTTAGAGTGGCGCCCATTCTCTTAACCTGACTTCTGTTCAAATAGCTATAAAAACGGTCAAAATAACTACAAGTTCAGTGAGATAGAAACCAAACTTTCCTGCTACGATCCCGCTACAGCTCTGGATTCTCGGGGGAGAGTTAATGGGAAAAGTAACAGTAAACGCTAATGGCTTAAGTGTCGTACATAAAGGCTCTGGGGGCGAAGCCAACGCCTCGGTTCCAGATGTATGTCTAACCCAGATGGGCAACTCTGTTGTACCCATACCATATGGCAACAATGCGAAGTCAGAAGATCTGGCCGAAGGCTCTGCTACAGTCACCATGGACGGCGGCAACAGTATTGCAATCAAAGGCAGTAAATTCGCAAAAAGCACTGGTGACGCTGGTGGAGATAAGAAAGGTGTAAGCTCTGGCACTATCGAAGCAGAAGCTGTTTTTGTCACCGCTTCTCCTACAGTGATGATTGAAGGAAAAGGTGTTTGCAGAAAGTCAGATCAAATGACGATGAACAAGGCCAACACCATGTGCTCCGGCGTAAACAACCCGGATGTCGAAGTACCGAAAGACTCTCCACAAACAATGACAATAGAGCTCAAAGTTCCGGGGTTATCCAATGCACCCTTTGAGTTAAAAGATCGGGATGGCAGCATATTAGCGAGCGATCAATTAGATAGCTCTGGCGAAGCCACTGTATCTGGACTACCTGCTGACAAGCAAGTGCACGCTGAATATCAGGAGAGCCAGGACGATTTTGTATTCAACACCTGCAAAGTCACCGCCAACTCTGAGCATGGTTTTTTACCGCACGATGAGTTCTTTAATTATGCCGCCAGCCCGCTACAACCGTTTTGGGAACAACGGAGTACTTCCCGGCCAGAGCGATATCAATGGGGTATATTGCTCCCTACAGCTTTCTCTCAGATAAAAGACATTATTGAAGAAGAAGCGAAGCGCATAGCTCCGGAGTTCTCTTTTTTCTGGGATGTAAAAAAGTTCTCATCTTCATTGCTCGCACTGCTGACCGACAAGCCAATGGACAAAGAAGATGTCCGTATTTATGTCACCCAAATCTTGGCAGTTCAGAACCCTGACATATCAAAGCAGGATGCATCCTATATGCTCAGGTCCTTGCTATGGCTGGCTAAAAGCACCAAACCAGACGAGTTCTGGGCGCTGTTAAGATACCTTGGAAAAGGAAATCCCAAACAGGCCTGGGACGACTTCCCCTGGCAGGAGATGCAACAGCATATTCTCAAGATTTCCGACACTGTAATTGATCGTATTCAACTGCGTCTGAGCGAGATTAAACGCCGGGCAGATATGAGCGGCTACACAGTTCTGAAGCAAAGCACTCAGGAGCATCAGGATGAGTTTAGCCGGGTACAGAGGCAGCTGATAGATGAGACCAAAAAGCTGCTCAACGAAAACAAGGAGAATGTTGAAGCAATTCTTGCTAAACAAAGTGCCACTGCATCAGTGGTAAGAAAGCCAACCGAGACCTCTACTGATGCAGGTGTTCTGAACGACATCCTGTACACCCAAGAGCCGATAATTGTTGACCCAAGGACTCTGAAAGTCTTTGCCAAATCGTGCTCTGTAGGGGATGGTTGCATTGACGTTGCCACAGAAAAAGAGCCCATCAGTAACTTTGGCTTCTTGTCCATCTTCGTTTCCCAAGCCAATGCGACCCCGTTAGCAGTCGCTCCGGCCCAATACATTCAGGCAATTCAGGCAACCCAAGCTGCTGCATTTGGCACAGCGGCTGGAGCTACTGGTGAGAACGCAAAAAAGACGCCAACTATATCTGCTAAACCTTTCAAGCAAATCTTCAGCTCAATGAAAGCAAGGCAGCTCGAAAACTACAGACTCTATGCCCATGGTCTAAATGCCCTATTTATGCTCCAACGAGAGCTGTTCGGAGATGATACTCAATATACCGACAAAGACTTAAAACTAATTGAGTCTGCTCAGAGTCGTATTCGCGTTCAAATAACCGCCCCAAGCAAAGGAAAACACTACCCAACAATCAGAGCATATCACGTTGATAACACTAGAATTTCAATAAGATACGTTGGTTTAAACGAAAAAGAACAGTACTCTGTTGCCTTAGAAAACTTTGGCCCCACACTTATCTGGACTCCCGAGCATAAAGATGACAATGACTGGAAAATAACACCAGATCATGATGACGGTTTTGAGCCCGATAGTATTCTTGTGACACCAATCTCAGAGCCTGAACAGCAAACCGTTGAAACCTTCCCAGAAGAGGAAACAACATGGCAGGACGCCATTTTGGTCTTTCCTATTGATAGTGGAATTCCACCGCTGTACGTTGTATACAGTAAAGCATTGAAAAGCAGACTGCCAAGATCAAACGGGACCTGGATTAGTGGTGAGCCTGGAAATGGATTATGGCAATCAGACAACCCCAAAGTTAACGCGATAACCAACGGCGAAGCAATTCCTTTCAAAAACGGAAAGCCTATTTTTGACAAGTGGTCCAAAGGTACGCTCGAATTTCCAGAAGGAACATTAAATGGAACACAATCCGACTTTGACGTTGTATATGAAAGGATAGCCGAAGCTAAAGGGCTACCAAACAAGACTGCTGCAAAAAAACTGTTAAGTACGAAAAAGCTTACACCTCACCACAACACGTTAACAAAAATACAGCTAGTGCCAACCGATCTACACGGGAACATTCCACACGTTGGCTCGGCATCAGAATTAAGAGGACTGTACAAATGATGATTGTTGATAAGCTACGCGAGCTGGGTATTGAGGCACACTGTAAAAATGAACTTGTTACTCCCAGAACCTTACCACATGCGGTGTCACAACTAATTATGCACTACAAACACTCGGTTTACTTTCCAGAGCCTGTGGGCTTCAAACCGAAATATGAAACAGGCCTTGAAAACACTCAAGGATATTTGCCGTTAGAGGTTCTATGGGGGGTTGACGAAGGTGACTATAACATTCTAGAAGCAAACGATAGCCTTAAGTACCTAGAAGCTGATGAAGATTTGTACTCCATTGCTCTTTCATATAGCAGTAATCACATATGTATTTCGCTAGATGACTCAGCCATCTATCTATGGACAAACGGATTAGAAGAAACAAGATTTAAACTTTTTGACACAACTGAAGAGTTTGTTAATGCTCTTGAACAAAAGCCAGAAGAAGAAATCAGTAAAGAGCTACTAAGTTCAATAAAATGTGACTTGGACTTCTAGTTTAAAGTTAAAGTCAAACTCAATGGCAGGACAAACTACTTACGTCCTGCCTAATCAGGTACCTTTAACAGTTCATTGAACAACACATCTGGGATGACAAAACCTCAGAGCTTCCCCCTTATTGTGCCCCAAAAGGATGCAGACTTTTGAGTCACAAGCAACCCTTTTACTTGAGCAGTTTTGCAACAAAACTTACTTGGTTAAAGTCGCTCAACACTGAGAGCATCAACCAACCTTTGTGAAAACAGCAACATTATCACCCGGTGATTGAAGCAACTCGAGTCGGTCTAGCCAAACACTCAGGGCATCTCTTTTCTCTTGTATATACTGGCTTCGGTTATAAATAGCCATAACTCCACCAAGCGTATGTCCGAGAAGCTGTTCAACCACATGCGGCGCAACACCCAAGTCATTAAGTCGTGTTGCAAACGTCCGGCGCAGATCGTGAAGAGTCCAGCTCTCTTCATGGCCAAGCTGCTTCCATAGCATTCGACCTTTTTGGCTTACCGTTTCTGCACGCTTTAACTCACCAAGCACAAAAGCGTCATTCTCATTGTCTGATTTCAATTCTTGCAGCCAAGGTACAACTGATTCCGGTATCGGGCGAACAATCTTATCCCCCGTTTTGCTGTTGGCTTTAGGTACTGTCCAGAGACCTGAATCAAAGTCCCACTCAGACCAAGTAGATAAACGAAGCTCTTGAGAACGGGCACCAAACATCAGTAACATGCGAATCAAGTTGCGATAGTAGGGAAGTTGCTTGCTGTCGTTTACCATTTTCAAAACATCCACCAGCTCTTTGTCAGTTAGACAACGATCTTTCTTCTGTTGCTTCTGCCCAACATCCACAACCATAAGATCATCGAGCACCCTGCTGGTGGCAAAATGGCGTACACGGCAAAACCGTAGCGCTTGTTTTGCATTTTGAAGGATATAACCAGCAGCGACTGGTGCTGGCTTTTGCTTCACTTCGAGAACACCGTTGCGAATACGGTCAAAACACTCTACCCAATGGCGAGTGTCCGTTCTCTCCAAAGGTAACTCACCAATATACGGATAAATATGGCGCTCGAACTGAGACCGGTGCTTACTTGCATTGGCACGATTCTGCTCAGCAAAATTGACTAACCAGTACTCCAGCGCATCCTTCACTGTTACTGGCTTAAGGCTGCTATCCCGTTGCAGTTCTCTCATCACTTTGGGATCGTGCCCCTCTGCAAGCCAAGAGCGATATTGCCTGGTTAGTTCGCGAGCTTTAACTATGGATAGGTCAGGATAGTATCCCAAATCAATCCGTTTATTTTTACTATCGATTTTGTAGCGAAACTGCCAGCGAACCTTACCCAGGGGCGAAACCCTCACCCCTAAGCCGTCACCATCAGAAAAGGTCATTGTCTTCTCTTGTGATTTGTTAAGTAGCGCTTTGAGTTGCTTATCGTATAGTTTTGCCATGATTTCCTCTTTAGGGTACATCCGCACAAATATGTACACCAATATGTACCCAGAGTTAACCATAAAAACGAAAACAAACCAAGACAAAGCAACCCAAAACAAACCTAAAACCCAAGCAACGCAAGGGATTGGAGATACAACCCAAAACAAACCTAACAACACAGAAACCATTAATTTGATAATACGGCATGAACTAATAGCGGTTAGCTAACTGGTTTATTTTTGAAAGGCTGAACTCCGAAAGGTGTTCAGCCTTTTTTGCTTCTGTCTTTCCCTGAGGAGAAGGCACTCTTTTGTTGCCTGATGCTACCCGGGCAGAGACCCGCTCAGAGCGCTGTTTAACAGCTGTCTGGCCACCTCCACTACCTCAGCCATGCCTGTGTCCGCCACAACGATACCAAGCGCGATAAGAGCCGTTATGAGCAGCAGTTGGACACCCAGGTCGGGTATGAAGCGATTTCTGACGTTACTCCGCTTCAACTGCTCCGTGTTTCTGTACAGCAGATAGTCGTATCTCATTTTAGTTAACCCAGCCTTTTTTATTATTCACCCATATTGATAGTACACTAATTACATATCGTCCAATTTGGCTATTGATAAAGTGCAGAGGGATCTCAAAACCGCCTGAAAGCGGTGCCAAGGGAAGGTTTTTCCTGCTGAAAGCGGGGGGTAAAATGAGAGTAAATAAAGGGGGACTGAAAAGGGTGTAACAAGAAAGCGTCCGTGCTTTCTTATTACGACGACAGAACAAGAGGGGTATATCAGCTGTCGTTTAAAAGCGTTTCAGGACAGAAGGCGCGTACACCTTCTGTTCTGACCCGCCTGGGGTCCGGCACTCAGGCAAAGCAGTGGAGCCACTTTTCCTGGTGCCGCTGGGGGTTGTATATCAGTTTGCGCCGGAAGCGCTCAGTATCAGTCTTTCAGGACTTTTACTGTGTAGCTGCCGTCCTGCTGACGGTACAGACCGTGGATGTCGGTCTCAAAGCCTGGGTACTGGGCGCCGATTTCACACAGCATTTCCAGGAAGTCCAGCACAGGACGTGAAGCGTCAGTCACCATCTCACCTGGCAGTACCAGAGGAACACCCGGAGGGTAAGGCAGGATCATGTTAGCGCTTACACGGTTCACCATTTCGTTCAGCTTCACTTCTTCAGTGTTGCCGCTCAGCTCCTGCTGCCATGCTGCGTGAGGAGTTACTTTCATCTCAGGCAGTACGTCGAACGCTTTGAACATCAGCTCAGGCAGACGGTATTTCTTGGTCATGTCGTGGATGCCCTGAGCCAGCTCCTGAATACGCATACCTTCGTAGAACGATGGGTCTTCCGCGTACAGTGACGGCAGGATGTTCTTCACCTGCAGGTTCAGATCGAAGCCGCGTTTGAAGTCAGTCAGGCCGCGCAGAAGCTGCATGGCTTTCGACTTGTCGATACCGATAGAGAACAGGAACAGCAGGTTGTAAGGACCAGTCTTCTCAACCACGATGCCACGCTCGTCCAGGAACTTGGCTACCAGAGAAGCAGGGATACCGCTCTCGTTCAGTTCACCGTCTTTGTTCATGCCCGGAGTCAGCAGGGTGACCTTGATTGGGTCAAGGTACATGTGCTCGTCATCCATATCGCGGAAGCCGTGCCAGTCGTCTTTTGGATCCAGTTTCCAGCACTCGGTAGAGTCGATGTTATCCGGCTGCCATACGTCGAAGAACCAGCCTTCACTCTCGCTGTTCAGACGCTTGATCTCTTTACGGAAGCGGATCGCGCGGTCGATAGAGTCCTGAACCAGTTTCTTACCTGTGTTACCACGCATCATAGCAGCAGCGGTTTCGGTAGAAGCCACGATACCGTACTGAGGCGAAGTCGAAGTGTGCATCATGAACGCTTCGTTGAAAGTCTCTTCGTCGAACTCACCCTTAATGTGGATCATCGATGCCTGAGAGAACGCCGCCAGCAGTTTGTGGGTAGACTGAGTCTCGTAGAACACCTTGCCTGGCATAGCTTCGCCGCTCATACCACACTTGCCTTCGTAGATTGGGCTGAAGTTGGTGTAAGGAACCCATGCACTGTCGAAGTGGATGAACTTGGTATCCAGTTCTTTCTTAATGAAGTCAGTGTTGTACAGCAGGCCGTCGTAAGTAGAGTTGGTCACTACCGCGTAGTTAGGCTGCTGAGCGCCCGGAGTGGTCGCAACTTTATCTGCGATCACTGAACGGCTGAATTCGCTCTGCGGAATACCACCCAGGATACCGTAAGCGTTACGGGTCGGACGGAAGTAAATCGGCGTTACGTCAGACATCATCATCAGGTGAGTCAGCGACTTGTGACAGTTACGGTCGATTAGAACGGTGCTGCCGGCAGGCGCCGAGAACATACCTACGATCTTGTTCGAGGTAGAGGTACCGTTAGTCACGATGTAAGAAGCATCGGCATTAAAGGTGTGCGCGATGTACTCTTCCGCTTCTTTGTGCGGACCAGAGTGGTCAAGCAGTGAACCCAGTTCAGGCATAGAGATAGATACGTCTGCCTTGAAGGTGTTCGGGCCGTAGAAATCATAGAAGATCGCACCTGCAGGGCTCTTCTGGAACGCGCTGCCGCCCATGTGGCCAGGAGTACAGAAGGTGTATTTACCCTCTTCCACGTAGTTGAACAGTGCCTTGGTGAACGGAGGCATGATCGCGTCTTTGTACTCTTCAGTCGCCTGGTTGATCTTGATGGCGATGTCGTCTGCGGTACCCAGTGCGTACTCGAAGAAGTTCAGGTTCAGACGCAGGTCAGTCAGTGAGATGTCCAGGGTAGACTGCTCGTTGGCAAACGCGTACAGCGGCAGTTTTTCGTTCAGCTCGTTGATGCGGCCACACAGGTCCAGTGAGTAGGTATCCCAGTCAAACAGAACGCCACATACGCGCGGGTTCATTTCCAGCAGTTTGATCAGGTCCTGCTCGTCTACCGGGTAAACCACTTCGTAGCCATTGCTTTCCAGTGCGTTGTGCAGCTGGCGGACCGGCTCTTCTTTAAAGAACACACCCATGTGGTTCATGATTGCAAAAATGTTCATTTGGATATCTCCAGGGCGAAAGAGGGCGCCCCCCATCCCGAAGGATGGTGAATTAGGGGAGCGCAAAATTTAGTAGTTGGGGCCGGGACAGACCGGCCCGTCAGGATCAGTTGCTGGTTGCAGCAGCTGTTTGCTGGTCTTGCTGGTTGCTCAGGAACTGAGCCAGACCCATTTTCTTGGTGTAGAACATCAGGATAACCAGTGACATCAGGAAGGTCGCAGTCAGAGCAGAACCCTCTGCACCTGCCAGTGCGATCATACAGAACACACATGCGATACCTGAGAACAGCATTACAAAGCCGTTGCGGGTCGTCATACCTTCAAAGCGGATCAGGTTAATGCTTGAGTAGAAGTACGGCAGCATAGTCAGCAGTACTGCATCGCTGGTCAGCTGGTTGAACAGGTCAGCCGTGTGCGCGGTCTCTGAACCAAAGAACATCAGTACCAGCATCAGCGCGGTCATCTTGATAGATGCCAGCACCAGGCCTTTACGCGGGATGCCATTGCTGTCGGTTGAACCGTAGATTTTAGGGAAGTTACCGTCGTGAGAAGCACGTTTACCCGCTTCACCCACCAGCATCATCCACGAACCCAGCGAGGTGAAACACGCCAGCGCAGTGAAGCCAGAAACGAACGGTGCAGACCACTCACCAAACAGCTTGTTGGTTGCCAGTGCAAACGGTGCACCCGATGCTGCCACTTCAGACGCAGGGAACATACCTGAAATCATCTGAGTAGACAGGATGTAGATAACGCCCGCCAGTGCAGTACCCAGCATGGTTGCCAGAGGTACAGTGCGTTTCGGGTTGTCAACCATACCTGAAGATACCGCTGCAGATTCAACACCTACGAATGACCACAGACAGATAAGAACTGCAGTGATGATCGCCTGGCTGTCGCTGCTGGCAGATACGTTCCAGTTTTGCTGGTAGATAACAGGATCAAATTCAGTCCAGCCCAGCAGCGCGGTGCCGACAACAGGAACCAGGATCAGAACCAGACCAAGGGTACACAGACGGCTTACCCAGCTGCCACCCAGCAGGTTAACAAAAGTAAATACCCATACAGATGCGATGGTCGCCAGACCCGCAGCCATTGGCTCGTTCAGTACCGGGAAGAAAACAGAAAGGTAAGAGACACCGGTAATCGCGATTGCCAGGTTACCAATCCAGTTAGCGTGGTAGTAAAGCACACCGGCCTGGAAACCAAATACAGGTGAAACTTCACCCGCGTAAGCGATAGGACCACCTTCCTGAGGGTTCTTGGTTGCCAGACGGGCAAATACGAACGCCAGGCTCAGGGCACCGATAAGACAGATAACCCAGCTGAACAGTGAGATAGAACCCACAGTAGCCAGGCTCGATGGCAGCAGTGCAATACCACTGCCCATCATGTTACCGGCTACAACACCGGTACAGGCAACTACGCCGATTTTCTTGGTATTAGATGACATAACGTCTCCAGAATGTTTCATGATTGCGTGCCGCTGCTGTAGCGCCACGCTGAATTTCGGACTGAAGACTACGCCGATTACTGATAAAAATAATAAACTTACGGTTATTAATAAAATTATTAGAGAACCACCCCACCCCTGATATAAACCTGATAAAAAAACATCTAAAAACAACTGTTATTCAGCAAGTTATGGGACAACAGCGTTCTGACAGGACGGGAGTTATAAAAATATCAACTTCACCGGAAGGAAGATAAGGACAGGCATAACGGTTGTTCCTGATATAAACGTGGCTTCGCCGGGTTCGGGGGCGGGGGTACTCGGTCCTGGGTTCTCGGTTCTCGGTTCTCGGTTCTCGGTTCTCGGTTCTCGGTTCTCGGTTCTCGGTTCTCGGTTCTCGGTTCTCGGTTCTCGGTTCTCGGTTCTCGGTTCTCGGTTCTCGGTTCTCGGTTCTCGGTTCTCGGTTCTGCAGGCAGACTTCCCAAACCAGCTCAGCGTGTCAAATCAAAACATCCAGCATTCAGCAAACTTTCAGCGCTCTGCCCCAGGGCCCAGAACCCAGGGCCAGATAAAAACCCGCGTCCCACGTACCACGTACCAACAATTCTTCAGACACAAAAAAGCCCCACCATCACCGGCAGGGCTCAGAAATATCAGATATCCGTTTGTACTTACATCAACCGGACCACCGACGGGTGCACCGCCCGGTACATGGCGTAGTCGATGGACTTAAGGTTGGAGTAAAACGCCAGGTTCTCGCACAGCAGGTAAGTTTCCAGTGAGGTATCGAGGAAAAAGGCACTGCTGTAGGCCTCACTGGCGGCATCCATATCTCCGCTCAGCTCTGCCTGCTTGCCTTTCAACACGTAAGCAAGCACTGACTGACGACGGGCCAGCGCCCTGTCGAGATAATGATTGGCCATCTGCTGGTCATCGCGCAGGGTTTCGCTCAGCGCCAGTGCTTCATACACCCTTGGCTGGAGCCAGTCGTGTTGCTGCACAGCATCGCGCAGCTGCTCTGCCAGGATATTAACCCGCTCACCGGCCACACCCCTTCCCTCATCCAGCGCACTGCGAACGTAATAGGCAATATAGAGCTCGGCTTTCAGGTAAGCGTTACCCGGCTCAGAGCGCAGCGCCGTTTCCAGAAGCTCAATGCCGTGGCCGAATTTGCCAGGGTCAGAGTTGTTCAGGTAATGAGTCGCCCGCACCAGCGCGGTCATCGCCTGGGGTTTCTGCGGCAGGCCGCGCATTCCGGCTTCTGCCAGTTGCGCCGCACCTGGAATATGGAAAGCGGTCATCATATCGAGCGAAACTTCGCGCAGCACGTCATTCATATTGCGGTCGCTGAGCGGATACTGACGGGCGAACAGCACTTTGTTAGCGGCGTTGTTCTTATATTCGAGATCAAGATAGGCTTTGCCACCCGGCTCTTTAACCTGAATGTTCACTTCCTTGCCTGGCAGTATGCCGGAGGTAAATTCGGTATTGCCCACCCGGATCCGGTACTGGCTGACCGAAGCCAAATCGGTCACCACCTTCTGCATGATTCCACTGGCAAGGGGGTCGCTGCTGGTCGCCCTGACACCAGGGCGGAACTTAAACTCCACCAGCTGGGTATCGAGCGCCTGGGTGATCCGGGTTTCGGACTGTTTGTGAGCAAACACCGCCACAGCGATGATCAGCAGGCTGATCCACACCACATCCATAACGATGCTTTTCCAGCGCTGAACTTCCGGGTCGGTTTCAGAGCTGCGGGGATGGCGGTAACTGAAAGCGCGCGTCAGGGGCGCGGCGGGAAAGGCAATATCATTGCTGGCAAGTTCACTGGCTGCGGCTTGTGGAGCCGCGCCATCTGAAGGTAAGGACTTACTTACCTCTTCTTTGCTGCCGGTAAGGGCTTTGGCTTCTGTCGCTGACAGGGAGCTCACCCGGGCAACCAGCTTATAACCGCGCTTGGGCACGGTCGCCAGATAAGCCGGATTTTCTTCCCGGCCATCACGCAGCAACTTACGCAGTTCAAATACAGACTGAGTAACCACCTGATCGGTGACCACCGCCCCATCCCACACCTGCTCAATCAGCTCTTCACGGCCAAACACTTCACCACTGTGAACTGCAAGAAACCGGAGCAGATTAACCAACCGGGGCTCAACCGACACTTCCCTGTCCTGACGGTATAACTTATTTTCCTCAACGCTCAACATCCAGTCGTTGATTTGAAAATATTCACCAATCATTCGTTACTCAACAAATAGTTACATCGTAAATTACCGCGGATAAATAAATCCCCTGACAGCATAAAACCGCACGAGATACAGCAAAACCGGTGAATTATAGGCAAAGCTAATCTTCCGGCCTAATAAATAAACCGGATAAAAATGCAAACTAAGGTTTATATCAGGAGTCGTCCTGATCTTCGCCCAGCGCCGCCAGGATGGAGCAGTGACTGGCATCGTCATCACTGTGGCCACAGCAGGCATCGTTAATTATCTTGAGCGCGACCCGGATGCGGGTCAGCTCGGCAATCTTGCCATCAATCACCGCCAGCTTGGCACTGGTGATGGATTTGACCTCCGCGCAGCTGTGCTCTGTCGCCTCAAGACGAATTTCGAGCAATTCCTGAATTTCATCCAGGCTGAGGCCCAACGACTTGGATTTGAGAATAAACTGCACCTGACGCTGGTTATGGTCGTCATACAAACGGTAACCGGCTTCGCTGCGCCCGGCCGGCACCAGCAGGCCATTCTTCTCATAAAAGCGCAGTGTGTCTGCACTGACACCGCAACGGCGTGCCAGTTCTCCTATCTGAAACATATTTTTTCACCTAATTGGTAACAAATGTGCCTGAAAACCAACCTTTTTATAAGTATTTTTGTGATACCAAACGATTGCGCGAGCTTTTTTGTAATAAATTAGTTAGAATACGCGCCATCAAATTCCGGTAGCCTGTAATCTGGCTGAAAGGTCTTTACCAAAACTGGCCAATATCTTACCCCATACGGTAAGAACAAGTTCATTTTTGGCAAACATCTTTAACTAACCACTCTGTGAATTTGAGGAATACCGAAGCATGAATAACGCTCGTCCAATTCGCCGCGCTCTGATCAGCGTATCAGACAAAACTGGTATCGTAGAGTTTGCACAAGCTCTGTCCCAACGTGGTGTCGACATTCTGTCCACCGGCGGTACTGCACGCCTGCTGGCTGAACAGGGCATTTCTGTAACTGAAGTCTCTGATTATACAGGTTTCCCTGAAATGATGGACGGCCGTGTGAAGACACTGCATCCAAAAGTTCACGGTGGTGTTCTTGGCCGTCGCGGTCAGGACGACGAAGTGATGGAACAGCACGGTATTAACCCTATCGATATGGTGGTGGTTAACCTGTACCCGTTCGCAGCGACCGTAGCCAAAGAAGGCTGCACCCTGGCTGACGCGGTAGAAAACATCGACATCGGCGGCCCGACCATGGTTCGCTCTGCAGCGAAAAACCACAAAGACGTCACCATCGTTGTTAACGCGCACGACTACGACCGCGTTATTGCAGAGATGGATGCCAACGACAAATCCCTGACTCTGGAAACCCGTTTCGACCTGGCGATTGCTGCGTTCGAACACACCGCGTCTTACGACGGCATGATCGCCAACTACTTCGGCACCATGGTTCCGTCTTACGGCGAGAACAAAGAGGGTGATGAAGAGTCGAAGTTCCCGCGCACTTTCAACCAGCAGTTCGAGAAGAAGCAGGACATGCGCTACGGCGAGAACAGCCACCAGGCGGCAGCTTTCTACGTTGAAGCAAACCCGGAAGAAGCCTCGGTTGCGACCGCGCGTCAAATCCAGGGTAAAGCCCTGTCTTACAACAACATCGCAGATACCGACGCCGCGCTGGAGTGTGTAAAAGAGTTCGACGAGCCGGCGTGTGTGATCGTTAAGCACGCTAACCCATGTGGTGTTGCGCTGGGTAAAGATATCCTGGAAGCCTACAACCGCGCTTACCAGACTGACCCAACGTCAGCATTCGGCGGCATCATCGCCTTCAACAAAGAGCTGGATGCAGAAACGGCAGCGGCTATCGTTGAGCGTCAGTTCGTAGAAGTGATCATCGCTCCTTCTGTTTCTGCACAGGCAGCAGAAGTTGTGGCGGCGAAAAAGAACGTTCGCCTGCTTGAGTGCGGTGAGTGGACTGCCAAAACCACCGGTTTCGACGTTAAGCGCGTTAACGGCGGCCTGCTGGTTCAGGACCGCGACCAGGGCATGGTAAGCATGGACGACCTGAGAGTGGTATCCAAGCGCCAGCCAACCGAAGAAGAGCTGAAAGACGCACTGTTCTGCTGGAAAGTTGCCAAGTTCGTTAAGTCTAACGCTATCGTGTACGCCAAAAACGACATGACCATCGGTGTGGGCGCTGGCCAGATGAGCCGCGTTTACTCTGCGAAAATCGCCGGCATCAAAGCCGCTGACGAAGGTCTGGAAGTTGCGGGCAGCGTAATGGCGTCTGATGCATTCTTCCCGTTCCGTGATGGCATCGATGCAGCAGCTGAAGCGGGCATCAAATGTGTTATCCAGCCAGGCGGCTCAATGCGCGATGAAGAAGTTATCGCAGCGGCAGACGAGCATGGCATGGCGATGATATTCACCGGCATGCGCCACTTCCGTCACTAATTTTTTATTGGCCGCGTGGTACGTGGTTGCGTGATGCGAGGTAGTTCCTCATATCACGTTTCACGCCCCACGCAGCCGAATACAAAGGATTTATTATGAACGTTCTTATTATTGGTTCTGGCGGTCGTGAGCATGCTCTTGGCTGGAAAGCGGCGCAAAACCCACAGGTTGAGACGGTATTTGTTGCTCCGGGTAACGCGGGTACTGCGCTTGAGCCTAAGCTTGAAAACGTGGCAATCGGTGTGGAAGACATTGACGCTCTGGTGGCGTTTGCCAAAGAGAAAGCGATTGAGCTGACTATCGTTGGTCCGGAAGCGCCGCTGGTTATCGGTGTGGTTGATGCGTTCCAGGCAGCAGGCCTGCCAATCTTCGGCCCGACCGAAGCCGCGGCTCAGCTGGAAGGCTCAAAAGCCTTCACCAAAGATTTCCTGGCCCGTCATGACATCCCGACCGGTGCTTACGCTAACTTCACTGAAATCGAGCCGGCACTGGCTTACGTTCGTGAGCAGGGCGCACCTATCGTGGTAAAAGCAGACGGTCTGGCTGCGGGTAAAGGCGTTATCGTGGCGATGACCCTTGAAGAAGCAGAAGATGCAATCAAAGACATGCTGGCCGGCAACGCCTTTGGCGAAGCAGGCAGCCGCGTGGTGATCGAAGAGTTCCTTGACGGCGAAGAAGCAAGCTTCATCGTGATGGTTGACGGCGAAAACGTTCTGCCGATGGCCACCAGCCAGGACCACAAACGCGTTGGTGATAAAGACACAGGTCCAAACACCGGCGGTATGGGCGCTTACTCTCCGGCTCCGGTTGTGACTGCTGAGATCCACAACCGCATTATGGAAGAGGTGATCTACCCGACCGTACGCGGCATGGCTGCAGAAGGTCACCCTTACACAGGTTTCCTCTACGCTGGCCTGATGATCGACAAAGACGGCACGCCGAAAGTGATCGAATACAACTGCCGCTTCGGTGACCCGGAAACCCAGCCAATCATGATGCGTATGCAGTCTGACCTGGTTGAACTGTGTCTGGCCGCTGTCGACAAGAAGCTGGATCAGGCTGAGTCGAAGTGGGACCCGCGCGCGTCAATCGGCATCGTACTGGCAGCAGGCGGCTACCCGGCAGCTTACAACAAGGGTGATGCTATCTCTGGCCTGCCTCAGCAGGAAGTGGAAGGCGAGAAAGTATTCCACGCCGGTACCGCGAACAAAGACGGCGAGATCGTCACTAACGGCGGCCGTGTACTGTGTGCGACTGCGCTGGGCAACAGCGTATCAGAAGCGCAGCAGCGTGCTTACGGACTGGCTAAGCAGATCAGCTGGGAAGGCATGTTCCACCGCAACGACATCGGCTACCGTGCGATTGCACGTGAGCAGGAAAAGTAATGCCTGACCGGTAACAGGCGGAAAAAGCAAAAAGGCGCTCAGTGAGCGCCTTTTTTAATATTCATTATTTGAAGCAGGGATTACTGCTCTTCAATAAATGCCGGGCGTTTTACGCAATCGTAGCTGTCTTCAGCCAGCATCAGCAGCTCAGAGACCGACAGGGTCGCCTGAGGCTCTTTCTTGCCGAGGAAGGCAATATAGCTGTCTACTGTTGCCAGACGGTTCACCACAAAGCTTGGCAGGGTCTGGTTGAACTCCAGCGTCTGATAGTCCTGTTCTGAGCAGGTCTCGAAAGTATCGCCGTCCCAGTAGCCCTGAATCAGCTCCTGACCGCTCTCTTTCTGACGCTCGACGGTTTCGATAACGAAACTGGCTTCCTTTTGCAGACGCTCAATCTGATCCCCTTTCAGCGGCAGCACTTTTCCGTCCAGACGGTATTGCTGATACACGGCTTCACCTGTGTTGCTGTAGCGGATATGAATGCGGTACGGGACCAGTTCGTTGCCCTCACTGCCGACCGGCATTTTCAGCCGCTCACCTTCACGGATAAGCTCACGCAAAATACCGTTTTGCCAGCGGTAGTCGGTGTAGTAAAAACCGTAATCACCGGAGGTCACATAGTCAGCTGCAGTGTAAGGATTGCCCAGTTTGCGGGTGTACCAGTAGAAACTGGTTGCGTCACCCATCGACTGTCCGCCGGACAGGTGGGTAAATTGATTAGACCGGACAACAGGGTCGCCGGATGCACAGCCAGCCAGCAGGGCCACCAGTGCAGAAGTAAGCAGGATTTTTTTCATAGGAAGCTGCGCCGGACGGGGGTCCGGCGCAGATACAGATTACTTCACTGAGTCTTTCAGTGCTTTACCAGCAACGAATGCAGGTACGTTTGCTGCTGCGATTTGGATCTCATCGCCAGTTTTTGGGTTACGACCAGTGCGTGCTGCACGGTGGTTAACTTTGAATGTACCAAAACCGATTAGTTGAACCTGATCACCCTCTTTCAGAGCGTCAGTTACACCGCCCAGAGTTGCCTCCAGAGCTGCTTTTGCTTGTGCTTTTGACAGATCAGCTTTTTCTGCGATGAAATCGATCAGTTGGGTCTTGTTCATTAGGTTTCCCTTCTTTATAGATGTTTTGAAAACCCGACCACTCTAAAGCATAAATGCCTGCTGTGGCAAAGGTTTGTCGGCCACTATTCGCTCTTACGCCGACATTTTGAACGATTAATGAGTCACGCCTCACAAATTGTTACTACTTTTATCAGGGTGCTGCTTGTTTTTTTGCCTGTAAGAACCAAGATCAGGCATACCGCCGGGGAGATCCCAAGCATAACAACACCAGGCGGCCTGACCTTATTTCTTGATGTAGGAAGCTATGTTACTGCTCACTTTTTACGTGTCGATTGCTATCGGCGTGTCGTTTGTCTGCTCGGTTCTGGAAGCCGTGCTGTTAAGTATTACCCCAAGCTATATTGCCCAGCTGCGCCAGAAGGAACATCCGGCGGCAGACAGACTGGCTAAGCTGAAAGCGGATATTGACCGCCCACTGGCCTCTATCCTGACCCTGAACACCATCGCCCACACCATTGGTGCGGCGACCGCCGGTGCTCAGGCCGCTGTCGTATTCGGCAGCCAGTGGCTGGGTGTGTTCTCTGCGGTACTGACCCTGGGCATCCTGGTACTGTCTGAAATCGTGCCAAAAACCATTGGTGCGACTTACTGGCGTCAGCTTGCGCCATCTACCGCGACAGTACTGCGCTGGATGGTATGGGCACTGACCCCTTTCGTCTGGTTCTCAGAGCAGATCACCAAACGCCTGGCCCGCGGCCACGAAGCGCCGAAGATGCGTGACGAGCTGTCTGCCATGGCAATGCTGGCCAAAGAGTCTGGTGAGTTCGCCGAAGGTGAGTCCAAAATCCTCAGCAACCTGCTGAGCATTGAAGACATTCCGGTTACTCAGGTGATGACCCCGCGCCCGGTGGTATTTCGCGTCAGCGCAGAAATGACCATCAACGAGTTTCTCGACCAGCACAAGGAAACGCCGTTCTCCCGTCCTCTGGTCTACAGCGATCAGACCGACAATATCATCGGCTTTGTCCACCGCCTGGAGCTGTTTAAACTCAGCCAGGCTGGCTGTGGCGACAAACAGCTGGGTGCGGTCATGCGCCCTATCCATGTGTTCCTCAACAACATGGCGCTGCCAAAAGCGTTTGATCAGATGCTGGCGCACAGACTGCAGCTGTCACTGGTGGTGGATGAGTACGGTACGATTCAGGGTCTGGTGACACTGGAAGACGTATTTGAACACCTGCTGGGTGAGGAGATTGTCGATGAGGCAGATAAAACCCGCGACATGCAGGAGCTGGCTTATCAACGCTGGGAAAACTGGAAACGCCAGCACGGCGTGATAGAAAACAGAGACGAAGAAGACGAATAAACAAAAGGCGCCGCAGGGCGCCTTTATTGTATCAGTGAGCTTAAAGGCTCAGGCCAATATTACTGACGCCTTCGTCACGAAGTTCATCGCGCAGGTCTTTGATCAGGTCAATATCACGCTCAGTGGCCTCTTTCAGCGGACGGAAAATCGCCCACTGTACGTCCCACTCTGCACACACCGCTTCGTTCTCTTTCTGGTTGTCGTTGGTGATCGCTTCACCGCTCTGGGCTTCTTCAAGCTGAGCAACCGTTTCTACCGACTGATGGCTCACTTTGATCATCGCCTCAAACAGCTCATCACGGTCCAGCAGGCCGTGCAGCATACCAGACAGGCCGATACAGGCATCAATCGCCGGGTAAACACCGTAAAAATCAAACTCATCAGCCGCCGGGATCAGCTCTTCCAGCTTCTCCAGCTGGCGCTCAAAATTCACTTTGGCATTTTTAACCGTGAGTAATTCCCATACGCTGTCTAGAATATCTCTGTAGATCCGCGCTTCGGCAAATTCCGTATTCTCACAAAATACCGCGTAGTTTGGGTACATACGCTCACACAGTGAAGCCATAAAGGTGATCTGCTGCCAGGGTTCAAGTTTCTCCAGACGCAGGTGAAGTGGATTTTGTAGCATAGCGGCCTAACAATTGTTGGAAAAGACAGCAGAAGTGTACTTGATTCACCGCGAGGAAAAAACAAACCTATGAATAAAAACACCAATAAACTGTATATCCTCAGCGGGGATGCACCCGCCTACCACAAACTCGTCACCACTGCGGCGCCGGAAGGGCTCGAAATCACGGAGAATCCTGCCGAAGCGGACATTCTTCTGGCTGACCCGCCGCTGGCTGCCCGGAGACTGGATGAGTTCAGTGAACTGCAGTGGCTGCAGTCCACATTTGCCGGTGTCGATGCCCTGACCGGCCCGGATGCCCGGCACGACTATAAGCTGACCAAAGTCCACGGCATTTTTGGCCAGCAGATCTCCGAATACGTGCTCGGCCATACGCTCAACTTCTTCCGTCACCTGCCCCGCTACCGCCACCAGCAGCGCAAACAGCGGTGGCAGCCTCACCCTTATCATTCACTCAGTGAGAAATCGGTGCTTATCCTGGGCTGTGGCAGTATTGGCTCGCACCTGGCCAAAGTGTGTAATGTACTCGGCATGAAAACCGGCGGGGTCAACAGCAGCGGGATACCACCGAAGAACTCGCCGTTTAAGCATATCTTTCACTCCAGCGAGCTCGCTTCGGTGATCAAAGACGCCAGTATCATCGTCAATACCCTGCCCGGCACACCAGATACCCGCGGCATGCTGACCGAAGAGCTGCTTTGCCAGGCAGACCACGCGCTGCTGTTTAACGTTGGCCGGGGTGATGTGATGAGTGAGCAGGCGCTGCTCTCCGCCATCGAAGGTGGCCATATCGCCCACGCCTATCTGGACGTGTTTGCCACTGAGCCGCTGCCTCAGGAGTCGCCGCTGTGGCTTAACCCCAAAGTCACCGTCACGCCGCATATTGCCGCGGTCAGCTTTCCCCACCAGGTCGCCGAGCAGTTTCTCGACAACTACCAGCGCTGGTATGACGGCTTTCAGCTCAACCACCTGGTGAGCTTTAACAAGGGCTACTGATGTCGCTGGATAACCTGCTTAAACAGATCCGTGCCTGCGAGGTGTGTAAGTCTGAGCTGCCCGCAGGCCCAAGGCCGGTCGTACAGGCAGGTGAAAAAGCGCGGCTGATGATCATTGGTCAGGCGCCGGGTACCCGGGTACACAACAGCGGCATTCCATGGAATGACCCGAGCGGTGACCGTCTGAGAGAATGGCTGCAGATGGACAGGAAGACGTTCTACGACCCGGACAAGGTCGCGATCATGCCGATGGGATTTTGCTACCCGGGCAAAGGCCGTTCCGGTGACCTGCCACCCAGACCGGAGTGCGCACCGCTATGGCATCCGTCCCTGCTCGACGCCCTGCCCAATATCGAACTGACGCTGGTGATCGGCCAGTACGCCCAGCGGCGTTATCTGACTGACAGGCCCAAAACCCTGACCGAAACGGTGCGTTGCTGGCATCGCTGGCAGCCGGCGTTATTGCCCCTGCCACACCCGTCGCCACGCAACACCCTGTGGCTGAAAAGAAACCCCTGGTTTGAGGATGAGGTCCTGCCGGCCCTGCGACTCCGGATAGCTCAGGCAGGTTTGGGGCACCCATAACCCTCCCTTAAGGCAAACTAAAAGCAGAGCAAAGCAGTCACACTTAACTACATGTATTTACTAAATTAAAATTGAACCCACCAGGTTCAGATAGTTTTAGGGTTACCATAACCCTTCCCGGCAGCCAGCTTCGCGCTGCACAAAAAAACCGGCCGTAAAGGCCGGTTTTCTCAGTGCTTTTCTGCTGCGGTTTATTTGTGGTACGGGCGGGAAAGCTCGTGCACCGCCTCAACAAACACACCGGCATTTTCCGGCGGCACATCAAGGTGAATACCGTGGCCAAGGTTAAATACATGACCGGTACCGGTATCGCCAAATCCTTCCAGAATGGTCGCGACTTCTTCACGAATGCGCTCAGGTGATGCGTAAAGCATCGATGGGTCCATATTGCCCTGCAGTGCGACTTTGTCGCCGATACGGGCTTTGGCGTCGGCGATATTAATCGTCCAGTCCAGGCCGACTGCGTCACACCCGGTCGCAGCGATCTGCTCCAGCCACATGCCACCATTTTTGGTAAACAGGGTGACCGGCACGCGGCGGCCGTCGTTTTCACGGATCAGGCCATCGACGATCTTATGCATGTACTGCAGTGAGAACAGGTTGTAGTCACGCGGTGTCAGCACCCCGCCCCAGGTATCAAACACCATCACAGACTGGGCTCCGGCTTTGATCTGAGCGTTCAGATACTCAATCACACTGTCTGCCAGCTTATCCAGCAGCAGGTGCAGGGTTTGCGGCTCGGCGTACATCATCTTTTTAATTTTGGTAAAGGCTTTTGAGCTGCCGCCTTCTACCATGTAAGTCGCCAGAGTCCACGGGCTGCCTGAGAAACCGATCAGGGGAACATCACCATTCAGATCTTTGCGGATCTGACGTACCGCGTTCATCACGTACTGCAGTTCGCCTTCCGGATCCGGCAGACCAATCTTATCCACATCAGCTTTACAGGTGATTGGTTTGTCAAACACCGGACCTTCACCGGCAGCAAAACGCAGGCCAAGACCCATGGCATCCGGAATGGTCAGAATATCGGAGAACAGGATCGCCGCGTCGAGCGGAAAACGGCGCAGTGGCTGAAGGGTCACTTCAGAGGCCAGTTCAGCGTTGCGGCACAGCGACATAAAGTCACCGGCTTCAGCGCGGGTGGCTTTGTATTCAGGCAGGTAGCGGCCGGCCTGGCGCATCATCCAAACTGGAGTGTAATCAACGGGTTGCTTGAGCAGAGCGCGTAGATAGCGGTCATTTTTTAATTCTGTCATTCTGGCTGTCTTTCTTCTGGTGGAAACAATTCATTCTATCATTAAATCGGGGCCCCGAAATCAGGGCTTTGCAACCTGGATCATGTTATTCAGCTTAAAAACACCGCCTTATTTGCTTATCCATCAGCTGCATGTTAAATATTTGTTCGCTAGCGAAAACTATAAAAAAGCGGGGTTCGCTCCCGCTCAACATCTCATAACGACATCTTACTTACCCCTCCGGCAACCCCGGAGGTTTTTTTTGTCCGAAGCAAAGTCATTACGACCTGATCTCATCCAGGGTATGCTCGATCAGTTCCCTGGCGATTGTGCCGTGCGGAGCCAGCTCAGGCAGCGCTTCAGGAGAGAACCAGTCAGCATCGGTCAGCTCACGGTAATCCGGCTTAACCTTACCACCAGCATAGTCTGCCACAAAGCCCATCATCAGGCTGGACGGGAAGGCCCACGGCTGGCTGCCGAAGTAACGAATGTTGGTGACCTCAATACCGGTCTCTTCTTTTACTTCCCTTGCCACACACTGCTCCAGAGTCTCACCAGCTTCGACAAACCCGGCGATCACCGTGTACATATTACCCCTGTGTCTCGGGTGCTGAGCCAGCAGGATCCTGTTCTGGTTTCTTACCGCCACGATCACACACGGGAAGATCCGCGGGTAATGCAGGGTACGGCAATCCTGGCACTGCATAGCCAGCTGATTGTTATTCAGGTGGGTACGCCCGCCACACTGGGGGCAAAAGCGGATACTCTGGCTCATATGGCCAAACTGTACTGCCCGGCCCACCAGCATAAACAGTGGCTGTGGCAGGTGCAGCAGCTCCCGCAGCGAGGTCAGTTCGCGCTCCCCGCTCAGCTCTGAGGCATTCAGCCACATTACCGGATGTTCCTGCCAGCGGCCAATTTCAGTCGCCGCAGCGCCTTCCAGGCCGTATTCTGAGGCTCTGCCAAAGGGTAACTCTCCCCCGTCCAGCCACAGCTCACTGCCACTGACCAGACACCAGTATGCCGGTCCGTCATTTTTGATCATAGGATCCTCCCTAAGCTTGCAGTTCCCCCATTTTACTGGCACTCTAAATTTGTACCAGATTTGTAGCTGATTAATTTTAAAGCTATAAATGTTATGTAACGCATAATAATACGCTGAAATGGATCCCTCGCTTTACGGGGCAATAAGATCGTCTTTGACGTTCGGATCATGAGGACATGGTCATGCTGAATAAATTCAAACAAGTACAAGAACAATGGGGTGGCTCCAGCGAAGTCATCGACCACTGGTTAGAGACACGGCAGTCACTGATCGTGGAGTATTGCAATCTGATCACTTCTTCTGACAGTCTGCCCACACCCGAAGCACTTCAGAGCTACTGCCAGCACCTGGTGGACTATATCTCAGAGGGGCATTTCAAGATCTACGACATGGTAATGGATCGCTGGAAAGCAACCGGCTTTTCCCCGACTGAAGAGATCAACCTCACCTACGGACACATTGTCCTGACCACGGATCCGCTGCTGAATTTTACCGACAGATACGCCAGTGTTGGCGAGGATGAGACGCTCGACAGCCTCGACAGCGACCTGTCACTGATCGGCGAGATCATGGAAACCCGCTTTGCGGTAGAAGACAAACTGATCCAACTGATCGCAGACAGCCTGGCAGTACCGCCAGGAGCATAGGACCGGGTACCGAGTACCGAGTACCGAGTACCGAGTACCGAGAAAAAAGCAGGGATTGACGTGCAACGTCAATCCCTTTTGTTTACCCGCGAACCACGCACCACAAACCGCGTACCGCAGAAAAAACAAAAAAGGCACCCGAAGGTGCCTTTTTTCATTAACGCTTGCGATTACTCGTCAGACGAGAAACCTGCGTTCAGCAGTGCTGCCAGGTTGTCGGTAGCCTGCTCTGCAGATGGACCTGCCTGCTCTTCTTCACGCTTGGCCTGACGGTCCTGGTGATAAGCAAAACCGGTACCAGCCGGGATCAGACGACCTACGATTACGTTCTCTTTCAGGCCGCGAAGATCATCGCGCTTACCAGATACTGCCGCTTCGGTCAGTACGCGGGTAGTTTCCTGGAACGATGCCGCCGAGATGAACGACTCAGTCGCCAGAGACGCTTTGGTAATACCCAGAAGCTCGCGCTCAAAGCGTGCAGGCTCTTTGCCTTCTGCTTCCAGCTGACGGTTAGCAATCTTAACGCTTGAGTATTCTACCTGCTCACCTGGCAGGAACTCAGAGTCACCAGCATGAGTGATAGTACACTTACGCAGCATCTGACGTACGATAGTCTCGATGTGCTTGTCGTTAATCTTAACGCCCTGCAGACGGTAAACTTCCTGAACCTCGTTCGCGATGTACTCGGTTACCGCACGGATACCACGCAGACGCAGGATATCATGTGGAGTTTCCGGACCATCAGCGATCACGTCACCGCGCTCAACCTTCTCACCTTCGAACACGTTCAGCTGGCGATGCTTAGGAATCATTTCCTCGTAGTTCTCGCCACCCTCACGGGTGATGATCAGGCGGCGTTTACCTTTGGTTTCTTTACCAAAGCTAACGGTACCAGTGTGCTCAGCAAGGATTGCCGGCTCTTTCGGCTTACGCGCTTCAAACAGGTCTGCCACTCGTGGAAGACCACCGGTGATATCTTTGTTACCACCAGATTTCTGAGGAATACGCGCCAGGGTGTCACCCACGCCTACTTCTGCGCCGTCTTCAAGCTGAACAATCGCTTTACCAGGCAGGAAGTAGTGAGCTGGCATATCAGTGCCGGCGATCATTACGTCGTTACCTGCTGCGTCAACCAGTTTGATTGCCGGACGCATGTCTTTACCAGCAGAAGGACGAGCCGCAGCTTCAGTCACTTCGCTTGAAGACAGACCTGTCAGGTCATCAGTCTGACGTGAAACAGTTACACCATCGATCATGTCAACGAACTGGATGCGACCTGCCACTTCAGTGATGATTGGCATGGTGTGCGCTTCCCAGTTAGCCACGGTTTCGCCCGCTTCAACTGCGTCGTTGTCTGCTTTGCTCAGTACCGAACCATAAGGCAGTTTGTGCTTCTCTTTCGTACGGCCGAACTCATCGATGATGGTCAGTTCAGATGCACGGGAAGTGATAACCAGCTTACCGTCTTTGTTGATTACGAACTTAGCGTTGTGAAGCTTAACAGAACCTGTGTTCTTCGCCTGGATGCTGTTCTCTGCTGCTGCAGTCGATGCCGCACCACCGATGTGGAAGGTACGCATGGTCAGCTGGGTACCCGGCTCACCGATTGACTGTGCTGCGATAACGCCCACTGCTTCACCCTGGTTAACCAGGTGACCACGAGCCAGGTCACGACCGTAACACTGCGCACAACAACCGAAGTCAGAGTCACAGGTAACCACAGAACGAACTTTCAGTTTATCAACTGAGTTCTCTTCCATGATCTGACACCACTTCTCATCAATCAGAGTGTTACGTGGGATCAGAACATCTTCGGTACCAGGCTTCAGAATGTCTTCAGCTACAACACGACCCAGAGCAAGCTCAGTCAGTGCCACTTTAACGTCACCACCCTCGATGTGAGGCATCATTTCGATACCTTCGTGGGTGCCACAGTCGTGTTCGTGAACAACAACGTCCTGCGCTACGTCTACCAGACGACGGGTCAGGTAACCGGAGTTCGCCGTTTTCAGTGCGGTATCCGCAAGACCCTTACGGGCACCGTGGGTAGAGATAAAGTACTGAAGTACGTTCAGACCTTCTTTAAAGTTCGCGGTGATCGGCGTTTCGATGATTGAACCATCCGGACGCGCCATCAGACCACGCATACCGGCAAGCTGACGAATCTGCGCTGCAGAACCACGAGCACCGGAGTCGGCCATCATGTAGATGCTGTTGAAAGATTCCTGCTGCTCTTCTTCGCCGTCGCGGTTAACAACGGTTTCAGAAGACAGGTTGTCCATCATCGCTTTCGCTACACGATCGTTGGTCGATGCCCAGATATCGATCACTTTGTTGTAACGCTCACCAGCAGTTACCAGACCAGACTGGAACTGATCCTGGATTTCGCGTACTTCTTCTTCCGCTTCTGAAATCTCGGTGTATTTCGCAGGTGGTACAACCATGTCGTCGATACCAACCGATACGCCAGACAGTGCTGCGTATGCGAAACCGGTGTACATGATCTGGTCAGCGAAGATTACTGTGTCTTTCAGACCCAGTTTACGGTACGCCTCGTTCAGCAGGGTAGAGATCTGCTTCTTACCCAGTTTCTGGTTTACCAGGCTGAATGGCAGGCCAGATGGAACGATTTGCCACAGCATGGCACGACCGACAGTGGTATCAACCATACCGGTAGAGGTAGTGGTGTTACCGTCTTCGTCTTTCACAGTCTCAGTGATACGAACTTTAACGCGGGTGTGCAGCTCAGCATTCTTGGTACGGTAAGCTTTCTCTGCTTCTGCAGGGCCAGCCAGGTACATGCCTTCGCCTTTCGCGTTGATCTTCTCACGGGTCATGTAGTACAGACCCAGTACAACGTCCTGAGAAGGTACGATGATCGGGTCACCCGATGCTGGCGACAGAATGTTGTTTGTCGACATCATCAGAGTACGTGCTTCAAGCTGAGCTTCCAGAGTCAGTGGTACGTGTACCGCCATCTGGTCACCATCGAAGTCGGCGTTGTACGCAGCACACACAAGTGGGTGCAGCTGAATCGCTTTACCTTCGATCAGTACTGGTTCGAATGCCTGGATACCCAGACGGTGCAGGGTAGGTGCACGGTTCAGCAGTACAGGGTGTTCGCGGATAACTTCGTCCAGGATATCCCAAACGATCGCTTCTTCGCGCTCAACCATCTTCTTGGCAGCTTTAATCGTCGTAGCCATGCCACGGGTTTCCAGCTTGCTGTAGATAAATGGTTTAAACAGCTCAAGTGCCATCTTCTTAGGAAGACCACACTGATGCAGACGCAGGTATGGACCTACGGTGATTACCGAACGGCCAGAGTAGTCTACACGTTTACCCAGAAGGTTCTGACGGAAACGGCCCTGTTTACCCTTGATCATATCAGCAAGAGATTTCAGAGGACGCTTGTTAGAACCAGTGATCGCACGACCACGACGACCGTTGTCCAGCAGCGCATCTACAGATTCCTGCAGCATACGCTTTTCGTTGCGCACGATGATGTCCGGAGCAGCCAGCTCAAGCAGACGCTTAAGACGGTTGTTACGGTTGATTACGCGGCGGTACAGGTCGTTCAGGTCAGAAGTCGCGAAACGGCCACCGTCCAGCGGTACCAGAGGACGCAGATCTGGCGGCAGAACCGGCAGAACGTCCAGGATCATCCACTCAGGCTTGTTGCCAGACTGAATGAAAGCTTCAACGATCTTAAGACGCTTGGTCACTTTCTTGCGCTTGGTTTCAGAGTTGGTGGTTTCCAGCTCTTCACGCATTGTTTCTGCTTCGTGTTGAAGATCCATGGTCGACAGCAGATCTTTGATCGCTTCTGCGCCCATTTTCGCGGTGAACTCGTCACCCCACTCTTCAAGACGGTCCAGGTATTCTTCTTCTGTCAGCATCTGACCTTTTTCAAGATCAGTCATACCTGGCTCAGTCACTACGTACATTTCGAAGTACAGTACGCGCTCGATATCACGCAGAGGGATATCCATCAGCAGGCCGATACGGGACGGCAGTGACTTCAGGAACCAGATGTGTGCAACCGGAGAAGCAAGCTCGATGTGGCCCATACGGTCACGACGAACTTTAGTCTGGGTAACTTCTACACCACACTTCTCACAGATAACACCACGGTGCTTCAGACGCTTATATTTGCCACAAAGACATTCGTAGTCTTTTACCGGGCCAAAGATACGCGCACAGAAAAGGCCGTCACGTTCAGGTTTGAACGTACGGTAGTTAATAGTTTCAGGCTTTTTCACTTCACCGAAAGACCAAGAACGGATCTGGTCTGGTGAAGACAGACCGATTTTGATCGCGTCAAATTCTTCGGTCTTGTGCTGTGCTTTCAGAAAGTTTAATAAGTCTTTCACAATCAGCTCCTGTAAGGAGTTAAAAGTAGCTCACCGCTAAGTGAGCTACTTTCTACCGGATAATCAATTTCTCTTCGGAGAAAGGGATTACTCTTCGTCTTCCAGCTCGATGTTGATACCCAGCGAGCGAATCTCTTTCAACAGTACGTTGAACGACTCTGGCATGCCAGGTTCCATGCTGTGGTTACCGTCTACGATGTTCTTGTACATCTTAGTACGGCCGTTCACGTCATCCGACTTAACAGTCAGCATTTCCTGAAGGGTGTATGCAGCACCGTATGCTTCCAGTGCCCACACCTCCATCTCACCGAAACGCTGGCCACCGAACTGAGCTTTACCACCAAGTGGCTGCTGAGTTACCAGGCTGTAAGAACCGGTTGAACGGGCATGCATCTTATCGTCTACCAGGTGGTTCAGTTTCAGCATGTACATGTAACCAACGGTTACAGGACGCTCAAACGCATCACCAGTGCGGCCATCAAACAGGGTCAGCTGGCCAGATTCTGGCAGGTCACCCAGTTTCAGCAGTTCTTTAATAGACGCTTCTGGCGCACCATCAAAGATTGGGGTCGCGATTGGCAGACCACCACGCAGGTTCTTGATAAGAGTGCGAACATCGTCATCAGACAGCTCAGCAATGTCTACGTTCTGGCGGGTATCGCCCAGGTCGTACACTTTCTGCAGGAACTCACGGAATTTCGCCAGCTCTTGCTGCTCTTTCACCATCTGGTTGATCTTGTCACCGATGCCTTTCGCAGCCAGACCCATATGAACTTCCAGGATCTGACCGATGTTCATACGAGACGGTACACCCAGTGGGTTCAGTACGATATCTACCGGCTGACCTTTCTCATCGTATGGCATGTCTTCAACAGGGTTGATCTTAGAGATTACACCCTTGTTACCGTGACGACCCGCCATCTTATCACCAGGCTGGATACGACGTTTAACCGCAAGGTAAACCTTAACGATCTTCAGTACGCCCGGTGCCAGATCATCACCCTGGGTGATCTTGCGACGCTTGTTCTCGAACTTCTTGTCGAACTCAGCTTTCAGCTCGTCGTACTGCTCAGCCAGTTTCTCCAGCTGCTCCTGCAGTGCTTCGTCATCCAGCGTCTGTTCCAGCCACTTCTGGCGATCAACAGAGTCCAGTTTCGCTTCAGAGTAACCGCCCTGAGTCAGAACCGCGCGAACACGTGCCAGCAGGCCGCCTTCAAGGATCTGGAACTCTTCGGTCAGGTCTTTCTTCGCTTCTTTCAGCTGCATCTGCTCGATTTCAAGCGCACGCTTGTCTTTCTCAACGCCATCGCGGGTAAAGACCTGTACGTCGATAACAGTACCAGATACAGAGTTAGGAACACGCAGAGAAGTATCTTTAACGTCAGATGCTTTCTCACCGAAGATTGCACGCAGCAGTTTCTCTTCAGGAGTCAGTTGGGTTTCACCTTTAGGGGTTACTTTACCAACCAGGATGTCACCACCCTTCACTTCAGCACCGATGTAAACGATACCTGATTCGTCCAGCTTAGACAGCGCAGACTCACCTACGTTTGGAATATCTGCAGTGATTTCTTCAGAGCCCAGCTTGGTATCACGCGCCACACAGGACAGTTCCTGAATGTGGATAGTGGTAAAGCGGTCTTCCTGAACTACACGCTCAGATACAAGGATGGAATCCTCAAAGTTGTAACCGTTCCAAGGCATGAATGCGATACGCATGTTCTGGCCAAGAGCCAGTTCACCAAGGTCAGTTGAAGGACCATCCGCCAGTACGTCACCACGTGCTACCGGCTCGCCAGGCAGTACGGTTGGACGCTGGTTAATACAGGTGTTCTGGTTAGAACGGGTGTATTTGGTCAGGTTGTAGATGTCGATACCAGCTTCGCCTGGTACCAGCTCGTCTTCGTTTACTTTTACAACGATACGTGAAGCATCTACTGACTGAATCATACCACCACGTTTGGCAACCGCGGTTACACCTGAGTCAACAGCTACGTTACGTTCGATACCGGTACCTACCAGAGGCTTGTCAGCCTTCAGGGTTGGTACAGCCTGACGCTGCATGTTCGCACCCATCAGTGCTCGGTTCGCATCATCGTGCTCAAGGAATGGGATAAGCGATGCTGCCACAGATACAACCTGGTTGGTTGCAACGTCCATGTAGTTCACCTGATCGCGTGGGTGCAGACCAGATTCACCTTTTTGACGTGCGGTAACCAGTTCTTCAGCAAAGGTACCATCTTCGTTCAGAGTCGAGTTTGCCTGAGCGATGATGTACTGACCTTCCTGAATTGCAGACAGGTAATCTACTTCGTCAGTCACAACGCCATCTACTACGCGACGGTATGGGGTTTCAAGGAAACCGTACTCGTTACAACGCGCAAACGCAGACAGTGAGTTGATCAGACCGATGTTTGGACCTTCAGGCGTTTCGATAGGACACAGACGGCCGTAGTGCGTTACGTGTACGTCTCGAACTTCGAAGCCAGCACGCTCACGGGTCAGACCACCCGGACCAAGTGCAGAAATACGACGCTTATGCGTTACTTCTGACAGCGGGTTGTTCTGGTCCATAAACTGAGACAGCTGAGAAGAACCAAAGAATTCTTTTACTGCTGCAGAGATAGGCTTAGCGTTGATCAGATCCTGAGGCATGATCGCATCCAGGTCACCCAGACTCAGACGCTCTTTCACTGCACGTTCAACACGAACCAGACCTACACGGAACTGGTTTTCAGCCATTTCGCCGACGCTACGGATACGACGGTTGCCAAGGTGGTCGATATCGTCCACTTCGCCAATACCGTTACGAATACCGATAAGCTTCTTCATCACTTCGATGATGTCGGTCTCATCCAGCGTGCCCTGCTCCATCGCATCTTCACGCTCGATTGAGCTGTTGAACTTCATACGGCCAACAGTCGACAGATCGTAGCGCTCTTCTGAGAAGAACAGGCTTTCAAACAGAGCTTCAGCCGCTTCTTTTGTTGGCGGCTCACCAGGACGCATCATGCGGTAGATTTCTACCAGTGCAGAGATGCGGTCAGTGGTGCTGTCGATACGCAGGGTATCAGACATGAACGGACCATGGTCCAGATCATTGGTGAACAGTACTTCAAGCTGCTTATGACCAGCCTGAGACAGGTTCGCCAGCGCTTCCAGGCTGATTTCCTGGTTTGCACCAACGATGATTTCACCGGTGTCTTCATTTACGTAGTCTTTAGACGCAACTTTACCCACGATGTACTCAACAGGTACTTCAATGTGAGTGATGCCATCTTTTTCCAGCTGACGGATGTGACGTGCTGTCACACGGCGGCCGGTTTCCACGTAAGTTTTGCCGTTAGCTTCGATATCAAACGCAGTGGTTTCACCACGCAGACGCTCTGGTACCAGTTCCATCATCAGAGTCTGGTCTTTCACTTCGAAGTTTACTTTCTCGAAGAAGATATCCAGGATCTCGTTAGTGGTTTTACCCAGTGCGCGCAGAATGATAGATGCAGGCAGTTTACGACGACGGTCGATACGTACGTACAGGTTGTCCTTAGGATCGAACTCGAAGTCCAGCCAGGAACCACGGTAAGGAATTACACGTGCGTTATACAGAACTTTACCTGATGAGTGGGTCTTACCCTTATCGCTGTCGAAGAACACGCCTGGGCTTCGGTGCAGCTGGGATACGATAACCCTCTCGGTACCATTGATTACGAAGGTACCATTGTCTGTCATGAGTGGAATTTCACCCATGTAGACTTCTTGTTCTTTAATGTCTTTAACGGTACCTGCTGGTGCGTCTTTATCGAACACAACCAGGCGCAGTTTTACGCGCAGTGGCTTCGAGTAAGTGACGCCGCGAATTTGACATTCTTTAACATCAAATACTGGCTCACCAAGACGGTAGCTAACGTATTGCAGCTCAGAATTGCCGTTATAGCTCTGAATAGGGAATACAGAACGAAAAGCCGCTTCTAGACCATATTGCCCTTCAGGATCCTGCTCAATGAACTTGTCGAACGAATCGAGCTGGATCGACAGCAGGTATGGAATGTCCAACACTTGTGGACGAGTACCAAAGTCCTTACGGATGCGCTTTTTCTCGGTATAAGAGTAAACCATGGGGTTCCTCAGCTCGCTGATAAGTGACCCAAACTGTCCGCCCGCTCCTAGTTACTTAAGGGGGGTAAGGGACAGTGACTAACAACTGTTTACTGTAGACGCACAAATGCCGGGAGGTATTTGTGGTTTTTTGCATGGATATCAGGTGCTTAAACAGCAGGAAAATTCACCTGTACCCTACAGCGCAAAAAGGCCGGTGGTTAAAAAACCACCAGCCATTAGCCTTTCGGCTAAGCTCTTAAGTAAAAATTACTTAAGTGCAACAGTAGCACCAGCTTCTTCAAGTTGTGCTTTCAGAGCTTCTGCTTCAGCTTTGTCGATGCCTTCTTTCAGAGGTGCTGGAGCACCGTCTACAAGACCTTTAGCTTCTTTCAGGCCCAGACCTGTTGCGCCACGTACTGCTTTGATTACAGCAACTTTGTTACCGCCAGCAGATTCCAGGATTACGTCAAATTCAGTTTGCTCAGCAGCAGCTTCGCCGCCAGCAGCACCGCCAGCTACAACAGCAGCTGCAGCAGTAACGCCGAATTTTTCTTCCATAGCTTCGATTAGCTCAACAACTTGCATTACAGACATTTCTGCAACTGCGTCTAGGATTTGCTCGTTAGTAATAGACATAACAATTCTCTTTTAAGTCAACAATAAGTTTAAATAGCGTTCAGTGAAAAGCAAGGCTTATGCCGCAGCTTCTTCTTTCTGATCGCGAACAGCGGCGATAGTACGAACCAGCTTGCCAGCAGAAGCTTCTTTCATGCACATCATCAGGCGTGCGATTGCTTCGTCGTAAGTTGGTAGTGTTGCCAGTACTTCCGCATCAGTAACTGCGCCTTCAAATGCAGCAGCCTTAACCTCGAAGTTCGCGTTCTCTTTAGCGAAGTCTTTGAAAAGACGCGCTGCAGCACCTGGGTGCTCGTTAGAGAATGCGATCAGTGTAGGGCCTGAGAAAGTGTCAGTAAGACACTCGAAATCAGTACCTTCAACTGCACGGCGTGCAAGTGTGTTACGAACGACTTTCATGTAAACGCCAGCTTCACGAGCTTGTTTACGCAGAGAAGTCATCGCAGCAACGGTTACGCCACGAGAATCAGCTACAACTGCAGAAAGTGCATCACCGGCTGCTTCGTTGACTTCAGCAACAATTGCTTTTTTGTCTTGAAGATTTAAAGCCATCTTGGATTTACTCCTGGTTGTCATTACACCACTCACATCACAAAAATGTGAGAGCTACTACGGTGCAGTTCCAGAAGAAAGTAGAACTAAATCAGCTTTCTTTAGGTTCGGACACCGTCTACGCAGGTTTGATTAAGTCTGAGAATACAGACGCCTGCGGTCTTGGACGGAGACTTCGTCTCTTCTCAGAGAGGAAAAACAAAGTCCCAACCACAAATATCAGGCGCAAAATTATACACAAATTTCGCGCCGGATCAAATCAATTATGCTTGAGTGTTCAGGGTAGCCTGATCAACAGCAACGCCAGCACCCATGGTAGTTGAGATGCTAACTTTCTTCAGGAAAGTACCTTTCGCTGAAGACGGCTTAGCTTTCTTAAGAGCTACCAGCAGAGCTTCCAGGTTTTCCTGAAGCTGAGCTGCGTCAAAAGAAACTTTACCGATAGTAGTGTGAACGATACCGTTCTTGTCGTTACGGTAACGAACCTGACCAGCTTTAGCGTTCTTAACTGCTTCAGCAACGTTAGGAGTTACAGTACCAACTTTAGGGTTTGGCATCAGACCACGAGGACCCAGGATAGTACCCAGCTGACCTACAACGCGCATTGCATCCGGAGAAGCAACAACTACGTCGAAGTTCATTTCGCCCTTCTTCACTTGCTCAGCAAGATCTTCCATACCAACGATGTCTGCGCCAGCTTCTTTAGCTGCTTCAGCGTTTGCACCCTGGGTGAACACTGCAACGCGGATTTCGCGGCCAGTACCGTGCGGCAGTACAGTTGCACCACGTACGTTCTGGTCAGATTTACGAGCATCGATGCCAAGGTTAACAGCAACGTCTACAGACTCAACGAATTTAGCAGTAGCCAGTTCTTTAAGAAGAGCAACAGCTTCGTTGATTTCGTATTCTTTAGTTACGTCAACTTTGTCGCGGATTACGCGCATGCGCTTAGTTAGTTTTGCCATGATCTTAACCCTCTACCACTAGGCCCATTGAACGAGCAGTACCAGCGATAGAACGCTTCATCGCTTCAACATCAGCACCAGTCATATCAGCAGCTTTAGTTTCTGCGATTTCCTGCAGCTGAGCGTCAGTAACAGTACCAACTTTCTCAGTGTTTGGACGACCCGAACCAGACTTGATGCCAGCCGCTTTCTTCAGAAGAACTGCTGCAGGTGGAGTCTTGGTTTCAAAGGTGAAAGAGCGGTCGTTGTAAACAGCGATTACAACTGGGATTGGCATGCCTTTCTCAACAGAATCTGTTTTTGCGTTGAACGCTTTACAGAATTCCATGATGTTCACACCGTGCTGACCCAGAGCTGGACCAACTGGTGGACTCGGGTTAGCCATACCCGCTGCTACTTGCAGCTTGATATAAGCTTCAACTTTCTTAGCCATGATATTTCCTAAATCTTGGGTTCAAACGCTAATCAACTGATCAGCTCCCCGGTTTTGATAAAAACTTTCTGCTTCACCAGAAGCAAAAAGGCGCGAAATTATAGCCATAATCCGCGCCTTAAACAAGCCTAAAAAGGTGTTTTTTTAATCAAGTTTTTCAACCTGACCAAACTCCAGTTCAACCGGAGTTGCACGACCAAAGATCGATACAGACACCTTCAGACGGCTCTTCTCGTAATCCACTTCTTCAACGGTACCGTTGAAGTCAGCAAATGGACCTTCATTAACACGTACCACTTCACCCGCTTCGTACATAGTACGTGGACGAGGCGCTTCGCTCGCTTTCTCCAGACGGTTCAGGATAGCGTCAGCTTCTTTATCAGTGATAGGTGCAGGACGGTCAGAGGTACCACCAATGAAGCCCATTACACGCGGCACACTGCGTACCAGGTGCCATGATTCGTCGTTCATGATCATCTGAACAAGAACGTAACCCGGGAAGAATTTGCGCTCGCTCTTACGGCGTTGACCGGCACGCATTTCTACTACTTCTTCAGTAGGAACCAGTACCTCACCGAACAGCTCTTCCATGCCATGCATTTTAATGTGCTCACGAAGAGACTGCGCGACACGGCCTTCAAATCCTGAAAAGGCCTGAACCACATACCAGCGTTTCTTAGGTGCTTCACTCATGAATTAATACCCTCACACTCCGGTCGCCAGAGAGACAAGACGAACCATAATGCCGTCAATACCCCATAGCGCCAAAGCCATTACAATACTTACAGCCAAAACGATCAACGTAGTCTGCATGGTTTCCTGGCGTGTAGGCCAGACCACTTTACGTACTTCTACCCGAGCTTCACGGGCAAAAGCGATCGCAGCTTTACCTTTTGTAGTAGTAGCAGCAACACCCAGTGCTGCGGCGATCAGAACTACAACACCTGCTGCGCGAGCAACAAGATGCGCTTCACCATACAGGTAATTACCCACAACAGCGGCGGCCAGCAGAGCAAAAGCGACAATCCACTTGAACATATCTGCTGCACTTGAGCTATCAGGAGTTTCAGCGTTTGCTTTCATAAAACCAACCTGTGACAAGTCTTAATATAGACGACAACAACCCCGCTGCTGCAGGGCACATTCCTTCGCATTGAATCCAACGCAATACTGCGGCCCAGATGAGATCTGAGTCACACAATCTTTTCTGCGTATTCCCTTTTGGTGCAAAAAACACCATTAGTAAACAATAGCGCATAAAAAGGGCATCAAATGATGCCCTTTTTGCCAGTGGTTCGTCAAATCTTATTCAAAGATTTTAGCAACAACACCAGCACCTACAGTACGGCCACCTTCACGGATAGCGAAACGCAGACCTTCGTCCATCGCGATTGGAGCGATCAGAGTAACAGTCATTTGTACGTTATCACCAGGCATTACCATTTCAACGCCTTCTGGCAGCTGAATGTCGCCAGTTACGTCAGTTGTACGGAAGTAGAACTGTGGACGGTAACCTTTGAAGAATGGAGTGTGACGGCCACCTTCGTCTTTAGACAGAACGTATACTTCTGACTCAAACTTGGTGTGAGGAGTGATAGAACCTGGAGCAGCCAGAACCTGACCACGCTCAACTTCGTCACGCTTAGTACCACGCAGAAGTGCACCAACGTTCTCACCTGCACGACCTTCGTCAAGCAGCTTACGGAACATTTCAACACCAGTACAGGTAGTAGTAGTAGTCTCTTTGATACCAACGATTTCTACTTCGTCACCTACAGACAGGATACCACGCTCGATACGGCCAGTTACTACTGTACCACGACCCTGGATAGAGAATACGTCTTCGATTGGCATCAGGAACGGCTGGTCTACAGCACGCTCTGGCTCAGGGATGTAAGAATCCAGAGCTTCAGCCAGTTCAACGATCTTCGCTTCCCACTGCTCTTCACCGTTCAGTGCACCCAGAGCAGAACCCTGGATTACTGGCAGGTCGTCACCTGGGAAATCGTACTCAGACAGAAGTTCACGAACTTCCATTTCTACCAGCTCAAGCAGCTCTTCATCATCAACCATGTCACACTTGTTCATGAATACGATGATGTAAGGGATACCAACCTGACGACCCAGCAGGATGTGCTCACGAGTCTGAGGCATAGGACCATCAGTAGCAGCAACAACCAGGATACCACCGTCCATCTGAGCAGCACCGGTGATCATGTTTTTAACATAGTCAGCGTGTCCTGGGCAGTCTACGTGTGCGTAGTGACGTGATGGAGTGTCGTACTCAACGTGAGAAGTTGCGATGGTGATACCGCGCTCACGCTCTTCTGGAGCGTTATCGATAGACGCGAAGTCTTTAGCTTCACCGCCGTATACTTTAGC
>NZ_JBSDZD010000024.1:0-33666 GCF_056726165.1 Vibrio sp. 9-16B-A1
GACACACTAGTGCCGTCCTAAATCTCTCTTTCTCTACAACTTTGACTGCGTGGCTCAATAAATACAAAGCGCGGGGAATCAAAGGGCTTGAGAACCGTCGCGGAGCAAAAATGTCCATGAAAAAGTCGCCAAAGCAACCACAGAAATCTGATGATGAAATGACCCTGGAAGAACTGCGCGAGGAACTGGCGTACTTGCGAGCGGAGAATGCGGCTTTAAAAAAGTTGGAGGAGCTGAAACAGCAAAGGCTTCAACGAACAAAGAAAAAGCGTTAGCAGTTTTAGCTCTTAAAAAATCTTACCCACTAAAACACTTACTGAGAGCTCTTGAGCTACCAAGGAGCGTTTTCTACTATCAGTGCAAGGTGGCGAAGCGTAAGCCTGCTTATGAAGATGAGCTTGAAAGAATACATTCAATTTATCATGAACATAAGGGGCGATACGGCTATCGCAGGATACACTTAGAACTACGCAGAGAGGGGATTAAGCTCAACCATAAAACGGTACAGCGCTTAATGATTCAACTCGGTTTGAAGTCAACAGTAAGACCCAAGAAGTACCGGGCTTACAAAGGTGAAGTGGGGAAAATAGCGCCAAATATCTTGAAAAGAGATTTTAAGACAACGCAACCAGACGAGAAATGGGTAACTGATGTAACCGAGTTTAAAGTAAAGGAGCAAAAGGTCTTTTTATCTCCGATCCTCGACTTGTTTACCCAAGAAGTTGTCGCGTTCAATATCTCGAAGACATCACGTTTGCCGCTTGTTACAGAGATGCTGAAGGATGCTATATCAACGCTAGATAATAGCTCAAAACCGATAGTACACAGTGATCAGGGGTGGCAATATCAACACAGGGCTTACCAGAAACATCTGTCCGATAACGGACTGACGCAGAGTATGTCGAGAAAAGGTAACTGTCTGGATAACGCAGTGGCAGAAAACTTCTTTGGGATCTTAAAAACAGAGATGTACCATGGATACCAGTTCGACGATGCAGATGACTTGATCTCCAGTCTTAAAGACTATATCGAGTACTACAATACAAAGCGGATCAAGGTAAAGCTAAATGGCCTGACTCCGCGAGAGTATCGAAATCAGGCGCTGCTGGTAGCTTAACGAAACTGTCCAACTTTAAGGGGTCACTTCAGGGACCGTGGGAACAAGTTTTTCCTGCATCTTCGTGTCATTTTTCTCCCCGCGCGCTGAGTACCGCGGACCACGAATCCCAGTTATCTCGTTCCCACGCTCCGCGTGGTAATGCATATCTGACTTGCAATCAAGCTCCGCACTTCCGGTTTAACGCCGGTATGTATTCCCACGGAGGACCGTGGGAACAAGTTTTTCCCTGCATCTTCGTGTCATTCTTCTCCCCGCGCGCCGAGTACCGCGGACCACGGACCCCAGCTATCTCGTTCCTACGCTCCGCGTGGTAATGCATATCTGACTTGCAATCAGGCTCCGCACTTCCGGTTTAACGCCGGTATGTATTCCCACGGAGGACCGTGGGAACAAGTTTTTTCCTGCATCTTCGTGTCATTCTTCTCTCCGAGAACCGAGAATCACGCCCCCCATCTTTACCCACGCACCCAGGACCAAGCACCCCGAACCGCCCATATTTGCCCCCCCTCGCAAACCTGATACCTCCCCGCAGCAGCCACCTGATTCGGCTCGCAAAATAACGAATTGTTTCAAAAGTGTGAATAAATCCAGGGTTATGCTCTGGTATGAAATCAGGGATTGCTATACCCTAAAGTCGGATTTCACAGAAAGTGGATGCATATCCAGGAAATATAATTAAAGGGAACTTAGATGAAGAAGATGAAGTTGCTTCCTCTTGCAGCGTTGATCGCTGCGTCTTTTGCACAGGCACAGGATGTAAAAGTATTTAAATATTCAGAAGGTGGTGCGCCGACCACTTTTGATACCGTTCACTCTGCTACCAAATACAGTAATACCATTGTTACCGCGGTGTATGACACCCTATATGAGTACAAGTACCTTAAGCAGCCGTTTGAGCTTAAGCCTGGCGTGGCGACAGGTATGCCGGAGGTGTCGGAAGACGGTCTGGTTTACACCATTAAGCTTACACCAGGCGTGTACTTTATCGACGATCCTGCGTTTACCGGTGGCAAAGGCCGTGAGCTGGTAGCCAGTGACTTTGTATATTCGATTAAGCGTCACTTTGATCCTAAGAACCGCTCCCAGGGCGCATGGCTGTGGGCTGGTAAATTTGCCGGAATGGCAGAGTGGAAAGAAGCGGGTTCTGATTACAATAAACAGGTCGAAGGCGTAAAAGCGCTGGACAAGTACACCGTTCAGATCACCCTGACCAAACCATTCCCTCAGCTGACTTACACCCTGGCAATGGGCTTCTCTGCAATTGTACCGCGTGAGGCGGTAGAGAAGTATGGCCGCGAGTTTGCAACCCATCCTGTGGGCAGTGGTCCGTTTAAGCTGATTTCGCACAACAACACCAAAACGGTTCTTGAACGTAACCCGAACTACCGTGATGAAATCTTTGACCCGATGAAAGAAGGTTATGATCCGCTGGTTCATGGCTTTACCGGCATTGCGGATCTGGCAGGCAAGAAACTGCCTATCGTAGACCGCGTGGAAGCGAACTGGATTAAGCAGGTATCTGCCCGCTGGAACTCGTTCACCAAAGGCAGCGAGATTGTGAACACCTCGCTGCAAAATGAGCAGCTGGAGACGGTGCTGGAATCCCGTGACCCGGTGAAACTGCGTCCTGAGTACGCAGATAAGTACAAGTTCCGTGTATCAACAGAGCCTGGCTACGTGTACAACGTGTTTAACTTTGATGATGACTATTTCGGTCACGCCAAAGACCCTAAAACGAACGAGCAAAACAAAGCGCTGCGCTGTGCGATCATCAAATCTTTCAGCTGACCTGAGCGTATCTCGCGTTTTTACCTGGGACTGGGTAAAGCGTATCCGGGTCATATCATTCCGGGCACAGACGGATACGATCCAAACCTTGATCCATCATTCATCGCCCAGGACATTGCCGGTGCGAAGCAGCTGCTGAAAGAGAATGGCTGGACGGCGAAAAACCTGCCTGTACTGCACTATCCATCTACTTCCAGCGTTCGCTCCAAGCAGTTCTTCGAGCAGTTCCGCGGCAACCTGGTGAAAATTGGCTATCCGAAGAACAAGATCAAGTTCAAAGCTTACGCGACCTTCGGTGACTTCAACCGTGACGTGAAGAACAGCAAAACTCAGCTGGTGCCAATGGGCTGGGGTCTGGATTACCCGGATGCAGAGAATACCCTGCAGCTGTTTTACGGTCCGAACCGTTCACCTGGTTCAAACAGCTCTAACTACAACAACCCGGAGTTTAACTCGCTGTTTGAAAAAGCGTCTGTCATGCAGCCGAGTGCGGAACGTACCGCTATCTACAAACAGCTGAATCAGATCCTGATTGATGACTGTGTAGGTATCGCCGGTTTCTCCCGTACTGGTGTCCAGATGTGGCACAAGAATGCGGTGATGTGGCCTCAGCGAGACATCCTGGGTAACTACTTCAAATACGTTGACATTCAATAAGGTCCGCGTATGGAAACCTTGAAGTATTGCGTGCGCAAGCTGGTTTACAGCTTGCCACTTTTGCTGGGCGTAACTCTGATAAGCTTTGTGCTGATGGTCTACTTCGGACCGGATAAAACCTACGATCTGCTTGGCCGTAACCCTACGGTGGAAGAGATCGCTGAAGTGCGTCATCAGCTGGGTTATGACCAGCCGTTCCTCACCCGCTACCTGGAGTATATTCGCCAGGTAGTGACTTTTGATTTTGGTTACTCCGACTCCAGTGGCGAGCGCGTTACAGAGATCCTTGGGCGTACCATTCCCATCTCGCTGATGCTGGTTCTCCCGGGCTTTGTTCTGGGGCACGTGATCAGTATCTGCCTGGGCCTGTTTGCTGCGCACCATCGTGGCAGCTGGGTAGATAAGCTGGTGATGTCCTCTTCTGTTGTCGGGATGAGTATTTCCTACCTCATTGTGATCATCGCCCTTCAGCTGATTTTCTGTTCCAGTTACGGGCTGAACCTGTTCCCGGTATATGGCTGGGAGGTAAACAGTTTCAGTGATTACCTCTACTACGTGACGGTGCCGACCATGTGTTCGGTGTTTGTTTCTGTGGGGTACAGCACCCGTTTCTACCGGGCGATCATCGTTGAAGAAACCACCCGGGACCATATCCGGACTGCAAAAGCATTTGGTCATACACCTGGGGTGATTTTGATCAAGCACGTTCTGAAGAACGCACTGATTCCAATTATCACCCGGGTTGTGTTTTCCATTCCGTTTGTGGTGGTGGGCGGCTCGCTGCTGCTGGAGAGCTATTTCGGTATTCCGGGTATCGGGCTTATCACTTATGACGCGATCACCACCGGTGATTTACCGGTACTGAAAGCCGTAATCGTGTTGATCACCATGCTGTTTATTGTGGTAGTGAGTGTGGTGGACGTGCTCTACAAGATGGTAGACCCGCGGATTTCGCTTAAATAGGGACAGTTTTATGACGGATGTATTAACGATGCCGGAAACGAAAACCGTGCAGAAGCGGGAGTCTCTGTGGAGTAAGGCGATAGTCAAGTTCCGCAAAGACCGGATTGGGATGATCAGCCTGAGCGTGGTTCTGCTGTACTTTCTGGTGGCCGTGCTGGTGTGGGCTGGTGTGATTGCCCAGCAATGGGATGAACTGCTGGCGATGGGGCAGGCCGGACCGAGCGCCGAGTACTGGTTTGGTACCACCATTAATGGTCAGGATATTTTCCAGCGGGCGATTTACAGCACGAAAACTGCTTTTGAAGTAGGCCTGAGTGTTGCGATATTTGCTACGACTATCGGGGCGATCGCCGGATGTTTTATGGGCTATTATTCCGGCACCTGGCTGGATGAGCTGGTGCTGTGGGTGATGAACAGTCTTGACTGTGTGCCTTACTTTCTGTTGGTTGCAGCAATTGCTGTTGCGCTGGAAGGGAACCCATATTCGATGCATATCGCGATGACGTCAGCGTTCTGGACAGGTACGGCCCGGGTAGTACGCGGCGAAGTGATCAAGCTGAAGAATATGGAGTTTGCTGAAGCAGCACACTCACTGGGTGTTCCGACCTACCGCATTATCTTCAAGCACCTGATGCCAAACACCACTCACATTCTGCTGGTGGAAATGACTCTGCTGTTTATCACCGCAATTAAGAGTGAGGTGATCCTGAGCTTCCTGGGCCTGGGTATCAAAGACAGCATCAGTTGGGGCCTGATGATCGCAGAGGCGAGCGGGGAAGTGACCGCCGGTCATTTCTGTAATTTCTTTGCTGCATCCGGTCTGTTGTTTGTACTGGTACTGGCGTTTAATTTGTTCTCTGATTCGCTGCAAGATGCGCTCGATCCAAGGAAGGTGTAGTTATGAGCACAGCATTGCTGGAAGTGAAAGATCTGACGGTGGAGTTCACCACTGATAAAGGTACGGTGAAAGCCATTGATCAGGTCAGTTTTGAAGTCATGCCCGGTGAAACCGTGGCGCTGGTGGGGGAGTCTGGCTGTGGTAAATCGGTCAGCTCTCTGTCGGTGATGGGGTTGATTCCCAGCCCGCCTGGAAATATCACCGGGGGCAGTATCCGCTTTCGCGGTCAGGAGCTGGTTGGGCTGAGTGAGAAAGAGTATCGAAAACTGCGTGGAAATGAGATTTCGATGATCTTTCAGGAGCCGATGACAGCGCTTAACCCGGTTTTGAAAATCAGTACCCAGATGGTTGATGTGATCCGCAATCACACCAGTCTTTCCAAAGCTGAAGCTAAGCAGCGTGCGGTAGGAATGCTGCGCACAGTTGGCATTCCTGCACCGGAAAAGCGCATTGATGAGTACCCTCATCAGCTTTCCGGTGGTATGCGTCAGCGGGTGATGATCGCGATGGCTCTGTCATGTAATCCGTCTTTGTTGCTTGCCGACGAGCCTACCACGGCGCTGGATGTGACCATTCAGGCTCAGGTGATGAAAGAGATGGTGCGGCTGCAAAAAGAGTTTCAGATGGCGGTGGTATTGGTTACTCACGATCTGGGCGTTGTGGCTGAATCCTGTGAGCGGGTGGTGGTGATGTATTGTGGCCAGGTTGTGGAGCAGGGAAGAGTGGAAGATATTTTCGCTAATCCCAAACACCCGTATACCAAAGGGCTGCTTGAATCAATCCCTGTGGTCCGGGACAAGAAAGTACCCCGTCTGCCAACCATTCAGGGTATGGTGCCGGATCTGTTTCATCTGCCGAAAGGTTGCCGTTTCGTGGACCGCTGTGAACGTTCGCTGGCTGAGTGTCATCAGGCGGCACCTTCTTTGTGTGGCAATCCGGTTCATACGGTCGCCTGTTATAACGCCCTGGAGGAGACATCATGAGTGATGACGTATTGCTTGAAGTTAAAGGGCTGAAGAAACACTTTCTGGTCGGTAAGAGCTTTTTCAAAAGCAACCGGGCGGTGTGTAAGGCGGTCGATGATGTGAGCTTTACCATCAAAAAGGGCAGGACGCTCGGGCTGGTAGGTGAGTCCGGCTGTGGTAAGTCTACCCTGGGCCGCTGTGTGCTGCGTCTTCTTGAGCCGACCGATGGAGAAGTGCTGCTTGACGGGCAGAATGTGCTGGAGCTGGATGGTAAAGAGCTGAAATCGTTGCGTAAGGATATTCAGATCATCTTTCAGGATCCGTTTGCTTCACTCAGTCCGCGTATGACCATTCACGATATTCTGCGTGAGCCGCTGGATATTCATAAAATTGGTACAGTGGAAGAGCGTGAAGCCAAAATCGCAGAAGTGATGGAGATTGTGGGGCTGCGTCCTCAGGCGCTGAACCGTTATCCGCACGAGTTCTCAGGTGGTCAGCGTCAGCGTATTGGTATCGCCCGCGCTCTGGTGCTGGAACCGAGGTTTATCGTGGCGGATGAGCCGGTTTCTGCGCTGGATGTGTCGGTACAGGCACAGGTGCTCAACCTGATCGCGGACTTGCAGGAGAAGAAGGGCATTTCGTTTCTGTTCATCGCCCATGACCTTGCGGTAGTCCAGCATATCTGTGATGAAGTCGGGGTGATGTATCTTGGCCGTTTGGTAGAGAAAGCACCGGCGGAAGAGCTGTATCGCGAGCCTAAGCACCCTTACACGCAGGCGCTGCTTTCGGCGATCCCGGTACCGGACCCGACCCGTCATTCGGAAGCGATTCCGCTGGAAGGGGATGTACCCTCACCACTGGCACCGCCTTCAGGGTGTACGTTCCGGACCCGTTGTCAGCACGCGACGAGGCGCTGCGCCAAAGAGGTGCCCAAAGCCCACTATTCCGGTGAGCATCAGGTAGCCTGTCACTTGTATGATGTGGACTAGCTGTCCATCACAGACAGTTTGGCGCGTATAAACTCCTGGTGGTCGACGTATAACAACTCGGCCACTTTTCTTATTACGGCTTCTTCCATCGGGTCCAGCATGCCATCGGCGAAAGCGACTTCCCACATAGCTTTGATCACTTCAAACCGTTCACTCTGCTCAAGGTGGCGCAGCTGAGAGGTAAAGTCATACAGTGATGCTGAATCCTGAACTTTTTCTTTAGCTTTGCTCAGCAGGTGCTCTGCGCGGCTTTCGTCAACTTCCAGTACTTTTGTCAGCATGGAGATTTTTGCCTGTTGCTCCTGTGGGGTAATGTCGTGGTCTGCGCCAGCGACTTCGCAGAACAGGGATGCAATCGCCAGTTCCTGGTCAGGTTTTTGGGCAGCGCTGAGGTCCTGGCCTTCAACCAGCTGTTTAAAGAGTTTTGATAAGGTTCCAAGCATATCTTTTATCCTGCTTCTTCAATAGTTATTAAGTAGGGCTGTTTGGTCGAAAAAACAAGCTTATTGACAAAACCCTGACTTGCCGTAGAGTCGATTAGTGTGAAATCTATCGAAGTATCATAACGATAGCGATACGATGAGGGCGGTATTAATACCACCTTACATGAATTTGTTGGTATAAAGGTATGTGCATGGACGCAACGGTGTTAATGGCGATGGGGCTGATATTTCTCGGCTCTTTTGTTCAGTCTGCGATTGGCTTTGGCCTGGCAATTGTGGCGGCACCGTTGCTGTTTATGCTAAATCCCCTTTATGTCCCCGCGCCGATTTGTCTGGTGGCGCTGTTTATCTCTCTTCTCAATGCCTGGAAACACAAATCCAGTGTCAGCCTTGGCGGGCTGAAAATGGCGGTGATTGGCCGTATTCCTGGCTCGGTTATGGGCGGTTTGCTGCTGTTCTATGTCTCGCTGGACAGTATGTCTTTGTGGCTGGGGCTGTTTGTGTTGTTTGCAGTGGCGGTGAGTCTGCTGCCGTTCCGTATTGAGCCAACGCCAACCAGGATGTGCGTGGCGGGCTTTTTCTCTGGTTTCATGGGCACCAGTTCGAGTATCGGCGGGCCACCGATGGCATTGCTGCTTCAGCATCAGGAAGCCAACTCGCTGCGCGGTAATTTGTCGGCTTTCTTTGTGGTGAGCTCGGTTTTATCGCTGCTGGTACAGATCCCGGTGGGCTTTTTTAACTGGCAGCACGTGGTCGCGACCGTGCCGCTGATCCCGGCGGCCTGGCTTGGCTATTGGCTCGCCGGAAAGTGTATCCATAAGTTTTCTAAGCAGTGGATCCGTTACTGTGCGCTGGTACTGTGTCTGGCAAGTGGCCTGGGCGCAGTATGGCAGGCTCTGGGGTAGGGTCAGTCGTTTTCGCTCTGTTCCAGGATTTCAATCACCTCTGAAGATGACTGTTCGTGAGCAATCAGCAGAAGAGCGAGCAGAGCTTCGGTTTTGGTAGAAATGTCGGTGTTCTCTGCCAGCATCTGACGGATGCGTGCGCGCATCAGGGCGATTTCATGCTCTACGAAACCACGTGCCTCGGTATCACCGCCGACATCGGATGGCTGATTGTCAAACGAGAGGTGCAGGAAGTCTTCGTCGTGCCGGACAGCCAGCAAACGTTCAGGTAACCATTCTTCGCCTGTCACGATTTCAAGATCGTCCGGCAATTGATTAAGTATTTGTAATAAATCCGATACTTTCACAGTGTTTTTTTATATCATGCGTCGCTAACAAGTATAGTAGCGGCAAAGGGGCGTGGATCTTAATAGATATACTCTGTTTTTACCACAAAACCTGATAATTACGTCAATAAATAGCGATTTGCTACATATTTTCTCTGATTAACAATATTTTAGTAATAGATTCTCATGCTTTCTAAACATCGAATCACTGGTTTGGTTGCGCTTGGCCTGGCTGCAACCTCTGCTTCGGCATTTGCCGCCGAAGAACAAGAGTGGGGCGTGGCGATGATGTATCGCTCATCGACCCTGGTACACGACTTTTCTGCTGCAGGTATTGAAGACAAAATCGTTGATACCTACGTGCCAGGTTTTTGGTACAAAGGTGAAACCTTCTTTATGGATGGCCTTGAGGGAGGCGCACATCTGTATAAGCAGGACGATTATCAGATCAACCTTTTGACCCGCCTCCGCTTTGTGGATTTTCCTGCCAGTAAGCAGAACGAGTACGGCGGCGATACCTTTGATTTTGGTTTCCAGTATCGCGCATTTACCGGTGAGGACTGGTACACCGATGTTGAGGTAATGAGCGACAGCCATGCCCGCATGCACGGTAACCTGCGTTTTACTGCTGAATACGCAACTGAAAGCTGGGACTTTAAACCTAGTGTCCAGCTTCGCTACAAGAGCAGCGACTTTAACTCTTACTACCTTGCGGGTAATAACCTGGAAGGCACGCCATACTACAATCGTCAGATCGGCAGCGGCACTGAAGTGAAAGCTGGTTTTGATGCGCGTTACCACGTAACTGGCAACCTGTACCTGCTGGGCTCGGCGTACATGACCCGTATTGATGACGCAGCGTACAACACTTCGGTGATCGACAGTCGCTGGAATCAGGAATACTTTTTAGGCTTTGGTTTGTTTGATAACAAGTCGACGCCGAAGAAGAAAGAGATTGGTGCCAAGCCTTATCTGCGAGTTGCGCAGGGCTTTGCGACTCCGTCTGATATGGGCGACATCTTCAAGTTCAAAGGTGTGCCGGACGAAAACAACAACAAGATGACCTCGTTCTTCTACGGCCATCCGCTGACTGATGAACTGTTTGGCCTGCCGCTGGACGTGTACCTGACCCCGGGTGTAGCCTGGCACTGGTCAAGTGATACTCAGCGTTCAAGCCCTGAATATGTGGTGGCGGTGAAAGCTTACTACACCTTCGACTGGCCAGTTCGCTGGAAGTTTGGTGCCGGTGAGGGTGTGTCTTATGTACAGCACATCACCAAAATCGAGAGCAGTGAACTGGAAGGTAAGTATGAGAACATGAGCCCGCTGATGAACTACCTGGATATTTCATTCGACTTCAATGTGGGTGATATCTTCAGCAAGCCAGAATGGGACAACATGTGGATCGGTTACGGCCTGCACCACCGCTCGTCAATCTTTGAGAAAGCCTCACAGTTTGGCCGTATCAAGGGTGGCAGTAACTACAATACGATTTATCTGCAGTACGACTTCTGAGTTTGATTGTAATTGGAATGAAACGCTGACCGGTTGGTTGGCGTTTTTTTTGAGCGGACGTTGGAACAAGAATGTTCGGGTATCGCTTAAAGTATATTGATTGGCTTCGCTTCGCCATTACGACACGCTGTGAGTAGATCCTGAATCGAGTTCAGGATGACCCGGTGTTAATGGTTAGTTCGGGGAAAACGGAAAATGATTTGTCTGTAGAAGGTTAACTTACTAAAAATAATATAATTTTATTTCCGGTCATCCTGAACGCGCTCCCGTTAACTGTTACCACGCTCATGTGGTTAAGCGCGATTCAGGATCTGCTTTCAACCGGGAAATGCCATATTTCGCGGCAGCGACTCACAGCTGTTACAGCAAGCACGTTATCAGGCTATTCTGATGCGGTCTCGATAGCTGGAAGCAGATCCTGACTCAGTTCATTGTTGAGGAAGTTCCCGAATTAAAGCGCCAGCGCCTCAATCTTCTCTTTCGCTTCAGCCAGCCCTTTTGCAGCCATTTCTTCACCCATGTTTAGCGCTTCAGCATACACAAATTCAACATCAGTAATGCCAACAAAGCCCAGTACGGTTTGCAGATACGGTGTGATCATATCGGTTGGTGCATTTTTGTGAATGCCGCCACGGGTAGTGATCACTACAGCTTTCTTGTTTTCCAGCAGACCTTTAGGGCCTTGCTCGGTATAGGTAAAGGTCACACCTGCGCGGGCAATCATATCAACCCAGTTTTTCAGCTGAGTCGGTACGGTAAAGTTGTACATTGGCGCGGCGATAAGCAGTGAATCAGCGGCTTTGATTTCTTCAATCAGTGTGTCAGAAAGCGCCAGGATCTTTTTTTGCTCATCGCTCAGTTCATCACCACCACGCAGCGCGGTTGCGACATTCATATCTAATACCGGCAGAGCGTCCTGCGCCAGGTCGCGAACTACAATCTCGTTTCCCTGCAGTTGCTCGGTAAATTGTTCGATTAATTGGTTGGACTGAGAGTAGCCACCAAGGATGCTTGATTTCAATACAAGGATACGGGACATAGTAAATTCCTTCTGCTTTGGAGGATGATTCGGTTGATGAGAAGATAGTAATACCCGGTCGCAAGTGAAAACAGAGCTGTTTTGCGAACAGTTTGTTCGAAAAATTTGAATAAGGATAAAGTTAGTTATCTGGCAGGTTATAATGGGGCAGTCAGGAGTGGTTAAACAAACTCTCCGTGCCCTAGGCGGGCCCCCAGGAAGGCACGGTGAAGCCCCAGGAATGGGTCTATGCGCGTTTGTTTAGCCACTCCTGACTGAAGCACCGGACTAAAGAGAGTCCATTCTCCCTACTAATGCCAGAGCTATGGTACAATCCCGCCAATTTTTAAGAAGTAAATGAATAGGTAACGCTTTGACATCGTCACAGCCAAAAACTCAGGCCAACAGCGCTGCATCTCTGCGTAAAGCGCTCGAAGGCTGCATGCTGAAAGACCGTTTCCGGCTCAGCAAGCGTATCAGCGGCGCAAGTAAAATTAAGAAAGAAGCCGCCCGCAACGCCGTATTTGATGAAATCGCCCTGGATATTGCCCGCTCTATGTCAGATGCGGAGCAGCGTGGCGCGTTTAATCCGCATATCGAGTATCCGGAACTGCTTCCGGTCAGCCAGAAAAAACAGGATATCGCAGAAGCGATTGAAGCTAATCAGGTGGTGATTATCGCCGGTGAAACCGGTTCGGGTAAAACCACTCAGCTGCCGAAGATCTGTGCTGAACTCGGTCGTGGTAAGTTTGGTCTGATTGGCCATACTCAGCCGCGTCGTCTGGCGGCACGCTCGGTTGCAAACCGAATCGCAGAAGAGATGCAGACCTCACTGGGTGAGTTCGTCGGCTACAAAGTTCGTTTTAACGACCAGATCTCCGACAATACCCAGATCAAACTGATGACCGACGGTATCCTGCTGGCAGAAATCCAGCACGACCGTTTCCTGAACCAGTACGACACCATCATCATCGATGAGGCGCACGAACGCAGCCTGAACATCGACTTTATTCTGGGCTACCTTAAGCAGCTTCTGCCGCGTCGCCCGGACCTGAAGGTGATCATCACTTCGGCAACCATTGACCCTGAGCGTTTTTCAAAACACTTCAGCGATGCGCCTATTATTGAAGTTTCCGGCCGTACTTACCCGGTAGAGACCCGTTACCGCCCACTGAGCGGCGATGATGATTCTGACCGCGACCAGCTTGAAGGCATCTTCGAAGCCGTAGACGAGCTGTGTGATGAGGGCCTTGGTGACATCCTGATCTTCATGAACGGTGAGCGGGAGATCCGCGATACCGCGGATGCGCTTAACAAACGTAATTTGCGCGATACCGAAATTGTGCCGCTGTATGCGCGACTGTCTGCCGGAGAGCAGAACAAGATCTTCCAGCCCCACGCAGGCCGCCGCATCGTACTGGCGACCAACGTTGCTGAAACCTCGCTGACCGTTCCTGGCATCAAGTACGTGATTGACCCGGGCACGGCGCGTATCAGCCGTTACAGTTACCGGACCAAAGTACAGCGCCTGCCAATCGAGGCGGTTTCCCAGGCCAGTGCCAACCAGCGAAAAGGTCGTTGTGGTCGTGTGGAAGCGGGTATCTGTATTCGTCTCTACTCAGAAGAAGACTTTAACCTGCGCCCTGAGTTTACCGACCCGGAAATTCTGCGTACCAACCTGGCGTCGGTAATCCTGCAGATGACCGCCCTGGGGCTGGGCGATATTGAAGCTTTCCCGTTTGTGGAAGCACCGGACAAGCGTAATATCCAGGACGGTGTCCGCCTGCTTGAAGAGCTGGGTGCGATTAATGATAAAGCCAGCGATCCGCGTAAGCGCCTGACTTCTGTCGGCCGTCAGCTGGCACGTCTTCCTATCGATCCGCGACTGGCACGTATGGTTCTGGAAGCACCGAAGAACGGCTGTCTGAAAGAGCTGATGATTATCGCCTCTGCCCTGTCGATTCAGGACCCGCGTGAGCGCCCGAGCGACAAACAGCAGTCGTCAGATGATAAGCACCGCCGCTTCTTCCATGAAGAGTCGGATTTCCTGACCTTTGTGAACCTGTGGGACTACCTGAAAAAGCAGCAGAAAGAGCTTTCCAGCAACCAGTTCCGTAAGCAGTGTAAGCAGGATTTCCTTAACTATCTCCGCGTTCGTGAGTGGCAGGATGTTTACTTCCAGCTGCATCAGGCGATGCGTGAGATGGACTTTAAACTCAACGATGAGCCGGCGAGCTATCAGGGTGTGCACAGCTCGATCCTGGTTGGCCTGCTTTCTCATATTGGTGTGAAAGATCAGGAGAAGAACGAGTACCAGGGCGCGCGTAATGCCCGTTTCCATATCTTCCCTGCATCGGGCCTGTTTAAGAAGCAGCCTAAATGGATTATGTCTGCCGAGCTGGTGGAAACATCGAAGCTCTGGGGCCGTATTATCGCGAAAATTCAGCCGGAGTGGATTGAGCCACTGGCCAAACACCTGATCAAGCGCAGCTACAGTGAACCTCACTGGTCGAAAAAGCGCGCAGCGGTCATGGCGTATGAGAAAGTGATGCTCTATGGAGTGCCAATCGTACCTAAGCGTCTGGTGAACTACGGCAATATCGATTCTGTAGTGAGCCGTGAGATCTTCATCCGCAGCGCACTGGTAGAGGGTGAGTGGGAAACCAAACACGCTTTCTTTAAACAGAACCGCCGCCTGCTGGCAGAAGTGGAAGAGCTGGAGCATAAGTCCCGCCGCCGCGACATTCTGGTTGATGATGATGAGCTGTTTGATTTTTATGATCAGCGCGTTGGCACTGAGGTGGTATCAGGCCGTCACTTTGACACCTGGTGGAAACAGGCGTCTAAGCAGAACAAAGAGCTGCTGAACTTTGAAAAAGAGATGCTGTTCAAAGGCGACGCCAGCCATGTTACCGACCTGGATTATCCGAACTTCTGGCACCAAAATGGCCTGAAGCTCAAGCTGAGCTACCAGTTTGAGCCGGGCGATGATAACGATGGTGTAACCGTGCATATCCCGCTGCCGATCCTGAATCAGATAGAACCGGCAGGTTTTGACTGGCAGATCCCGGGCCTGCGCCATGAACTGGTGGTGAGCCTGATTAAGTCTCTGCCAAAAACATTGCGTAAGAACTTTGTTCCTGCGCCGAACTACGCTGATGCATTTCTGGCGCGTGTTACGCCGATGGAGGTGCCGCTTCTGGACGCGCTGGAAAAAGAGCTTCGCCGTATGACGGGTGTAGAAGTACTTCGGGAAGACTGGAATATGGACCAGGTACCGGATCACCTGAAAGTGACTTACCGCGCTGTGGACCACCGCAATCGCAAGCTGAAAGAGAGCGCCGATCTGCACGAGCTCAAAGATAGCCTGAAAGAGAAAGTTCAGCAGACACTGTCAAAAGTAGCCGATGATGATATCGAGCAGCAGGGCCTGCACACCTGGAGCTTTGGCGAACTGCCGAAGGTCTACCAGCAGAAGCGTGGTGGCTATGACGTGAAAGCCTTCCCGGCTATCGTTGACAGCAAAGACAGCGTTGAGATCAGGCTGTTTGAAACCGAGCAGGAGCAGAAGCAGGCGATGGCTGCTGGTCAGCGCCGTCTGGTACTGCTTAACGTGCCGTCACCGATTAAGTATCTGCACGCGAATCTGCCGAACAAGTCGAAGCTGGGTCTGTACTTTAATCCGTACGGTAAGGTGCTGGACCTTATTGATGACTGTATCGCCTGTGGCGTCGACAAACTTATTGAAGAGCGGGGCGGTATCGTCTGGCAGCCGGAAGAGTTTGAAGCACTGAAAGAGCACGTCCGCGCTGAACTGGGTGATACAGTTGTTGAGGTCGCAAGGCAGGTAGAGACAATACTGACTACGGCGTTCAGCATTAACAAGAAGCTGAAAGGCAAGGTCGACCTGTCGATGGCTTTTGCTCTGTCTGACATTAAAGCGCAGATCGAAGGGCTTATCTTCCGCGGTTTTGCGACGGAATGCGGCTGGAAAAAGCTGCCGGACATTCTTCGCTATATGAAGGCGATTGAGCGCCGTATGGAGAAGCTGCCGATTGATCCGAACAAAGACCGCCTGCATATGCTGAAAATCGAATCGGTTACCAAGGATTACAAAGAGCTTCTGAACAAGATCCCGAAAGGTGTCGCAGTACCACCTGAGGTGAAAGAGATTCGGTGGATGCTTGAAGAGCTGCGGGTCAGCTACTTTGCTCAGCAACTGGGTACACCTTATCCTGTATCTGATAAACGGGTGAAAAACGCGATCGCTGATTGTTAATTGATGCTAATTTGAGCAGTCTGGAACATTTATTGCTAATCTTTTAATCAAATGAACGTGGTGGCATAGACAGTGTCAGTATTTTGCCACCATGTATTAATGATGCAGAGGGTATAGCGATGAAGAAAACAGTATTGGCAGTGGCATTGGTTATGATCTCAGGGACTGCGTATGCAGATGCGTTCATTTACGGTGGGGCAAACTTTGGCCGCTCGACGATTGGAGATACTACCTCGTCGGTTTATGGTGTTCATGTTGGTACCGGTATTATGCCGTTTATTGGTCTGGAGGGCGGATATCAGACTCTGGGGGACTCCGAGGCTGGTGCAATTACAGCAGATTTGTCGACCATTTATATCGCTGCTAAACCAAGTGTGGATGTAGGACCAGTTCAGGTATATGCCAAAGCTGGTGTCCATGCTTGGAACTTTGATGTCAATATTGATGGCTTTGATAAAACCGGTACTGATTTGATGTATGGCCTGGGAGCTGAGTATTTTCTGATAGACAACTTCGCAGTAGGTGCTTCCTGGACCCAATACAATCTGGGTGGCGATATTGATAGTAACGCCAGTGTTCTTGCTCTGACCGCTACCTTCCATTTCCTGTAAAGGTCACTTCCTTTCATTCAGAGATAACCGGCTGTTTTTGGCCGGTTTCTTTTTGCCTAAAAGCACTTTGATTTTGTTAAACAACGTAATTATCTGGTTGCGGAGACCTGCTGTGGGTGGTTAGAATCGGTTAACTTTGCGCTCAGGGAGAAAAGCGCTAAAGCTCAGGCTTGGCCTGCCGACACATACGGGTACAGGATGACCTGGCAGTAATCGATTTTGGTAGTAGGAAAATCATGAAAAAAATCCTTTTGGCAATGGCGCTGGCTGGCGTTACTTCAACCGCTATGGCGGATTCGTGGCTGTATGCAGGTGCAAACCTGGGTCAGTCTGACTTTGACGGTAAAAACGCAACTGCATACGGTTTCCACATTGGTACCGGTATTCTGCCTATCATTGGTCTGGAAGCGGGTTACAACAACCACGGTAAGATTAATGAAGTGGATTACAGCTCTACTTATTTTGCAGTAAAACCAAGCATTGACCTGGGCCCACTGCACGTTTACGCAAAAGCGGGTGTGCATAAGTATAATGGTACTCAGTCTGGTGAAGCAGATCTGGATGGCACCAAGGCAATGTACGGCGCTGGTGTAGAGTACTTCATGTTTGACAACCTGTCTCTGGGTGGCTCTTACCAGGCATTCAAGGTAGAAGGCGGTGACATTGGTTCATTTAACCTGACCGCGACTTTCCACTTCCTGTAAGCCGAAAGTCTTCAGCATTCAAAACGTCAGCCCAGGCTGGCGTTTTTTTTGACGTAAAACTTACACCAGATGCCATTACCCGAAAGTATGTTTGATATAATGCCATTTCAATCTGAATTCAGTCTTTATAAGCGGTATTATGAAAAAAACTCTTTTGGCAGTAGCCCTGATGACAGCTGCATCAGCAGCTTCAGCAAATGTTTACCTTGGAATTAATGCAGGACAGGCAAAGTTCAGAGGCGAGAAAGACTTCGGTGCAGGTATTGCGCTGGGTGCGGATGTGCTGCCATTTCTTGGTGTTGAGATTGGTTTTCAGGGACACGTTAAGAATGAATACAAAGAGCCTCTTCCCATAGATGTAAATCTCTATGAGCAAACAGAGAAACTGGATTCCGGTTACATTGCTCTGAAGCCGCAGATCCGTCTTGGTGACTTCAATCTGTTTGGTAAAATCGGCCGTCATGCCTGGCGTGCAGAAACTGAAACTAAGTACTTCAGCACTGATGAATGGGTTGAAAGTGAATCAACCAGTGGCAATGGCATGATGTACGTTCTCGGAGCCGATTACTTTTTTACTGAAGGTTTCTCTGCAGGTGTAATGGCTCAGAAGTACAAGACTAAAAATGGTGATGTTGACCATATTGGCCTGAATATGACGATTTACTTCATGTAATTAAAGAGTGTTCATACAGCGCCGGATTTATCCGGCGTTATTAATACCTGCAAAACAAACAGGCCAGGTGTTCCTGCCTGGCCTTATATTGCTATTACTTCAGGTAGCGATTTTCCAGGTGCTGTCTGAAGTACTCCGGGTTCAGAGTCTCGCCTGTCGCCTGAGTGATCAGCTCATTCGTCGGCAGGATTGAAGCCTTGCTCCAGATCTTCTCACTGAGCCAGCTAAACACGGGCGTCAGGTCACGGCTGGCGATAATGCTGTCTACATTCAGGTCACGTTGCATGGCGGCCATCTGCTGCGCAGCATACATTGCGCCCAGGGTGTAACTCGGGAAATAACCGAATGCACCGTCGGTCCAGTGAATATCCTGCATACAGCCGTTTTTGTAATCGCCACGGGTATCCAGGCCCAGGTAATCTTTCATCTTCTGCGCCCACAGTTCCGGTACGTCAGTATGTTCGATCTTACCGTTGATCAGATCACGCTCGATTTCGTAACGCAGGATCACGTGGGCAGGGTAGGTGAGCTCGTCGGCGTCTACGCGGATAAAGCCTTTTTCCACTTTGGTGTAAATCTTGTGGAAGTTATCAAACGAGAAAGCATCATCCTGCTCCCGGCCAAACTGCTTCGCCGCCTTTTCGGCCAGGATGCGGATAAACGGGTCGCTGCGGCCCAGCTGCATTTCAAAAAACAGTGACTGGGATTCGTGCACGCCCATAGAGCGGCCTTCGCCAACCGGAAGACCGGCCAGAGCGGTCGGCAGACCCTGCTCATAACGGGCGTGACCGGTTTCGTGGACGGTACCCATAAGAGATTGAACAAAGTCGTTTTCGCAGTAGCGGGTCGTCAGGCGAACATCGCTAGGCACACCACCACAGAATGGGTGGACACTTACATCCAGGCGGCCATGATTGAAGTCGAACTGAAGCAGTTCCATTACTTCCAGCCCCAGTTTGCGCTGCGCCTCGGTAGGGAAAGTGCCGGCAGGCTGGATGATAGTCTCCTTTGACTGCTTCTCGATGACCTGATCGATTAGGCCAGGCAGCCAGGTTTTTACGTCACCAAACAGGTTCTGAAGAAACTCGCTGTTGGTACCAGGCTCGTACAGATCAAGCATTGCGTCGTAGCGGGACAGGCCGGTTGCTTCGGCGCGGATTTGCGCCTCTTCACGTGAAAGCTTCACCACTTCGCGCCAGTTCTCTTCAAAGCCCTGCCAGTCGTTCTCACCCCGCTGACTGCGCCATGCGTGTTCACAGTTGGAGCCTGCCAGCGATTTCGCCTGAACCAGTTCTTCCGGAAGAACGTTGCTGTTCATCCAGCTGCGTTTCATTTCGCGCAGGCTTGCTTTTTCAGTATCGGTCAGGGATTCCTGCTCTGCTTTATCGAACCACTCACCCAGTTCAGGTGCGGTAGAGAGTTTGTGGATATGAACGGAGAGTTCAGCCATCGCTTCAGAGCGGGCCTGGTTACCGCCTGCAGGCATCATGGCAGCCTGATCCCAGCCACAGATGGCACCCAGGTGGCTGAAACGGGAGATTTTTTGGTACTGGTTAACCAGCTTTTTATAACAGCTCATGGTGTTCCTTATCTCAGAGCGTAATGAATCCCGCTACTATATCAAACAGATAAAACAGTGGTCACCGATCTTTTTCAGAGATATGTAATGCTTTACCTCACAGATCACAGCTGATATAACGGTTTTTTGCCCAATTTGTGACCGTGATGACCATTCTAAATCCTGAAGCCTTCTTAATTGCTATCACAGTACTGACCCTGACTCCGGGGTTAGACACTGCTGTTGTGATCCGTAACACCAGCCGAAGTGGCGGTATGCAGGGGGGTGTGACCAGTTTAGGGATCTGCCTTGGCCTGTTTGTCCATGCTTCTTTTTCTGCTGTTGGTATCTCCGCAGTACTGTTGCACTCAGCTGAACTGTTTACCCTGATGAAATGGGTTGGGGCAGGGTATCTGATTTGGCTTGGTATCGGCTCTATTCGCGCCATGCTTAAAGGTGAGGCGGGAATTGAAATTGTTGATGGTGGCGCCAAACAGGCGCACTGGCGTCAGTCGCTCAAAGAAGGCTTTTTGTCGAATGTACTGAATCCCAAAACAGCGGTGTTTTATCTGGCATTCCTGCCGCAGTTTATTCATCCGGACTATTCGCCTGTCGCCCAGTCGTTGGCGATGGCGCTTGCCCATTTCGTTATTGCTATGTTTTGGCAGTGCAGTCTTGCGGCTATGGTCACAAAAGCTCAGCGTTATCTCAGTAACGCTCAGACTATGAAGTGGCTTGAGGGGGCAACCGGTGCAGTGTTGATGGGACTGGGAGTAAAGCTGCTTACAGAGTCCCGCTAAGAAACAAAAAAAAGCCGCGAACAATGTCGCGGCTTTTCTTATTAGCTCAAATATCAGGCTTCAACGGCTTTCTGAACTCCTTCGCAGGAGTCGATATCAAAAAAACGCTTGGTTTCCTCAATCACGACACTGCGCAGTGCAATCAGACCAATCAGGTTCGGAATTGCCATCAGACCGTTTACGATGTCAGCAATCAGCCAGATCATATCCAGTTTCAGGAACGCTCCCGATGCGATCAGCGCAACAAAGATAATTTTGTATGGCAGAACGGCTTTGGTACCCATCAGGTAAACCACGCAGCGCTCACCGTAGTAGTTCCAGCCCAGGATAGTCGTAAACGCGAAGAACATCAGACCAACTGAAACCATCATAGGACCGACAGACTGAGAGTTAAGACCAACCGCGAACGCGTAAGTGGTCATTTCAGCACCGGCCAGATCACCCTGCCATGCACCGGTCAGGATCAGAGTCAGGCCCGTCATAGTACAGATGATGATGGTATCGAAGAAGGTACCTGTCATTGAGATCAGGCCCTGTTTAACGCAGGAGTCAGTCTTGGCTGCTGCAGCGGCCATCGGCGCACTACCCAGACCAGACTCGTTCGAGAATACACCTCGTGCGATACCAGACTGAATCGCCAGCATAATGCTTGCGCCCACAAAACCACCGGTTGCCGCAGTATTGGTAAATGCGCTGGTCAGAACCAGGCTTACCGCGTCCAGTAGTTTGTCTGCGTTCATTACCAGTACGCTCACACATGCCAGGATGTAGAACAGCGCCATGGTAGGAACCACTTTACCGGCTACTTTAGCGATAGACTTGATACCACCCAGGGTTACAACAGCGACCAGAGAGGTCAGTACCACTGCCGCAATTTCACGCGATACACCAAATGACAGATAGCTGGCATCCAGAATAGCGTTTACCTGCGGGAAAGTACCGATACCGAAGCAGGCTACACCCAGAGCGAAGACAGCAAACATCACTGCCAGAAATTTAGAACCAACGCCATGCTCAAGGTAGAACATAGGGCCACCCAGCATCTGACCTTTGTCATCCACTTTGCGGTATTTCACCGCCAGCAGACACTCTGCGTATTTGGTTGCCATACCAAACAGCGCCGCCAGCCACATCCAGAACAGTGCACCCGGACCACCCAGTTTGATAGCGGTAGCAACACCAACGATGTTACCGGTACCGATAGTGGCGGAAAGCGCAGTACACAGCGCGGCAAATGCAGAAACATCGCCTTCGCTCTGATTGTTCTTATCTTTACCAAAGACCAGTTTCAGCGCAGTAGGCAGGTGACGGAACTGAAGAATGTTCAGACGAAAAGTAAAGTAGACACCGGTACCAACAAGCAGGATCAGAAGTGGTGGACCCCAGACCAGGTTGTCGACGGTTTGTAGCAGTGAGTATAGGTTTTCCATGATTTCCCCTTAAAAAAACAACATAAGGAGAAGAGAGAAAGGGCGGATCAGAGATCCAAAAATGGGCTCAAGAAAATGAGTTGTTATTGTTGCCTTTCACTCCTCTGTCCTTTTGCCTGAGAGTTTCACCCGCTGCTGTGCAGCGAACTTGCTCCTTCGGCGACCGATTTAACGGTTCTCTCCAGAGGTTCCTCCAATGACAGTCCACTTTGCCTGAAATAATTAAATCTTCGGCGGATATACTCGAGGGTATATCTCTCTCCTGTACATCTTCATCGGAACAAATGCCCAAGAATTGGGCTTCTGTTAATCAATAACACTAAGCTATTGATGGGTGAACTCTATCACGATTTTTGAAGAAATCAACTTGATTTTAATCAAATGTATGGAAGGAAAATCGGAAGGAGAGGGGGGCTTCAGCACATATAAAGCTATATTTTTTCAATGTTGGCGATGAAATGAGCAATAACACGGAAAAGTGGCATGATTACCAGAGCAGGTTCAACGAGAAATCAACCAGTTCTCCCCCTCCCCGAGGGGGAGTCAGAGGAGGTGTGATTGGAGCGCACAATAGTCAAATTAATCTAAATAACAAAGAAATACGGCTGGTAATTATGCCGGAGCTGGGAGCCTAAACTGGTTCTGTCTGTTTTGGTGAAACTGCTCTTTGCCAGGGATACCAATTCGCCGATTTCAACTTACTGAATAGTTTTCAGTCCATTCGGGTAATAAAGGTTTGTTCGTCATCCACAAAAGCCACAAAGCCGCCGTGATAGATAAACACCCGACCACGCCCCTCAACCAGGCAGGCGAGCTGTGGGTTCAAATCTTCTTCGTTATCCTGGCTTTGAAAAGTGCCGGTATCGGTAATTACGCCGCTGAGTGCAGGCAAATACCCATAAGTGCGCCTGGCTTGATCAATCAGGCTCAACTCGCTGGCGGTAGAGAAGCAAGAGGGGATCGCACCGGCATCTTCGATAAATATAGGTTTCAGTTCTTCAAAAGCTGTAATCACCAGCCAGTCGATGCCGTTAACATGATGGATAAACATAGAGATCCTCGGTAATTCTGATGGGGGAGATCTTATCACTATCAGGGGAGAACATAGTAGAGAATTAGTTGCTAAAGGCGATAAATCTGTGCCATTTCCGGACATTTACCAGGCTAACTTGAAATACGTTTTTGTCCGGCGGCGTATCAGTTCATCCTGACTGCCACCGGAGAGGCCGTGAAAGAAAACGCCCAAAATTGCGTAAAAATAATATTTGTATCAGGAAATGCCGGAATGAGTGTTCAAGTGAGTTGCTTAGACATGTTATAGCCAGTAATGGCGAATCCTGATTCCTGGTATAACTTAAGTGCTCTCTTATTGTGATAGGCAACCCTTAGTTTGACTTCATTGATGTCAACCAACAGAAGTTGTTCATCTAACAGGGCTATTGCTTCCTTACCCAAACCCTGGCCGCGATATTTATCTGATATATAAAAATCATAGATAAATGTTGAATGATTTTGATGACTAATGGAGTGCCATAAATAGCCCACAACTTGTGGTATGCCATCAATTAACGCTTCGATGCAGAGTAACGAGTGGCCTTTGCTTTCTACTCCGTCAGGAAAACTGTTGCGTAAATCATTCTTCGCCAACTCAATCGCCTTTTCCATCGAGTATCCATAGTTTTGTACAATTTCCTGGCTGTAATCGGCGATGAAATACTCACAGTATGCAGGGTACTCTTCTTCCGTCATTTGGCGAAGAATCGTCATGAGCCTTCTCTCTGTTGTTATGTTCAAGATATGTTGAATATAGTATTCTATATCAATGAGTTAGGATCGTAAATGTTCATTTTCATGTATATGGTTTTTAGACAGGGAACAATGTATCTCGGATTAATTGTTCCCATTTTCCTTCACAGTATAATGAACCTGAAGTTGTTAGCATTTGAATATCTGTTCTCTGAAATCTTGTGCTGAACGACTTCTGTCTTGTAAGCCGACTTTTCAGCGAGGAAAGCCAGTCAGGTTTGACGTAATGCTCAAGTATTGGACTTGATAATAGTCGCAACATGATTAATGGACTCCTTAGCTGCATAGCTTATGCCTGAGAGCTGAAAAAAGCCGTGAGTTACGCCTAAATACCTTCTGCACTGAGTTTCAACTCCTGCATCCAGTAACTTGTGATATAGAAGTTCACCTTCATCAACTAAAGGGTCAAATTCCGCAGTAAGGATATGAGTTTCTGGAAGGCCCGAAAAATCAGCGTAATACAGAGGGCTTGCCTCAGGATGCTCTCGCGATACTTCGCTGAAGTACATTTCATACCCAGTTACCAGGGTATCTTTGGTAATGATGTAGTGCTTACCATTATCCTCATAGCTTTGACTCGAAGCGGTCGCATCTAACATAGGATAAATAAGAATCTGCTTTGTTGGTTGCCAATCAGAATTTTCTTTCAATCGTAAAGATGTTATGAGACATAAGTGACCTCCTGCGCTATCTCCGACAAGACTTATATTATTTGGGTCACCGCCCCACTCAGCACAGTAGTCACGTATAATTAAAGTTGAGTTATATGCATCATCGTGTGCCGCTGGATAAGTATACTCAGGAGCTAATCGGTACTTCACTGCTATGACAATTGCACCAGCAACATTAGCCAATTTTCTGAGCTGTTGATCATGGGTATCGAACCCACCACTAACAAAACAACCACCATGAAAATATATTGCCACAGGTAGTTTTTTTTCAGCAGACGGTTTATAGATGCGAAGCGCTGCACCATCAATCTCTATCTCTCTCACCTGATACACAGACTCGCTTTCCCCGGCAAGAGAGACACTGTCCAAATAACCTTGTCGCCGCTCAGCAATAGACTGATTTCTGACAGAAGGGCATCCAGCCTTGATAAAACCTTCGACAAGCTCTTTTATACCCTTCTCCAAACTAAGATTTACCACTAAAGACGCTCCTGTTACTCATTATGATTGGTCTGTAATGCTGTATATAAATACAGTATTACGCTGTGGCTGTCAATTTTATAAAATGACTGTTCGCCATAGTTATCTCAGAGGGGGGGGGGAGGGTGTAGTGAGGCGTGGGCGATGGAATCGCGGTTCGCCACCTGTTGTTATCCGCTAAGCTCATGACAACAGGTGGCGCTTACAAAACGGGCCTGTTAATACTCAACCTGACGGGTTTGAATTATTGAATTCAGCACGCTGATCAAAGCCGCATGTTCTTCTTCATTGGCTTCATATGCGGACACAAAAAAAGTAGATATGATGTTTCTCTGCTCCGAACTTAGCTCCTCATAATTAAGGTCGGGTTTGATAAAATAGGTTGATACTCCATGCTTAAAAGGAGTTATACCTTTTCTATAAAAATAAGGTGCATCTTGCAAAAAAGGCACAACGTCAATTTTAGGTCGCCTAACCGATCCGGTCATCTTAAACGCCATCAACACGCCTGCTCCGGCCCCCACAAAGGCCATTGGCCCTATCACCACCACTGCCGCCAAAGCGATGGCGATCCCGGCATAGCCCGAATAACGCATTGCGGTGTAACAGGCATCCGGAACCAGCTCTAAGTTGCTGACAATGATCCCTTTTTCGGTGAGCGTGACCTTCTGCTGGATATCGGGATCCATTGCGTAATACAGATATAACCCACCGGTTCCCACCAGAAAAGTGACCATTGCAAAAACTGGCCAAGGCCCCTGTAACCCAAAGAAATAAAAGAGAAGCATAGCCACTGATACTTGCATTGCTATCATTGGGTAATCAGTAGGCTTCTCTTTAACTATCTCAAATTCATGCAGTACTGAGGCATCAAGCACCGCCTGCTGTTGTTGCTGTTTAAACTCTTCGGTCAGCTCCGGCAGGCTGTTTAGCGGGATGGACATCATTCCGGTACCTCCAGTTGGACTATCGCATGGTTAATCAATGACTTGGTTGCTAATTTTGCCATGTCTTTGCTCTCAGCGAGTGATTTTTGGGTTGGGCGTGCTAACGGGGGAAATGACGGGCAGCAGCTACAATAATGGTGTGGCCCGCAGAGGTTGAAAGTCGTCCTAATTTACTGTCCAAACTACAAATTCCGTTCTGATGGTCATGGGCCTTTATTAAGCCCACGACACAAGTCGGCGGGGTATACTGCAGTGAGCAATCAGAAGTCCATTGAGCGGGTTCTGACTATCTTATTCAGCGAACTTATTAGAGCCGCATGATCTCCTTCGTCGGCATGAAATACAGTACTACAAAAGTTTGAAGCAAAGATGCGTTGCTCTTCGTTTAGCTCTTCATAGTTGATATCCGGTTTTAAAAAATAAGTAGTAACCCCATGTTTAAACGGAGTTATTCCTTTTAAATCAAGATACGGCACGCCTTGTAAAAAAGGCGTGACTTCAACTTTAGGCCGTCTCACCGCTCCGGTCATCTTGAACGCCATCAATATGCCCGCTCCGGCACCCACAAAGGCCATTGGCCCTATCACCACCACCGCTGCCAAAGCAATCGCGACCCCAGCGTAGCCTGAGTAGCGCATTGCGGTGTAACAGGCATCCGGAACCAGCTCTAAATTGCTGACAATGATCCCTTTTTCGGTGATCGTCACCTTCTGCTGGATATCGGGGTCACCTGCGTAATAAAGATAAACAGCCAAGGGCACTACCATAAATAGGGCGATTAACACCAGTAGCCAATCACCGCTCGAACCAGCCCAATAGAATATTAGCAAAGCTGCACATAGTCCCATGCCAATGGCTAAATAGTTGGTAAATTCTTCTTTGATGATCTCAAATTCATACAGTACTTGGGCATCCAGTACTGCCTGCTGCTGTTCTTGTTTAAACTCCTCGGTCAGCTCCGGCAGGTTGTTTAGCGGGACGGACATCATTCCGGTACCTCCAGTTGAACTATAGCGTGGTTAATCAATGATTTGGTTGATAATTCTGCCATGTCTTTGCTCTCAGCGAGTGATTTTTGGGTTGGGCCTGCTAACGGGGGAAATGACGGGCAGCAGCTACAATAATGGTGTGGCCCGCAGAGGTTGAAAGTCGGCCTAATTTACTGTCCGAACTACAAATTCCGTTCTGATGGTCATGGGCCTTTATTAAGCCCACGACACAAGTCGGCGGGGTATGTTGCAGTGAGCAATCAGAAGTCCATTGAGCGGGTTCTGACTATCTTATTCAGCGAACTTATTAGAGCCGCATGATCTCCTTCGTCGGCATGAAATACAGTACTACAGAAGTTTGAAGCAAAGATGCGTTGCTCTTCGTTTAGCTCTTCATAGTTGATATCCGGTCTTAAAAAATAAGTAGTAACCCCATGTTTAAACGGAGTTATTCCTTTTAAATCAAGATACGGCACGCCTTGTAAAAAAGGCGTGACTTCAACTTTAGGCCGTCTCACTGCTCCAGTCATCTTGAACGCCATCAATACGCCCGCTCCGGCACCCACAAAGGCCATTGGCCCTATTACCACCACCGCTGCCAAAGCAATGGCGACCCCGGCATAGCCCGAGTAGCGCATCGCGGTGTAACAGGCATCCGGAACCAGCTCTAAATTGCTGACAATGATCCCTTTTTCGGTGATCGTCATCTTCTGCTGGATATCGGGATCCATTGCATAATACAGATATAACCCACCAGTTCCCACCAGAAAAGTGACCATTACAAAAACTGGCCAAGGCCCCTGTAACCCAAAGAAATAAAAGAGAAGCATAGCCACTGATACTTGCATTGCTATCATTGGGTAATCAGTAGGCTTCTCTTTAACTATCTCAAATTCATGCAGTACTGAGGCATCAAGCACCGCCTGCTGCTGTTGCTGTTTAAACGCCTCGGTCAGCTCCGGCAGATTGTTTAGCGGGACGGACATCATTCCGGTACCTCCAATTGAACTATAGCGTGGTTAATCAATGATTTGGTTGATAATTCTGCCATGTCTTTGCTCTCAGGGGAACCGGCTTTACAGCGGGACTGGTAGAAGTTATCCCAGCCATCCGTATGCTCACTCTCAAACGGGTTACTGTTTTCCCGGCAGACAAAAATATCGATAAGATCCTGATGTATCACTCCCACACCATAACCGATCCGGGTTATCAGTGGCGCAGGTAATTCCAGATAGAGGTGGTGCAGAGTCGGTTCACTGGTATCTTTCTTCCATCCCCATTTATCTTCAGGCAGACTGGACACAATCACCGAGTGGCTGTGAGCCAGATCCGGGCCGGTACCAATGGCTATGCCGATATGCTCACCCGGGTAAGTATTGGGCAGGGTCAGTGTCATGGTCTGCTGAATATCTACAATCACCTCGGTAGTTGTAGATGTGACCGGGCCGCGCACCTTTTTGCTGAGCACTTTACTCTCCAGGAATGGTTTATTCATCAGTGCCATCAGGCTCAGGTATTCCTCTTTTGCCGTCTGTGCCCTGTCAGGCTCTTTGCCCCAAACAGAGCGCCTTAACCATTGTTCCATTGGTGTTTTTTTTGTTGCTATCAGTAGTATGGTGGCGGCGAGATAGAAAGCGGCCCCCCAGAAATTAAACGCCAGCATCCAGCCGTTAAGCAAACCGCCAATTGCCAGCCCGGAAAAACGGGCACGTAGCGCCTGGAAGAGTACTCCGCCCCAACCAATTCCCTGAGCTCCCAAAGCTACCCCTTTCAGTCCTAGAAAAGCTTTCTCTGAACGTTCCTTAGACTTATGGAAGTCCTCCAGGGTCTGCCATCCTTCCAGACCCACGGCGATCACGCCGCCCATCCCGGCGATTAATGAGCTGGTGACGTACTTTTCGGCCAGTTTAACTGCGGGTTTGCCGATACCTGATGAAGATGACGTTTTGAGTTGTTGAAGGGAAGCCTGCATCAAACTAGACTCTGCCTTTGATAGCTTATTTAACGCTACTCCTTTTACCACCGACCCAGTTTGATTCACCAGCCACGCTACACTGTATTGCACGGTCAGTTCCTGGTTTCGTGCGTCCGGGTACGGGCAGGTATCCACGATTTCCCGCAGGAGCATCATCTGATTGAGTACGTTGATCGTATTGAGTGAGGCCACGACAAAGTCCATCCCCCCGATGCCGTCCCATTTAGCGTGCAGGTTTTTGCTGAAATCAGAAAACAGTTTCTGGCCAACAACACTGTCTTTATAGCTTTTGACCAACAGAGGAGTGCTATCTATATATGAAGCAATCTGTTTTTCCAGTGGTTTCAGGGAGCGGGCGAGCCGGATATGCTCCTCAGAGCCCACCGGTAAATGGGTCATTGCTTCCCGTGAGCTGGCCGCCTCCATCACCAGACGGTGATAGGCCCCGTGGGCAACTTGCCGTTGTGCAGGCAGCTCCGTATTCAGTACGACTTTTCCTTCCCGTAACTGAATCTGTGCCCAGACCGCCAGTGCATGGTTACTTTGGGCGCTGCGGCCCTTTGTTTTGATCAGCCAGTTACTTATTCCGAAAAGGAACTTATGAACCGGGTAAGTGGCCTTGTCTCCCTGCGCTTTAACGGCCGCAATAGCGTTGTTGATGATGGTATCTACCGGCAAAAGCAGACTGTGTGTGGCCTCAAACAGGCCGGATTTCGGACCTTCAAATCCAAAAATATCCAGCAAAGCGCCCAGCGCGCCTCCAAACGCGACAGAGTTCCCATTTGCTTCCTTAAGAATATCCACATCAGCGGTCAGCTCGTCGGCTTTCGCGTATATCTCCGATGAGAAGAAGCTGGAACCCAACCCGAGCAGGTTATCGGGACTGGTCAGTAGCTCAGTGACGCTTTCTTTCAGACGTTCGTTATACTGAGCACTGATTTCCAGATCATTGAAAATGAAGTCCATCAACTCAGTCAGTGACAGAAGATGGTCATGCTCCCCGATGTCAATACCGAGGCGTAACGGGTTTGTGCCTGCCTGCTTAATTGCCCCGATAAGCAGTGGCGCATCACGCTCTATTCCCAGGCAGGACGCCGCCTGGTCAGCTATCTGAGCTTTACAGAAATCATCCAGCGCTTCCCAGTTGACCTGTTGGTGCGCTTTGCGCCGCTCAACATACTCGTTAAGGCGCTGCTCGAGTAACGACGGTTGAATGCCTTTGGCTTCGAGGCGTGCTTTAGCGGCGGGGTAGGCGGCCACGGTCGCTTCGGCCTCTGCCCAAATAGCGGCTTTGGCTTCTGCTCCCGGGCCTTTGGCTTTACTCAACTGGTGCTGGTAATAGTGATACTCAAGGCAGGTATCAATATCACGCTCTGTATCGATCCACTCTTCTGGTTTAAGTTTGTTCATGCTGTCTGGCGGCAGCGATATCCGCACTAGATCACGGATAAGCTTAGCCACCACGGTTTTACGTTCATCCTCCGGATCAGAAAGCAGCGGAACCACCGACCGGGAAAGCCTGAGGCTGAGATCGGTCAGGTCGGCCATCGGATCATCAAGTGCAATAAAAGCGTGGTCAGTCAGAGCCGGTACCTGATAACCGTATTCGTGGGCCGTACGGCGAAGCAGCAGCGATACCAGGCCGTGCTCAATATTTTCCTCTACCGCTTTGGCTGCACAGCTCCAGTCAAAGGCAGCGAGGTCAACCTCTCCGGCATCAGCTACACACTCTTCAATGTGACTGATACCTGAGATATGCTCCCCGGTATTCACATCCCTCAGCCACGCTTTTCGGGCCTGCTCATTCCCGGTGTAGAAATCCGCGATACGATCAGTCCAGCGTCTGGCGGAATAGCCGATAAAATACGGGGAACCGGTACGGTAAAGCAGGTGAGATTTTGCCTTCAGCGGCTCTGCCTCCCTGCGCTCTGCGGCAGTTTTCCCTTCAAAGCGGTGCAGTTCTCCACCTTTTACCTGATACTCTTCCAGCAGCCATTCATCAGAGCCCGGTTCCTGATGCAGGGTATACAACCAGCCATCACGTAACTGACGCAGTGTGTATGGCACTTTATCAGAACGGAAAACCCCGCCGGGGAAGGCTTTGATGGCGTCTATTGGATTTAAGCCTTCGGCCACTTCTTCGGTTAAGGTTTCTGGTTTGATGTCATCTACCGCATAGCGCACCGGCGTCAGTGCGGCAAAAGCGCCCTGCTTGGATGTGGCTACCCGCACAACCGGGAACGCAGTCTGAGTGCTGAGATCTCCCATAGACAGAAGCCCTTTTCCCAGCAACATGGAACTGACCGGATAGCCGACATCAGAGGCATGGTTAAACGTCTTAACCGCCTCAAGATAAACTACACTGCCGCTCCCGGGCGGCACGTTACTGTTTTTCCAGTAGGGATTAAGGTCCAGTAGTGCTTCTGAAGCTATCCCCTGGCTTTCTGCAATGGATTCGATGGTGTCACCTTCTGCCACCACATACTGTTTACGGCTGCTTTTTCCCTGCGTAAGCGCGACGAGTTCGGCCATATCCAGCTTTACGCCGTGTTCGTCCAGAAACGCACTGTCCACGGCATCTATCGCCTGATTATCCATTGCTTCTTCGCTAAAGAGCAGGTACTGATCAGTGATGGTCTGTCCACCCCGTTGCCAGAGCGCAAGAATGAAATCGACAGGCTGAGCTTCTGCACCTGAGGGATCCATCGCTCCTGCCATGCTGTTGGTAAGTTCAAACCGGGGCTGAGTACCACCTGCCCAGCGGTATTCATGAAGCAGCTTTCCATCCAGAAAATGGTAGAGATAACCTTCGGTTGGCAGGCCTAACTGCTGGCCCAATTGTACGGCAGGGCGGACAGGTATGAAGGCTTCTGAGATGGTAACTTTTTCTTTTTCGTGCGGAGTAACGGCTTCAAAGTTAAACAGGCTTGAACTTACTCCGCGCCAGCCGGCACAGAGCATTTTACTTTCGTCTTCCCTCACCGGACTAGTGCAGTAGGTATGCTTCTGACAAGGGCTCGACTGCCACGACTTAACCGCAGGCTCGGCATCCGTTGCTTTAAGCGTCGTTTGTAAATACGGCTTCACGGCTTTTTTGAACAGCGGCTCCGGGCAGGCAAACTCGATGGTATACGCCAGGGCTGGCTCTTGCTCTGTTGGTTCCGCCGGAGGTGGAGCCGGACGGGGTGTTGCCGTCTCTTCGTGAAAACTGGGGTAGTAAGCGTTGCGATACTTGGGTTTCAGAATGCCTTCTTTGATTTTGTCCGGTGACCAGGGCGTCTTCTTCATACCTAACCTGTTTTTTATTTAGTGTTTGATTATTAGGCTATTTTACCAAAAACCTGACCGACAGTGTGCCGGAATGAGCAGTTGAAATGACGGAATTGAAGGGCGAATCTTAACGCTTTTCCATGCTGCCTCTGAGAAGAGACCAGATCGTACAAAAAAAGCCAACCCCAGTGAGCATGTGGATCAGTCTGCTTTTGGGCTGGCTCATTTGTGCCCCAAACCTTGTTACGGCCGCTGTACTGCACTATGAGAAAACCTAATACAGAAAAACTCTACCTATAAGGCAGAGCTTCTTGAGGAGTCTTTTTAAATACCAGTAACGAATTGTAGCGTTTCTTGAGCGTATGATTGAACGGTTTGTAGATCTAAGCTTTGAATCTTAGTATCAAAACCATCTGCATGATGAAACGCCTTAGAAAATTCATTAATTTTAGTGATTTGGCTTATCTGATTGTGTGTATCGAAGAAGTGACTACTAGGATCTGTCTCATCTCGAATTATCGTAATCATATTACCTAACCAAACACCTTCGTTAAACTCTCGAGGGTATAAGAAGCGCAGGTGTGCTTCTAAAATAGGGCGAATAGAACGAGCTACTTCAACTTTTGATTCATCTTTGGCGTCAGCAACAAAATCATAGAGCTTATTATATTCTTTGTGGTAGTGTAACCCTCCCCAAAAAACTGGTCACTAGTAATTAGAGCTTTTCCGTTTACACTGAAACAAACGGAGAACGCATGATGAAGAAATCACGCTACACAGAGACACAAATCGTCAGGATCCTCAAGGAAGTGGAAGCAGGCCGAAAGGTCAATGAAGTTTGCCGTGAATATGGCATCTCTGATGCGACTTACTACAACTGGAAATCCAAGTATGGTGGTATGGAAGCATCGGATGTGAAACGCCTGAAAGAGCTTGAAGATGAGAATCGAAGGCTCAAACAGATGTTTGCTGATCTCAGCCTTGAGCATCGCATTGTCAAAGACATTCTGGAAAAAAAGCTCTAAAGCCAGCGGTTAAACGGGAACTGGTCGATTATGTTCGCAAACAGTTCCAAACCAGCCTGAGAATGGCCTGCCGCGCAGTTGGCATCAGTGATTCGGTATATCGCTACCGGCCAGATCCTCACCGGGATGATGAGGTGATAGCCAAACTTCAGGAAGTAACTGAGCGGTATCCTGCATACGGATTTGGCAAGGTATTTGCCGTGCTCAGGCGTTGGGGGCATGCATGGAACCATAAACGGGTTCATCGTGTTTACTGTTCTCTGAAACTGAACATGCGCCGCAAGGGCAAAAAACGCTTACCCAAGCGCGAGCCCGCGCCCCTGATATGCCCGGACTGGGTCAACAGCTGTTGGTCTATCGACTTTATGAGTGACTCACTGAACTGTGGCAGACGCTTTCGCACATTCAATGTCGTGGATGACTTCAACCGTGAAGTACTCGCGATTGAAGTGGACCTGAATCTGCCCGCTCCACGGGTGATACGGGTTCTCGAACGTATCATTGCCTGGAGAGGCTATCCCGGAAAACTGCGAATGGACAATGGGCCAGAGTTTATCTCAACCGCTTTGGCTGAATGGGCAGAAAAAAACAAGGTGGAACTTGAGTTCATTCGGCCAGGAAAGCCCACAGAAAACTCGTATATCGAGCGTTTTAACCGGACGTACCGGACAGAAGTTCTGGACATGTATGTGTTCAAAACACTGAGTGAAGTCCGGGAACTGACGGAAAACTGGATGAGGGAGTACAACGATGAACGCCCTCATGAATCACTGAATGATCTGACTCCCTGGGAGTATTTAGCAAGGCATGAAAACAGGAAAACCTCTAATTTAGAATGCCACTAAAACAGGGAGGGTTACA
>NZ_JBSDZD010000025.1:0-27498 GCF_056726165.1 Vibrio sp. 9-16B-A1
GGTTCTGTGGTTCTGTGGTTCTGTGGTTCTGTGGTTCTGTGGTTCTGTGGTTCTGTGGTTCTGTGGTTCTGTGGTTCTGTGGTTCTGTGGTTCTGTGGTTCTGTGGTTCTGTGGTTCTGTGGTTCTGCAAGCAGATTTCCCGAACCAGATCTGCGTGTCAAATCAAAACATCCGGTATTCAGCAATCTTTCAGCGCTCTCCCCCAGAACCCAGGGCCAAGGGCCGGATAAAACCCCGCGTACCACGGAGCGAAGCGCCCACGAACCAATACCCCTAAAAACCTGAGGTGAGAGCAGAAATTGCAGGCATAAAAAAAGCCCCGTCAAACGACGAGGCTTTCTAAAAGTGGTCGGTGAAGAGGGATTCGAACCCCCGACCCTCTGGTCCCAAACCAGATGCGCTACCAAGCTGCGCTATTCACCGACTTGTGTTTTATTCTGATTTCCATCAGAAATGGGAGCAAAGCTACCAGAATAAATGGGGTGGCTAACGAGACTTGAACTCGCGACAACCGGAATCACAATCCGGGGCTCTACCAACTGAGCTATAGCCACCATCAAATTTTGTAATAACCGGCTTCATGCCTTGTTATTGTTTGCCTACGCACTGCCTAAGCAAAGAAAAGTGGTCGGTGAAGAGGGATTCGAACCCCCGACCCTCTGGTCCCAAACCAGATGCGCTACCAAGCTGCGCTATTCACCGACTTTTGTTTTATCCCGATTTTCATCGAAATTGGAAGCTAAGCTACCAGAATAATGGGGTGGCTAACGAGACTTGAACTCGCGACAACCGGAATCACAATCCGGGGCTCTACCAACTGAGCTATAGCCACCATATTTTATTTCTACCGATAGTCTCCTCAAGGGGGCAAATGGCGCGCCCGAAAGGATTCGAACCTTCGACCTTTGGCTCCGGAGGCCAACGCTCTATCCAGCTGAGCTACGGGCGCATGCCCTATCGGCGGAGTGGAATAATACGGATAACGCCTCTGGGCGTCTAGTGTTTTTTTTACTTTTTTTCCTGTTTGTTGTCTTTTTCGGCAATCAGGATGTGATAAAGCCCCGGTCCGGGCGATCTTGTTGTTTATTGCAACAACTCAACAAGCTATAATCACGCAAAATTTACAATGATTTAACAGCCGCTTTGCGGCTGGTTATCAAAAAATAACCAACTAATTAATGATAACCCGATTCAATGCCGGATGGATTGGCAGGGAAATCGGCTGAGAAAGTAAAGTGAGTATATGGATATGTCCCGAACAGTATTAGCCCTGTTGGCTGCGACCCTCTCTTTTTCCGGTGTCTCTGTTGCCTCTTCCGTCAGCCAGGAGGATTACGACGCCATTGCAGAGCGGATCAAACCGGTCGGCCAGGTTTACCTTGCCGGCGCTCAGCCAGAAGTCACTGAGCCTGCAGGCCCGCGTGACGGCCCGACCGTCTACAACACCTTCTGTACCGCCTGCCACACATCCGGTGTCAGCGGTGCCCCAATCAAAGGCGATGCCGCCCAGTGGAGTCCCCGCATCGCCCAGGGGATGGATGTGATGACAGATCACGCCATTAAAGGATTTAACGCCATGCCAGCCAAAGGTTCATGTATGGATTGCAGCGACGAAGAAATTGTCGCGGCGATTAATTATATGATCGAAGGGCTATAAGGTTCTGGGTTCTGGGTTCTGGGTTCTGGGTTCTGGGTTCTGGGTTCTGGGTTCTGCAAAACATTAAAACAAAAGCCTGACTGAACAGTCAGGCTTTTTGTCTTTTACCCAGTACCCAGGGCCGAACGCCCCGGGCCTTTATTTCTTAAACATCGCCCGTAAATTGGCAATATGCGCCTGGCCTTTCTCCATGCGCTCTTCCTGGGTCACCTTCTTTTTCACCATTTCCCACTCTACGTCGTCGTATGGCAACTCATCGAGGAAGCGGCTTTGCTGCGGTTTGAGCAGCTCACCGAACTGACGGCGTTCGCGGCAGCGGGTGAACGTCAGTTCTCTCTGGGCACGGGTGATGCCCACGTACATCAGGCGGCGTTCTTCTTCTACGTTCTCTTCATCAATACTGGTCTGGTGCGGCAGAATGCCCTCTTCGGTACCGATCAGATAGACAAACGGGAACTCCAGTCCTTTTGAGGCGTGCAGTGTCATCAGCTGAACCGCGTCGCTCTCATCGTCTTCTTCTCCGCGCTCCATCATGTCACGCAGGGTCAGGCGCTGAACCACTTCTTTTAAGGTCTTCTCTTCCTTGTCGTAGTTGTCCCCTTCCAGGTCAGCCACAATCCAGCTGTAGAGGTCCGAGACGTTTTTCATCCGCATCTCGGCCGCCTTGGCGCTGGCGGAAGTTTCATACAGCCAGTCTTCATAGTTAATGTCACGCACCAGCGAGCGCACCGCTTCAACGGTGTTACCCCGCTCTGCGTTATCGGAAATCGCGACAATCCACTGGGTAAAGCGGCGCAGGTTTTCCAGCCCGCGGCCACTCAGGTGCTGCTCCAGTCCCAGTTCAAAGCTGCACTCAAACAGGCTCTTGCCACGCATATTGGCGTAGTTACCCAGCTTCTGCAGGGTTGCCGGACCAATCTCCCGGCGCGGAGTATTGACGATACGCAGGAAGGCATTGTCATCATCCGGGTTCACCAGTACCCGCAGGTAAGCCATGATGTCTTTGATCTCTGCACGGGCAAAGAATGAGGTACCACCGGAGATCTTGTACGGTACCCGGTTCTGCATCAGCGCTTTTTCTATCAGGCGCGACTGATGGTTACCCCGGTACAGTACGGCGTAATCTTTATAGTTGGTTCGGTTAAGGAACTTATGGGCGATCAGTTCACCGGTCACCCGCTCTGCTTCGTGCTCTTCATCCTTGGCCACCAGCAGCTTGAGCTTTTCCCCGTCCGGGATCTCTGAGAACAGGCTCTTCTCAAATACGTGCGGGTTGTTGGCAATAAGAATGTTGGCCGCACGCAGGATACGGCTGGTCGAACGGTAGTTCTGCTCCAGCTTGATCACTCTCAGCTGCGGAAAGTCCTCATTCAGCAACACCAGGTTCTGCGGTTTAGCACCACGCCAGGAGTAGATAGACTGATCATCATCCCCTACCACGGTCAGACGGGCACGCTCGCCCACCAACAGCTTCACCAGCTCGTACTGACTGGTGTTGGTATCCTGGTATTCGTCCACCAGCAGATAACGGATACGGCTCTGCCATCGCTCGCGCACTTCCTGATTCGTCTTCAGCAGCAGTACCGGCATAGCGATCAGGTCATCAAAGTCGAGCGCGTTATACGCCCGCATCTGAGCCTGATACTGCTCAAAGCACCAGGCAAACAGCTGCTCCTGCTCACCGCGGGCCATGGCTTTGGCCTGATCCGGGGTCAGCATGTCGTTCTTCCAGTTGGAGATAGTGCTGAGCAGCGCGCGCAGCAGGTCTTTATCGCCATCGAGCGGCTTTTCAGTCAGCTCTTTAAGCAGGGCCAGCTGGTCCTGGTCATCAAACAGGGAGAAGCCTGCTTTCAGACCCAGCGCTTTATACTCACGGCGAATGATATTCAGGCCCATGGTATGGAACGTCGACACCATCAGGCCTCGGGACTCTTTCCGGCCCAGGGTCTGGGCGACCCGCTCGTTCATCTCCCGTGCGGCCTTATTGGTAAAAGTCACCGCAGCAATATTGCGCGCCTTATAGCCGCACTGCTGAACCAGATACGCGATTTTATTGGTGATCACCCGGGTCTTGCCCGAGCCCGCGCCCGCCAGCACCAGGCATGGGCCGGAGACGTATTTCACCGCTTCATCTTGTCTTGGGTTCAGCTTCATCTTTCTTCAACCGGGTTAAATTTGTGGCGCCATATAATAGACCTGCTCACCAATGATTACTACGCTCAATTACGCCTCACTTTCTTCCCTGCGGTCTCAACAGCAGCAAATGAAACCAGCATCATAAATAAATAACAATAAGTTAATGCGCGACTACCGGGCGATACTATAATCACTGGTTATTAGTTGTACTTTTTTGTTGCACATAAGGAAAGCAAACAAGATAATGAATGAACGTTCATTCATTTTAGGTGTCTGGTATGAGTAACCAAAGTGACCACACCGATCCGGATAAACGGGAAAAAATTCTGAAAGCGACAGAAAGCCTGCTCGCCAAAGAAGGATTCCATGGTCTGTCGATGCAGAAGATAGCCAAACACGCAGGCGTTGCCGCCGGGACGATTTATCGCTACTTCGAGGATAAGGAAGCCCTGCTCAAAGAAATCCGCTTTCGGGTGACTTTTCGTGTATCAGAAGCTCTGCAGGCCAATGTAGCCAGTGACATGTCACTGGAACAGCGCTACCGGATCATGTGGCTGAATTTGTGGAACCTCGCCCGGGAAGGCGGGAAAGTACTGAACAACCGTGTTCAGTATGAGTCCCTGCCAAAACCTTCAACCCCGGAAGAGTGGGAAGCGGAACGGAAAATGTTTCCTGAAGTCGAACGCATGTTCAGTGAAGGAAAAGCTGCCGGCGTTTTTAAGCCCCTCGACAACCGCATTCTGTTTGGGCTCAGCCTGCAGGTCGGCGTAAACCTGGCGCGTAAACACGCTCAGGGCATTATTTATCTTGATGACCAGACCCTGGATGCGGCCATATCGGCCAGCTGGGATGCCATCATTCAACATTAATCTGGAGTTCTCTGCAGTATGAAAAAGTGGACTGTTATCATGTTGCTTATCTCGTTTGTCCTGTTTGGCAGCGTGATAGGTTTCAATCTGTTCAAACAACAAAAAATTGCTGAATACCTGGCAAATCGCCCGGAACCCGAATTTCCGGTCACGGTCACCCAGGCAGAAGCGGTTGACTGGGTACCGGGGATTGAAGCGATCGGCTTCATCGAACCAAACCAGGGCGTAACCCTGACCACCGAAACCAGCGGTGTGATCGATTCCATCACCTTTGATTCCGGTACCGCGGTTAAACAGGACCAGGTCCTGCTGACCCTGGACTCCACGGTAGAAAAAGCCAACCTGAAAAGTACCCAGGCACGCCTGCCAGCAGCCGAAGCCAAGTTCAAACGCTACCAGGGCCTGTACAAGAAAGGCTCAGTATCCAAAGAGCAGTATGACGAAGCTCAGGCAGCTTATCTTTCCCTGTCTGCGGACATTGAAAGCCTGAAAGCCGCGATTACCCGCCGTACCCTGACTGCTCCGTTTGACGGCGTAGTGGGTATCCGTAACGTTTACCTCGGCCAGTACATGCAGCCAGGCACTGACATCGTGCGTCTGGAAGACACCAGCGTGATGCGCCTGCGCTTTACCGTGCCTCAAACCGACATCTCCCGCATTACCATGGGCCAGAAAGTGAACATCGTGGTCGATGCTTACCCGGAAAAAGAGTTTGAAGGTGCCATCAGCGCCATCGAGCCTGCGGTCAGCGTTCAGAGCGGTCTGGTACAGGTTCAGGCCGACATTCCTAACAACGATGGTCAGCTGCGCAGCGGTATGTTCGCCCGCGCTAACATCGTTCTGCCTGTGATTGCTGATCAGGTTACCCTGCCGCAAACTGCAATCACCTTTACCCTGTACGGCGACAGCGTCTACATCGTCAGCGAAAAAGACGGCGAGAAACGCGTGAAGCAGCAGGTAGTAAAAGTAGGCGAGCGTAAAGCCGATATTGCCCATATCCTCGAAGGCGTAGAGCCTGGCGATGTGGTGGTGACCTCTGGTCAGGTTCGTCTGAGTAACGATGCCAAAGTGCACGTTGTCGAAAGTGACGCGACCAAAACGCCAGAACAGACCCCAATGCTGTAATCCGGAGGAAGCATGCGCTTTACTGATGTTTTTATAAAACGTCCGGTTCTGGCGATATCAATCAGCTTTTTGATCGCCCTGCTTGGTATGCAGGCCGTATTCAAAATGCAGGTTCGTCAATACCCGGAAATGACCAACACCGTGGTGACTGTTTCAACCAGTTACTACGGCGCAAGTGCGGATCTGATCCAGGGCTTTATTACCCAGCCGCTGGAACAGGCGGTCGCTCAGGCGGACAACATTGACTACATTACATCTCAGTCCACCATGGGCCGGTCAACCATTACCATCACCATGAAGCTGAACACCGACCCGAACGCGGCGCTGGCCGATATTCTGGCCAAAACCAACTCGGTGCGCTCCCAGCTGCCTAAAGAGTCCGAAGACCCGACAGTAACTATGTCGACCGGTTCTACCACGGCGGTGATGTACATCGGTTTCACCAGTGATGAACTGGCATCAAGCCAGATGACCGACTACCTGGAACGCGTGGTGAACCCGCAGCTGTTCTCGGTCAACGGTGTATCCAAGATCGACATGTACGGCGGTATGAAGTACGCCCTGCGTGTATGGCTGGACCCGGCTAAGATGGCAGCACTCCGGCTGACTGCGACCGATGTGATGACGGTGCTGAACGCCAACAACTTCCAGTCGGCAACCGGTCAGGCGACCGGCGAGTTCCTGCTGTACAACGGTAACGCTGACACTCAGATCTCCAATGCGGAAGAGCTGAGCCGTCTGGTAGTGAAAAGCAGCAAAGGTGAAGTGATCCGTCTGGGTGACATCGCCAAGGTAACCCTTGAGAAGAGCCACGACATCTACCGCGCCAGCGCCAACGGCGATGAAGCTGTAGTTGCGGCGATCAACGGCACCCCAAGCGCCAACCCGATCACCATCGCCAAAGATGTATGGGCGATGTTGCCACAGCTGGAGAAAAACCTGCCAAGCAACATCAAGATGCAGGTGATGTACGACTCCACCGAGTCAATCAATGAATCGATCAACGAAGTTATCAAGACCATCGTCGAAGCTGCCGTTATCGTACTGGTGGTGATCACCCTGTTCCTGGGCTCGTTCCGGGCGGTAATCATCCCTATCGTGACGATTCCGCTGTCACTGATCGGTGTGGCTATGGCAATGCAGGCAATGGGCTTCTCCTGGAACCTGATGACCCTGCTGGCAATGGTACTGGCCATCGGTCTGGTGGTGGATGACGCCATCGTGGTACTGGAGAACGTTGACCGTCACATCAAGCTGGGTGAGTCACCGTTCCGCGCGGCCATTATTGGTACCCGTGAAATCGCGGTACCGGTTATCGCCATGACCCTGACCCTGGGTGCGGTGTACGCGCCGATCGCCCTGATGGGTGGTATCACCGGCTCGCTATTTAAAGAGTTCGCCCTGACCCTGGCCGGTTCGGTATTTGTATCCGGTATTATCGCGCTGACCCTGTCGCCGATGATGTGTTCCAAAATGCTCAAAGCCAACGAGAAACCGGGCCGCTTTGAGACCACGGTGCACAACTTCCTCGACCGCATGACCAACCGCTATGAAGGCATGCTGAAAGCGGTAATGCAGCACCGTCCGGTGATCATCGCGTTCGCACTGATCGTATTTGCCAGCCTGCCTGCGCTGTTTAAGTTCATCCCGAGTGAACTGGCGCCGGCAGAGGATAAAGGCGTGGTGATGCTGATGGGTACCGGCCCGTCCAACGCCAACCTGGACTACCTGCAAAACACCATGAACGAAGTGAACCATATTCTGGCTGACCAGCCGGAAGTGAAGTTCTCTCAGGTGTTTACCGGTGTACCAAACTCCAACCAGGCGTTCGGTATTGCCTCTATGGTGCCGTGGAGCCAGCGTGAAGCAAGCCAGGCGGAAGTCTCCAAACGTATCGGTGATATGGTGAAAGAGGTCCCTGGTATGGCGGTGACCGCCTTCCAGATGCCTGAACTGCCGGGCGCAGGCTCAGGTCTGCCACTGCAGTTCGTGATCACCACGCCGAACAGCTTTGAGAGCCTGTTCCAGATCGCGACCGACGTGCTGATGGAAGCGAGCAAGAGCCCGCTGTTCGTCTACACCACGCTGGACCTGAACTACGACTCAGCGACCATGCAGATCCATATCGACAAGGACAAAGCCGGTATGTACGGCGTGACCATGCAGGATATCGGTCTGACCCTGAGCACCATGATGGCGGACGGTTACGTTAACCGTATCGACCTCAACGGCCGTTCGTACGAAGTTATCCCTCAGGTTGAGCGTAAGTACCGCTTAAACCCTGAGTCGATGAACAACTACTACGTGCGCGCCGCTGACGGTAACGCAGTACCACTGGGCAGCCTGATCGACATCGAAGTCGTAGCCGCGCCACGCTCACTGCCGCACTTTAACCAGCTGAACTCAGCTTCAGTTGGTGCGGTTCCGAGCCCGGGCATTGCCATGGGTGATGCGGTGAACTGGTTCGAAGACATCGCAGAAAGCAAACTGCCATCCGGTTACACCCACGACTACATGGGTGAAGCCCGTCAGTTCGTAACCGAAGGCAGCGCGCTGTACACCACCTTTGGTCTGGCACTGGCGATCATCTTCCTGGTTCTGGCGATTCAGTTTGAATCGGTGAAAGACCCGCTGGTGATCATGGTATCGGTACCGCTTGCGATTTGTGGTGCGCTTATCGCCCTGGCCTGGGGTGCGGCGACCATGAACATCTACTCTCAGGTAGGTCTGATCACCCTGGTGGGCCTGATCACCAAGCACGGTATCCTTATCTGTGAGGTGGCGAAGGAAGAGCAGCTGCTCCATAAGAAAGACCGTATCGGTGCGGTGATGGAAGCCGCCAAGGTACGTCTGCGCCCTATCCTGATGACCACCGCGGCGATGATCGCCGGTCTGATCCCGCTGATGTTTGCTACCGGTGCCGGTGCAGCCCAGCGCTTCAGTATCGGTATTGTAATCGTAGCCGGTCTGGCGATTGGTACCCTGTTCACCCTGTTTGTACTGCCGGTGATCTACAGCTACCTGGCAGAGAAACACAAGCCACTGCCGGTGTTCCTTGAGGACAAGGATCTGGAAAAGCTGGCACGGGTGGATGAAGCCAAAGCCGCCCAGCGTGAATGCCGCGAATAACCGCAATCAAACTCAAAGAGCTGCTCCGGCAGCTCTTTTTTTGTCCTTTGTCTCAGCGGCTGTCACCTTTTGCCGCAAAGGTAACGACAACCCGGAAAGAAATGCATAAAATGGCAACAAATTCAGAAGGAGTGATTATGTTCGACCCGAAAAAACTGGAACAGGTTGCCAAACAGATCCACGACGCCATGCCTCAGCCGGTTAAAGAGCTGGGCAGTGACGTTGAGCAGAAAGTCCGTCAGGTCATTCAGGGCCAGCTGAACAAGCTGGACGTGGTAAGCCGCGAAGAGTTTGAAGTGCAGACTCAGGTACTGCTGCGCACCCGCCAGAAGCTGACCGAAATGGAACAGAAACTGGCTGAACTGGAAGCGAAGCTGACTGATAAAGACAGCGCTGAGTAACAGGGCTGATCCGATAAATAAAAGCGCCGGACCGGGTTAACGGTTCGGCGCTTTTTTTTTAGTTTTGGCTTAACCACCCCCTGCTTACAGCGCTCCCGGTCAGTACGGTGGGTTGCTGCTGCATGGGCAGTACGGCGCGCTGTAAGCAGATCCTGAATCAAGTTCAGGATGACCCGGTGTTAGCGTTGAGATAAGCGGGATTAATAAACCTTCAGTTTGCTGGCAGCCAGAGAAAGGAAACAACTTACCACACCACTGTGTCATCCTGAACGCGCTCCCGTTCACTTACCACACTCTCAAAAGATTAAGCGCGATTCAGGATCTTCTGTCCGCGGGGAAAGTCTCACCTCGCGGCAGCGACTGCATTGTAATTGCAGCAGACCGGGTTGCAGAACAAAGACAGCCGGAAGAAAAGACAAAAGCGCCGAACCAGATGACCGGTTCGGCGCTTTTTTACATCATTACAGCTAACTCAAAGCTTCTCCAGCTTCGCATACTGGGTCACCAGCCACTTGATGCCCTCGCCGTTAAAGGCCACCTGAACCCGGCTCTGCGGGCCGCTGCCTTCGAAGTTGATGATGGTGCCTTCACCGAATTTCGGGTGCATAACGCGCGCGCCGAGGCTGAATCCGGTTTCGTTGAAGCTCTCTTTCACCACGGTCTGGCTGAATCGGCCACTGCTGGCCGGGCGTCTTACCTGAGCTTTCATCCGCACTTCATCCAGGCACCCTTCCGGCAGCTCTTTGATAAAGCGTGACGGCTTGTGGTACTTGTCCTGGCCATACAGGCGGCGCATCTCGGCGTAAGTGATGTAAAGCTTCTCCATTGCCCGGGTCATACCCACGTAGCAAAGACGGCGCTCCTCTTCCAGACGCCCCGCTTCTTCAGCAGACATCATGCTCGGGAACATCCCCTCTTCCACGCCGACCATAAATACCAGCGGGAACTCCAGGCCTTTGGCGCTGTGCAGGGTCATCAGCTGCACCGCGTCTTCAAACTCGTCCGCCTGACCTTCACCGGCTTCCAGCGCCGCATGGGACAGGAACGCCGACAGCTCGCTCATGTCTTCCGCTTCTTCCGGCTTTTCAAACTGACGGGTCGCGGTGACCAGTTCCTCAAGGTTCTCAATCCGGGCTTTGGACTTCTCGCCTTTTTCCTGCTCATACATGGCGAACAGACCCGACGCTTTGATCACGTGGTCCGCCTGCTGGTGCAGCGGCAGCTCAGCGGTGTCGTCTTCCAGTGCGTTGATCAGCTCGATAAAGCGGCTCAGCGCACCGGCGGCGCGGCCGGCCAGCACTTTTTCCTCCAGCAGCGCCTGAGCGGTCTGCCACATGGTGGCACCGCGGTCACGGGCAGCAAAACGGATAGTCTCAAGGGTTTTATCCCCCATACCACGGGTCGGGGTATTCACGATACGCTCGAATGCCGCGTCATCGTTGCGGTTTGCCATCAGGCGCAGGTAACCGAGTGCGTCTTTGATTTCCTGACGCTCGAAGAATCGCATACCGCCATAAATCCGGTACGGCAGACCCGCCTGGATCAGCGCTTCTTCCAGTACCCGCGACTGGGCGTTATTCCGGTAGAGCATGGCCGTATCGGTCAGCGCGCCGCCTTTGTCCTGCCACTCTTTGATTTTGTTTACGGTAAAGCGGGCTTCGTCCAGCTCGTTATAGGCGGAATAAACCGAAATCGGCTCACCTTCGCTGCCGTCAGTCCAGAGCTCTTTACCCATACGCTCGGTATTGTTGGTGATCAGCTCGTTGGCCGCGCTCAGAATGGTTTTGGTCGAGCGGTAGTTCTGCTCCAGACGAACCGTACTGGCGCCCACGAACTCATTCAGGAAACGCTGGATGTTCTCCACTTTGGCGCCACGCCAGCCGTAGATAGACTGATCATCATCGCCCACGATCATCACCCGGCAGTCCGGGCCGGCCATCATGCGCAGCCAGGCGTACTGGATGTTGTTGGTATCCTGGAACTCGTCCACCAGGATGTGCTTAAAGCGCGCCTGGTAGTGCTCGCGGATATGTTTTTTATCGCGCAGCAGCTCGTGAGCGCGCAGCAGAATTTCGGCAAAATCCACCAGCCCGGCACGGTCACACGCTTCCTGGTAAGCGGTGTAGATCTGCAGGTAGGTTTTGGTGATTGGGTCATGATAGGCATCGATATGTTGCGGACGCAGGCCTTCGTCTTTCTTGCCGTTGATCCACCACGCAGCCTGACGTGCAGGCCACTGTTTTTCATCCAGATTAAGTGCTTTGATCAAACGCTTCAGCAGACGCTGCTGATCATCTGAGTCCAGGATCTGAAAATCTTCCGGCAGGTTCGCGTCCAGATAATGGGCACGCAAAATGCGGTGACAAATACCATGGAAAGTGCCGTTCCACATCCCCGAAGCGCTGCCCATCATCAGCTCTTCGATCCGGCCACGCATCTCAGCAGCGGCCTTATTGGTAAAGGTTACCGACATAACAGAAAACGGCGACGCCTGTTCGACCGAGATCAGCCAGGCGATACGGTGCACCAGCACCCGGGTTTTACCACTGCCGGCACCCGCCAGTACCAGCATGTTTTCTAAAGGCGCGGCTACGGCTTCACGCTGTTTGTCGTTCAGGCCGTCTAATAACAGGGATGGGTCCATGATTTTCTACTGGGTATTTATACAATAAAAACGATTATACCTTACTTTTCACCCTGAAATCCGCCGCCGGACAAAAGAAATTGTTCAATTTTTAATTACTTTTATTTCAGCCAATTACCTGTTAAAACCGCCAAAATGTAATTTTTTTATGAAAGAATTTCCCCGCCCCCTTTTCTTATTGAGTGAACAACCAATAACAAGGCCACCGGCCAGGTTGTACTGACAAAACCAAGGATTGAGTGAGGAAACCATTATGAAGAAAGCAAATCTTGCTGTGACTGCGGCGGTAACCGGTCTTCTGGCCCTGGGGGGCACCGCGCTGACCGCGACTTCTGCCGTCGCGGCTGAAAAAGAGAAGTGCTACGGCGTAGCCAAAGCGGGTAAAAATGACTGTGCGACCAAAAACAGCTCCTGTGCCGGGACCTCGAAAGAAGACTTCCAGAAAGACGCCTTCATCGTGGTACCAAAAGGCCTGTGTGACCGCCTTGCCGGTGGCAGCAAATCCTCGTCATGATCCCCGCGGAGGCAAAGTCAGCCTGCTTTGCCTCCACCCGCACCTTTCAGGAGCCTGACCCTATGCACCCACTGACCGGCATTGGACTTCGCACCCCACACCTGGACTTCTTTGAACAGCACTCCGGACAGGCCGGCTGGCTGGAAATCCACAGCGAAAACTACTTTCTGCCCCATTCACTGCAGAGACAGCAGCTGAACAGAATCGCACAGCACTACCCGCTGAGCTGCCACGGTATCGGCCTGTCGCTGGGGTCGGTGGCTCCGGTAAGTGAGTGGCACCTGAAACAGCTCAAACAACTGGTGTCGGATCTGGACCCGGTTCTGGTCTCGGACCATCTCAGCTGGAGCGAAAACGGCGGCCATCACTTTAATGACCTGCTGCCGCTGCCCTACACCGAAGAGGCGCTGGAGGTATTCTGCCGCAATACCCATCAGGTACAGGAAGCGCTTGGACGCAGGATTTTGATAGAAAACCCGTCGAGCTACCTGAGCTTCAGTCACTCAGTGATTCCCGAGTGGGAATTTCTTACCGAAGTGCAGCAACGAACCGGCTGCGGGCTGCTGCTCGATCTCAACAACATTCATGTCTCTGCATTTAACCACGGCTTTTGCGAGCAGGAGTATCTGGCTGCCATCGACCCCAAAACGGTGGAAGAGATCCACCTGGCGGGCTTTTGCGTCAAACAGCTGCCGGAAGGCGAAATCCGCATCGATACCCACAGCCGCCCGGTCAGTGATGAGGTGTGGAAGCTTTACCGGCACTGGCTGGAGAAGGCTTCACCGGTACGAACCCTGATCGAATGGGACCTGGATATTCCACCGGTAGAGGTACTGCTGGAGCAGGCCGCCATCGCAGAAAACTGTCTGAATGCCTGTCAGGAGGCGCGCTATGACCCCGCTCACGTTAGCTGAACTGCAAACCACTTTTGGCCTTGCCCTTCGTTACCAGGCCGCTGGCGGCGACTGCGCTGTTTCAGGTGAAGGGGAAAACGGCTCATTCAGCCCGGAACAACGTATTCAGATTTACCGCAACAACTTTATCAGTGGCCTGAGTGAAGTGCTCGAAGCCACTTACCCAAAAGTACTCGCTCTGGTGGGTGAAGCCTGTTTTGCCCAGCTTGCCCGGCGGCATGTCATCGTTCACCCGCCTGAGCAGGGAGACGTCAGCCGCTACGGCGGGGGCTTTGCCGAAACCCTGACCAGCTTCCCCCGGGTCCTTAACCTGGCCCCGTATTTACAGGCGATGGCGCAGCTGGAGTGGCGGCTTGATCAGGCAAACCAGGCTTTTGGTCACCGGCAACCCAAAAGCTCCCTGCCGCTGACGGGACTCGCCGGACTGAGTGAAGAACAACAGGCAAAAATCGTATTAGCCGTGCCGGACACTCTCAGCTTCAGTGGCTATAACCACGCGGTGTTCAGCCTGTGGCACGCCATCGAAAAAGACGACTTTGACGGACTGGAACTGGATCAGCCACAGGCCGGAGCCGTTGCCATCAGCCCTAACGGCGGACCACTTGTGGCGGCGTTTAACCCTGAACAAATAAAGCTGCTTGAAGCCTGTCTGGCCGGCACACCGCTGGAAGAGATGGATCCGTCCCTGCTGGCCGGGCTGACCGAACTGGCAGAAAACGGATGGATCACCGGATTTTGGAGTAACGAACGATGAAAACGACGATTTCCCAATGGCTGATAAGTTACGACCAGTTCACCGAACGGGTTCAGGCGCTGGTCGTCCCGGCGCTGTTGCTGTTTTGCCGCCTGTGGGCCGGTTATGTGTTTTTTAATTCCGGGCTGACCAAGATCGCCTCCTGGGACAGCACACTCTATCTGTTAGAGTTCGAGTACCAGGTTCCGCTGCTGCCCTGGGAGCTGGCGGCTTATCTGGGTACCGCCGCAGAGCTTATCCTGCCGGTGTTTCTGGTCGCTGGTCTGCTGACCCGCCCGGCGGCGCTGGCGTTGTTTGTGTTTAACATCATCGCCGTGGTCTCTTATCCGGTATTGTGGGAACAGGGTTTTTATGACCACCAGCTGTGGGGACTGATGATCCTGATGGTGATTATCTGGGGACCGGGCTCCCTCTCCCTCGATGGCTGGCTGAGATCGCGGCTCGACATTCATCCTTCCGGGAAATGGATGTGACCGTCTCGTTCTCGTTGAATCAACGATTGAAAAGTAAGTCCGTACTTACTTAACCACCTACAAGTGTATTAAGCAGGTATTTTCTTGTGTTTACACGTGGTTTAATGCTGAAACAGCATCAAAGTCGGAGATAACTTACCACCCCGATATGGAGACTGGCAGCCGCTCCGGCTGCCTTTTTTATTTCGGGGGAAAGTGCATTAACGTTTGGAAAGAAACGCCTGCAGCTCTTCGGCTGAAAAGCCGTCCTGGCTGAGCTCTTTTGCCAGATTTTGTACCGCTTCACCTTTACGTGACTCAATCACCTGCTGAAACTGATACACAATATCGCGCAGCGCAGTCAGCGGAACCTGCTTTGCAGCGCTTCGGATACGCTCTTCGCTTTGGTTACCCAGCTCAGCAAGCAGTTTGCCAAACATAATTTTTTCCGGAGACTCTTCAAGCTGCTCCAGAATTTTGGCCATTTCATACGTCGTTAAAGACATTTCAGCAGTTCTTTCATGTGAGATTAACAAGAGCGGTTAATATACACCGTCTTGGCGGTACGGAAAACCATCAGCCGGTACTTATTTCAGCAGCTGCTAAAATCTCCTGGCAAACCATCACTTAAGGCCAGAAACTAAAAAAGCCGCCCTTTCATAAGGCGGCCTTTGACACGTTCAGACTAAAACGGTTAAGCGCCCTGTTGCGCAGCAGGTGCGTGCCAGGTTTTTCCTTTCGCGGATATCAGTACCAGAATCGCCGGAGCCAGCAGCCACATCAGCATAGCAATCATATCCGGAGCGTCCATACCCAGTCGCTGAACCAGGCCAACAATCACGCCAGAACCACTCATCTGCATCAGTCCCAGCAGCGCTGCAGCGGTACCAGCTTTATCCCCAAATGGCGCCAGTGCTTTTCCGGCGGCGCCGCCCATCACCAGAGCAAAACCGGCAGATGACAGGAAGATTGGTGTCATAAATGCCCATGCGCTGCTTATATTCGCCAGCATCAGCATCAGGGTGCCACCCACCAGCAGGGTAACGATACCGGTCAGCAGAGTTGCGCGGGTGCCCAGCTTCTCCATTACTTTAGGGGCCAGCATGCAGGCTGCGATGTTCACAGCTGCGTTAACCCCAAACCACCAGGTAAACTCGCTCATGTCCAGGCCACGCTGCTCCATCAGGACCACAGGCGCTGACGTCACGTAGCCCAGGATCACCGCCATGCCCAGCATACAGAGCGATGCGTGAAACAGAAAACTCGGGGTACTCAGTACCGACCAGTAGCGCTGAAAACGAAACATCGGTTCGTGGCTTGGCTTCGGCATGGTTTCCTTATAGCTCATTACCATCAGGCTGCCCACGACAACCGCATAACCCGCCATAAAACTGAAGTTACTGCGCCAGCCAAAGTGCTGGGTCAGCCATGCTCCCAGGATGGGTGCCAGGGCTGGAATAAAGCAGATAGCACCGTTCAGGTAGCTGATCATCTTGCCGCTTTCACGCGGACCAAAAATATCGCGAACCGTTGCAAAGGCCGCTACCGATGTCGCACACGCACCTAAGCCTTGCAGCAACCGGGCTACCAGCATCCACTCTATCGACTGAGCCCCCCACGCCAATAAGGCGCTCAGTCCGTAGATTGCGATTCCCCCTAATGCAACGGTTCGTCGTCCGTACCTGTCCGCAACCGGGCCTGCGATCAACTGACCAAGTCCCATCGAGAACAGGAAAAATGTAATCGTATCCTGAGCCAGCGTATGTTCCACGTGAAACGCCTGGGCCATGGTTGGCAACGCTGGCAGGTAAATATCAATCGCCAATGGACTGAACAGTACCAACATTATCAGTAACACCATTTGTTTTTTGCCCGACTTTTCCACCACAGAACTCCTGATTATTGCTCGTACTGCAGAGTATATGCGGTTAGAATTATGAACAGAAATGGATGTTTTTCATTCGTGTTATTCCTGGGGGGAATTTTAGGCATGAAAATAGACCAGTTATCCCGCATCGACCTCAATCTGCTGGTGTGCCTGAGCGTACTGATTGAAGAGCTCAACGTAACCCGCGCCGCATCCAGGCTCAGTCTCACCCAGTCTGCGGTCAGCAAATCCCTTTCGAAGCTGAGAGAGCAGTTCGACGACCCGCTTTTTTACCGTACCGCACACGGACTGAGACCCAGCCCTAAGTGCCTGCACCTCAAACCCAAGCTGGACAGTCTGATCCATCATCTTGAAGACCTGACCCAGCCAGAAGGATTCGACCCGCAGACCTCTACTCGTAAGATCCACATATCACTTGTTGAAAGTGTTTACCCGCTTATCCTTCCCCACTTCCTGCCGGATATATTCGCCCAGGCTCCGCAGATCAATATCACCACCCACGCCTGGGAGGCGGATACTTTCAAACAGATACAGGCCGGAGAAATTGACCTTGGGATCACAGGCAAGGATATCGACATAACCGATGCCGCCATGACCATGCTGCCACCCAAAGATATTCTCTGGCAGGAGATCTATCGTGACCATCAGGTTTGTCTGGTGCGAAAGGACCACCCCCTTCTTGAACAACACTGGGATCTGAACGCCTACCTGAGTCAGCGCCACGTACAGGTTCGCTGTGACGGTAACGACCGCTGGCTGCTCGACTTCCGCCTCGCCGACCTTGGTCTGGAGCGGGATATCGCCATGTACGTGCCGGACTTTAACAGCGCTGCCAGCCTTTGCTCTTATACCGATCTGGTATTTACCGCTCCGCGTCACTTCTGCTGCTATATAGAGCAGTTCCTTGACCTGACTGTCATCCCACTTCCGACCGAACTGCCGCCAATGGCCTACACCCTTTTCTGGCACAAGGACCGGCAGGACGACCCGTCGCTGATCTGGCTGCGGGAACTGATACAACAAAAAACCCTGCACCTTGGTAACAGCACTGACTAACGGCCTCCGCCGGGGGCCCGGACGCCATCAGTGAAACCTGATTTTTCCAGTTGCAGGAAGCATTTGCGCGCACGCAGAAAAAGCACTAGCCTGTAGGCTGTTTCCTGTCCGGTGATGGTAACCGGATAAGCAGAACAAAAAGGACAATAACCCATGCATACGAGTACCGCACAAAAGGTCACCTCACTGAGAGAGTGGCTGTCTGAACACCAGTTTGACGCTCTGATCATCCCTCACGAAGACGAGTTTCTGGGTGAATACATCCCGGCCCACAACGAACGCCTGCTGTGGGCAACCGGATTTACCGGCTCGGCCGGTGCCGCTGTGATCACCAAAGAGCGAGCAGCCATGTTTGTTGATGGCCGCTACACAGTTCAGGTAACCAAACAGGTACCGGCAGAGGTTTTTGAATACTGTCACCTTATTCAGAATCCACCTGTCAGCTGGATTCTGGCTGAGCTCCCTGCAGGCAGCAAAGTTGCAGTGGATGCCAGAATGCATTCTGCACAGTGGCTGACCAAAGCACAGCAGCAACTGGCCGGACACGCCGAACTGGTAGTGATTGACACCAACCCGGTTGATACTCTGTGGCATGACCGCCCGGCACCGGTTTACAGCGACATCTCCCTGATGGAAACCGATCGCAGTGGCCAGCCGAGCGCGGAAAAACGCGATGAAATCGCCGCGCTGCTGAAAGAACAGAAAGCCGATGCTGCGGTACTGACTCAGCTCGACAGCATCTGCTGGTTGCTGAACATCCGTGGCCTTGATGTTTCCTGTCTGCCGGTTGTGCTGTCTCACGCAATCGTTTACAGCGATGCCAGCGTTGACTTCTTTGTCGACCCGGCGCGCCTGCCACAGGAGTTTGCTGCGCATGTGGGTACAGGCGTCAACGTCTGCCCACCGGCAGAGCTTGGTAATAAGCTGGCAGCCCTGAGTGGCAAAACCGTACTGATCGATCCGGCCACCAGCAATGCCTGGTTTACCCTGCAACTGCAGAACGCAGGCGCGAACCTGACTGAACAGGCCGACCCGTGCCTGCTGCCAAAAGCCGCCAAAAACGCAACCGAAGTCGGTGGAATGCAGGCTTGTCATATCCGCGATGGTGCAGCAATGGCCAAATTCCTTTGCTGGCTGGACGCTCAGGTAGCCAAAGGCGAACTGGGTGATGAAGCAGTAATGGCTGACCGCCTGCAGGCTTTCCGTGAAGAAGATCCGACTCTGGTCGACCTGAGCTTCGATACTATTTCTGCCGCTGGCGGCAACGCGGCCATGTGTCACTACAACCACAACGACCAGCCTCAGCCTGGCAAGCTGGAAATGGATACCCTCTACCTGGTTGATTCAGGCGGTCAGTACCTTGACGGCACCACCGACATCACCCGTACCATCGCCATCGGTCAGCCAAGCGATGAAATGAAGCAGCAGTTTACCCTGGTACTGAAAGGCCATATCGCACTGGCGAAAGCCCTGTTCCCTGCAGGCACTACCGGTCATCAGTTGGACGTACTGGCGCGTATGCCACTGTGGTCTCAGGGTTATAACTTTGACCACGGCACCGGCCATGGTGTGGGTCACTTCCTGAGTGTTCACGAAGGTCCTCAGCGTATCGCTCCGGCAGTAAACACCGTTGCCCTGCTGCCAGGTATGATTCTGTCTAACGAGCCTGGCTACTACCGCGCAGACGAGTTTGGTATCCGCATCGAAAACCTGGAACTGGTAAAAGAGAAAGCTACCAATGGCGATATGACCATGCTGGGCTTTGAGTCACTGACCCGTTGTCCGATCGACAAGCGCTGCATCAACGTCAACATGCTGAACCGCCCTGAACTGGAATGGCTGAACGACTACCACGCTAAAGTATGGCAGGAAGTGAGCCCACTGGTTGATGGCGAAGTGAAAGCCTGGCTGGAGCAGGCTACGGCGGCACTGAGTTACGAGTAAAGGCTCTGGGTACTGGGTACTGGGTACTGGGTACTGGGTACTGCAGGTTTTCCCACGCTGTGATTGGCGTCAAGTTGATGCTTCCACTATCTCACAGCGAATCATCAAGCCAGCCCAGAAACCCAGGTCCCCGTAGCGGAGCGACCCAGAACCCAATATCCCCCCGATAGTCGCACTCAGCTATCGGGGTTCTTTTTTGCCTCAGCTTACCTGAACAGACTCTGCTGTTTCATCCCGTGTTTCACGTGAAACACCGATACGACTCAGGAACAGCGACAACAATCAGTCATAAACCGAGTCAGGATTATGATTATACTGATGCATCCGTGTATCCACCTGAATAAGCTTGGTGCCAGTCCCGCCAGACAACTTCCAGTCCTTTGGATTTGATTGCTGCAGCAACCTCTTCCGCACTGCGTTCATCGCTGATAGCGAACTGCTCCAGTTCCTGCTGTGGTTCCGCATAACCGCCCGGCTGAGTCTGGGATGCGGCGGATACGGTGGTGATCCCCAGAGGCATCACGTTATCGCGAAAGTGCTCAGACTCCCTGGTTGAGAGCGACAACTCGACTTCGTTGTTAAACAGACGATAGGCGCAAATCAGTTGCACCAGCTGCCTGTCACTCATCACCGATTTGGGCTCAATGCTGCCCTCACAGGGACGGATGCGCGGGAACGAAATGGAGTAGCGGCTCGTCCAGTAGGTCCGCTCCAGGTAGCTCAGGTGCTCTGCAACGAAACAGCTTTCCGTGCGCCAGTCATCCAGACCGATTAACGCGCCAATACCAATTTTATCGATGCCGGCAGATGCTAACCGGTCGGCGGTATTCAGGCGATACTCAAAGTCGCTTTTGTTCCCTTTCAGGTGATGCTTTGCATACGTCGATGGATGATAACTCTCCTGATATACCATCACCGCATCGAGCCCAAGCTCTCTCAGCTCAGCGTATTCATCCTGCTTCAGGGGCTGCACTTCCATGGCCAGATAACTGAATTCAGGCCGGACTTTTGGCAGCACCTGACGGAAGTAATCCATCCCGACTTTGCGCTCATGCTCGCCGGTGACCAGCAACAGACTGTCAAAACCCATGGCCTTAATCGCACGGATTTCAGCGCCAATTTCAGCTTCAGTAAGCGTCTTTCGTTTGATCCTGTGCTCCATCGAAAAGCCACAATAAGTGCACTGATTGGAGCACAGATTGGAAAGATAAAGTGGCACATACATCGAAACCGTATGACCAAAACGCTTACGGGTCGCAGCAAAAGACAATTGAGCCATCTGTTCCAGATAAGGCTCTGCAGCCGGAGAAAGCAACGCCATAAAGTCATCCAGACTACGGCTGGATTTGCCCAGTGCCGCTTCGACATCCCGCGCTGTTTTCGAGTAGATGGACATACGGGTTTGCTCCCAGTCCAGTTCCCTGAAGTAGTCACTAAACGCCATGGTCTAACTCTCCAGAAATGCGGTCAGAGGGCTCGACGCGCTGGCCTGAATACCCTTTCCTGCCAACCCGCTTTTATAAGCAATACGTCCTGCCTCTACTGCGAGCCTGAACGCATTTGCCATCACGACAGGATCGCTGGCCGATGCGATAGCGGTATTCACCAGCACGGCATCAGCCCCCATTTCCATCGCTTTGGCCGCATGTGAAGGTGCACCTATGCCGGCATCCACGACTACAGGGACATTCGCCTGTTCAATGATAATCCGCAGGAACTCTTCCGATACCAGCCCCTGGTTTGAACCGATTGGAGCCCCCAACGGCATCACTGCTGCACAGCCCACCTCTTCGAGGCGCTTACACAACACCGGGTCAGCATGGCAGTACGGCAGGACCACAAATCCCTCTTTTACCAGTTGCTCTGCCGCCGCCAGGGTTTCGATTGGGTCCGGCATCAGGTACTTGGGATCGGGATGAATCTCCAGCTTGAGCCAGCTGGTACCGAGTGCTTCACGCGCCAGGTGCGCAGCAAAAATGGCTTCTTTTGCCGTTTTGGCTCCGGACGTATTTGGCAGCAGTTTGATTTTGTTTTCGATCAAAGGCCCAAGGATGTCGTCCTGACGTTCATTCAGATCCACCCGCCTGAGCGCCATGGTCGCCAGCTGCGAACCGGATTCAATCAATGACTGAGCCATCAGACGGCCGGAAGCAAACTTGCCGGTACCAGTGAACAGGCGCGACTCAAACTCATGACCGGCGATAACCAGCCTGTCTTTACTATTCAGTTTTTGCATCCTTTTACCCTCCTGCAATGGCCTGAAACAGGCTGATCTGGTCACCGTCATTGACCACATAACCGGCCCAATCAGCGCGTGGAATGATCACCTGATTGACGGCCGCTGCGTGGCCATTTACAGATTCCAGCAGCCCTTTGATTAGTTGCTCCAGCGTAGTCGCTTCCGCAACAGTCACGTATTCCTGATTAACACTGACAGTAATCATGCGTAGTTCTCCTTGTTCTCAGCAGTCACACTCTTCCTGGCTGATGTTTCTGCGGCAGTGGCTGAACAGTCCGGACAGTCAGCTGATTGAGTCAGCTGCAGCTGACGCCAGCTGAAGCTCTGACCCTTAAACAACTGCAACCTGCCAGCTGCATTACCCTCTACACCCAGCAAATAACGCAAAGCCAGCAACGCCTGACTGCTGCCCATAACACCCACGGCCGGTCCGGCAACACCAAGCGTACTGCAGTTACGTTTCTGCTCCGGTGGCGCGGGAAACAGGCACCGGTAGCAGGGCTGTCCGGCATCAGGCCTGAGCAGAAGAAGCTGGCCATTCCAGCCGGTCACAGCCGCGCTGATAAGAGGTTTCCCTGCTTTTAAACAGGCCTGATTCACCGCATAACGCGTATCAAAGTTGTCGCTGCAGTCCAGCACCAAATCGGCCTGCTGCACTTCCAGTAACAGACGCTCTCCATCGAGCATCGCCTGAACCGACCTGACCCGGATCTGAGGATTCGCGGCCAGAACCTGATCAGCCAGCGCCGCAGCTTTGTTATGCGAAACGCTTTGCTGGCTGAATCCAATCTGACGATGCAGGTTACTGACTTCCACACAATCCCCGTCGGCCAGAACCAGGTTGCCCACCCCGGCACCACCCAGATAGAGCGCAACCGGATTTCCCAGTCCGCCACACCCTACAACCAGCACCCTGGCCTGACTGAGCCTTTGCTGCCCCTGCTCTCCAATTTCATCCAGCGCAATTTGTCGCTGATAGCGGATAAACTCGTTGTCAGAGAGCATTGGCGTTCTCCCGGGATTTCTCAAACCTCTGTTCCAAAAGCCGGGTAAATGCCTTAAACACTTTTTCCGGCTCACTGCTCTGAGTAACGGCCCTGACCACAGCCAGACTGTCAACGCCACATGCCAGTACCTGCTCTGCGTTGGTCAGGTCGATACCGCCAATAGCAACGGTTGGAATACCTGCAGACAGACGCTGGTAGCGCGCCAGTCGAACCAGGCCCTGAGGCTTTGAAGGCATCTGTTTTGTAGTGGTTGGGAATATGTGGCCAAGAGCGATGTAGCTCGGCTGAAGCTGTCTGATACGCATCAGTTCATAGTAGCCATGAGTCGAAAGACCCAGTCGGATACCGGCAGACTGAATCGCATCCAGGTCTGCGACTTCCAGATCTTCCTGACCAAGGTGAACGCCGTATGCCCCATACTTAATAGCGAGTTGCCAGTAATCATTGATGTACAGCTGTGCCTTATTTTCCCTTCCCAGAGCAGATGCCTTTTCGATCTGTTGTTCAAGGTCAGGCTGAAACGGGTCCTTGATCCGCAGTTGGACTGTTTTCACACCCAGCGTCAGCAAACGCTCGACCCACTCCACGCTGTCTACAACAGGGTAGAATCCGAGCTCAACACGGTCAGTTGGAAGGAACTGTACTCTGTTGAGCCCACAGGCTCTGATACCCAGGGCTGGGTCATTCAGTACCGGTGTTGGAAACAGCTCAGGCTCGGTCGGCCATGTTTCACGTGAAACACCGGTTATTGTTGCCGCTCGTGCCAACATCAGTGCATCTTCCAAAGGAAAATCCAGTGCCAGCGCCGTCATCAACCAGGCTAAATGTGGTTCGCGCTCACCTGCGTTTTCATAATAAACAGCGCAAGTGTTTCCTTCGCTGTTGAGCCACAAGTCCACAAGCCCACCCTGATAGTGCGCGCCGAAAACTACCTGTTTTGGGCTTAATCCGGCAACCAGCTGGTTGGCTTCACCACTACCATTTAAAGCTCTGTCTTCAGGGCCATAGTTGAGATGGGTTGCATCATTCTGATCTGAGTCCGGAGAGAAGCGCAGGCTTCTCCCCTCCAAATCAAGCTCAAAGTATCGAGCAGGGCTTATGCCCAGCTCCACTTTGCTGATGTCGAACCCCTGCTCCTCTGCTGCGAATAGGCAGTTCTGTACCAACCCGGTCAGCTCAATGAAATCAACCGGGATTAATAACCGGTTCATGACTCCAGCTCTCCTTCCTCAGCCAGACGATATAACTGAGAACCCTGAGCTTTAAACTGCTCAGATTTCTGCTTCATGCCTTCGAGTGGATCATCCAGCAGGCTCACTTCAATCGCTTCGCCCTGATTGATGCCTTTGGCGTACTCGCGCACTTCCTGAGAAATCTTCATGGAACAGAACTTGGGGCCGCACATAGAACAGAAGTGCGCGACCTTGCCGGAGTCCTGAGGCAGGGTCTCATCATGGAATGCCCGCGCCGTAACAGGGTCAAGCGAAAGGTTAAACTGGTCTTCCCAGCGGAACTCAAAGCGGGCTTTTGACAATGCGTTATCACGCACCTGTGCACCCGGGTGGCCCTTCGCAAGGTCGGCTGCGTGAGCGGCAAGTTTGTAAGTGATGAGACCGGTCTTAACGTCTTCTTTGTTTGGCAGCCCCAGGTGTTCTTTTGGTGTCACGTAGCAAAGCATGGCACATCCGTACCAACCGATCAGCGCAGCACCGATACCGGAAGTAATGTGGTCATAGCCTGGCGCAATGTCGGTGGTCAGGGGGCCAAGGGTATAGAAAGGCGCTTCGTGGCAGTGCTCTAACTGCTCATCCATGTTCTCTTTGATCATGTGCATCGGGATATGGCCCGGGCCTTCGATAATCACCTGAACATCGTGTTCCCATGCGATCGTCGTCAGCTCACCCAGAGTTCTCAGCTCTGCAAACTGAGCCTCGTCATTGGCATCCGCAACTGAGCCTGGACGCAGGCCATCCCCCAGTGAAAGTGAGATATCGTACTGAGCACAGATCTCACAAATTTCACGGAAATGGGTATAAAGAAAGCTCTCCTGGTGATGAGCCAGACACCACTTGGCAATGATGGAACCACCACGGGAAACAATCCCGGTTACGCGCTTCGCCGTCATCGGCACATGGTGAAGACGCAGACCAGCGTGAATGGTGAAGTAATCCACCCCCTGTTCCGCCTGTTCGATCAGGGTATCGCGCATCACTTCCCAGGTCAGGTTCTCTGCAATGCCGTTTACCTTTTCCAGCGCCTGATACATAGGTACGGTTCCGATCGGAACCGGACTGTTACGCAGGATCCACTCGCGGGTCTCATGAATATTACGGCCGGTGGAGAGGTCCATGACGGTATCGGCACCCCAGCGGGTAGACCATACCAGCTTCTCGACTTCTTCTTCGATGGAGGAAGTGACCGAAGAGTTACCTATGTTAGCGTTCACTTTCACCAGAAAGTTACGCCCGATGATCATAGGTTCAGCTTCAGGATGGTTGATGTTGGCCGGGATGATCGCCCTGCCTTCCGCCACTTCCCGGCGGACAAATTCAGGGGTGATGTCTTCGGGCAGATTCGCACCAAAGCTCTGGCCCGGATGCTGAATGTTCAGCTGCTCATCACGGTACTTCTGCCGGCCCATGTTTTCGCGAATGGCAATGTACTCCATCTCAGGGGTAATAATTCCCTGACGGGCATAGTGCATCTGAGTCACGCACTTCCCTTCTTTGGCGCGTTTTACCGGAGGCAGATTACCGTAACGAAGTTCATCCAGGGTTTCGTCGTTGAGCCGCTCTTGGGTGTAGACTGAGCTTACACTTTCAAGCAGCTCGGTATCACCGCGGTCATCAATCCACTCACTGCGCAGCTTTGGCAGGCCGCTGTAAAGGTCGATATGGTGCTCAGGGTCGGTGTAAACACCAGAGGTGTCATAGACGCGTACCGGCTCATTGGGTTCAAACACCGGGTTATCTTTGGTACCACCGACGAGACTGTCGGCCAGGGAGATCTCACGCATTGGTACCCGAATGTTATTCAGGCTTCCCTCAACGTAGACTTTTTCAGAATTGGGGTAAGGAGTCACAGACAGGCTGTCAATGAATTGCTTCGCCTGTTGTCTGGCTTGTTTACGTGTCGACATCGCATTTTTCCTATTGAGTAATATGAAGAAAATGCTTATCGGATTGGTGCTACAAGAGGCTCCCTGAATCTGAGACAGATCAGGAGCGCGAAAGACAGGACGGCAAAATTCAGACAGAGTGCCGCCTATTTGAATTATCTTCTCTTGTTCCCTTCGCAGGTATTAGCCTGATCAGGTTCAACGGATCCCGCAATGCGGTCTCAGCTATGCCCTCCAAAAGAGGACTAAGCACTCCGACAAGTGGCGACTATTATAGAGAGTTGCCGGTGAATTAACCAACAACTTTTTAACGTCTCCTAGTCTTATCAGCTGCGCATCAGCAACTGGAAACCAAGCCAGGCCGCTGAAATACTCAGTACTACGTTCAGGAGTACGTTAAGGCCCATCTTGAAAAACGCCCCCTGCTGCATCAGCAGGACGTTGTCCATCGAGAAAGTAGAGAAGGTGGTCAGGGCACCGAGAAACCCCAGACCGATGATCTGACGCCAGGGCTCAGTCGCCAGCAACTCACTTTCAAAGGCCGCGATCAGCAGACCCATGATGAAAGAACCCACTACGTTAACGGTCAGCGTGCCATAAGGAAATCCGCGCCCAAGCAGAACCACACACAGCTCAGACACCAAATAACGCGAGCAGGCACCAAATGCCCCACCCAGTGCGATAAAACCTAAAATGTACCCCTGGCCCATACCAGACTCCTGAAAATGCGCAATGGCCCTATTCTAAGGATTGTGGGCTGAAAAACGAGCGCTAATTCGCTGAAAAAGCGCAACATAACCTCTCATCAAACGCTCTGCTTTTAAAAAGTTACAGGAGTCACTTTTGTGAAATGTTCAGAGCTTCTGTATGGCGTTTTAAGGGGATGAAGGTGAAAGTGGTGTGGAATGTTCGCTTTGATGGCAATGAAGCTGTCAGTGGGCTTTCTGGAGTAAATACAGGGACGTGTGCGCTGCGCTTCGTGGGACGAGATTCGGGGAACAACGGTTCTGTGGAGAGTGTGAAACTGAGCATGGTGGAACACCATAGCCCCTCGAACCACGGAGCGAAGCGCCCGCGTACCACGAACCAATCCCCCGAAACCGGAAGTAAACTTTTCAGTCCCCAGAAACACAAAAAGCCCCGTCAATCGACGAGGCTTCAAAAGAAGTGGCGGAGTGGACGGGACTCGAACCCGCGACCCCCGGCGTGACAGGCCGGTATTCTAACCAACTGAACTACCACTCCGCTGGTCAGACAAGTCTGAAATATAATCCTGACGATGTCCTACTCTCACATGGGGAAGCCCCACACTACCATCGGCGCTATTGCGTTTCACTTCTGAGTTCGGCAAGGAATCAGGTGGGTCCACAATGCTATGGTCGTCAAGAAAAATTACTGGTGCTGATACCCAGACTCGAACTGGGGACCTCATCCTTACCAAGGATGCGCTCTACCACCTGAGCTATATCAGCACACTGAATTTGGTGGTAAGCCTGCTTTGTCCAAAGCAAACTTTAAAATTTGAAGCCTGGCGATGTCCTACTCTCACATGGGGAAGCCCCACACTACCATCGGCGCTATTGCGTTTCACTTCTGAGTTCGGCAAGGAATCAGGTGGGTCCACAACGCTATGGTCGCCAAGCAAATTCTT
>NZ_JBSDZD010000026.1:0-26744 GCF_056726165.1 Vibrio sp. 9-16B-A1
CAGCGCCCAGCGCCCAGCGCCCAGCGCCCAGCGCCCAGCGCCCAGCGCCCAGCGCCCAGCGCCCAGCGCCCAGCGCCCAGCGCCCAGCGCCCAGCGCCCAGCGCCCAGCGCCCAGCGCCCAGCGCCTTCCTACGCCTTCGCGTATATATCCCGCTCCCCCAGCCAGCGATCAATAATCGCCTGGGCGTTTTGCGGGTAGCGTTCATGGATATGGCGGGCGATGTGCTGCACTTCCGGGATAAGGCGCTGGTCACGTACCAGGTCGGCGATTTTAAAATCGGCCAGACCGGTCTGTTTGGTGCCCAGCAGTTCACCGGGGCCGCGGATTTCCAGGTCGCGCTGGGCGATCACAAAGCCGTCGTTGCTTTCACGCAGTACGCCAAGGCGTTTCTGGGCGGTGTTGGAGAGTGGCGCGTGGTAGAGCAGCACACAGTGGCTGGCGACTGAGCCCCGGCCAACCCGGCCGCGCAGCTGATGCAGCTGAGCCAGACCCAGACGCTCCGGGTTTTCGATGATCATCAGGCTGGAGTTGGGCACATCTACCCCGACTTCGATCACTGTGGTCGCTACCAGAAGGTGCAGCTCATTGTTTTTAAACTGCGCCATGATCTCCTGCTTCTCAGCCGGTTTCATTCGTCCGTGTACCAGGCCAATCTTCAGTTCCGGCAGTTGCAGCTTCAGCTCTTCAGCGGTGATTTCTGCTGCCTGGGCTTCCAGCACTTCCGACTCATCAATCAGGGTACAGACCCAGTAGGCCTGCTTGCCGTCGAGACAGGCGCTGCGCACCCGGTCGATCACATCTTTGCGGCGGGTATCGGGAATAGCGACTGTTTGAATTGGGGTACGGCCTGGTGGCAGTTCGTCGATAACCGAAGTTTCGAGATCCGCATAGGCGGTCATCGCCAGAGTCCTTGGGATCGGCGTAGCGGTCATTATCAGCTGATGCGGGAAAGCCCCCTGTTTAATGCCTTTTTCGCGCAGGGTAAGGCGCTGGTGGACACCAAAGCGGTGCTGCTCATCGATGATGACCAGAGAAAGGTGGTCAAACTCTACCTGTTCCTGGAACAGGGCGTGAGTGCCGACCACCATTTTGGCTTCGCCGGATTTTATCCGCGCCAGTTCGGCCTCGCGGGCTTTGCCTTTCAGCTTTCCTGCCAGCCAGCCGACCTGGATGGGCTCCCCGCCCATGCTCAGTTTTTCAAACCAGCCGGCAAAGTTGAGCGCGTGCTGCTCGGCCAGCAGTTCGGTCGGTGCCATCAGGGCGACCTGATAACCGTGTTCAATCGCCTGTACCGCCGCCAGTGCTGCCACCAGGGTTTTGCCGGAGCCTACATCGCCCTGTACCAGCCGCATCATAGGGTGCGGTTTGGCAAGATCGGTCTCAATTTCTGCAACGACCCGCTGCTGGGCACCGGTCGGTGAGAAAGGCAGCTGAGCCAGCAGCTGTTGTTTCAGGTTGTCCATATAAGGCAGTGGCAGGGCACTGTCGAGCTGGCCCTTGCTGCGTACCGCCAGCATGGAGAGGTTTTGTGCCAGCAGCTCTTCGATGATCAGCCGCCGCTGCGCCGGGTGGTCGCCACGCTCAAAGGCTTCCAGGTCTATCTGCGGAGAAGGGCGGTGGATGATGTGCAGCGCCTGATTCATGCTCATCTGATGATCGTACATCCCCGATGGCAGCAGCTCCTGAACTGCCGCTTTGTCCAGCAGAGCCAGAGCCTGGTCGGTCAGGCTGCGAAGGGTCAGCTGGCGCAGTCCATCTGTGGTTGGGTAGACCGGAGTCAGGCTGGCTTCGGTATCGACCGGCTGCTGAGAGGTAAAAAACTTGTATTCCGGGTGGATGATCTCCAGCCCGATCCCGCCGCGTTTTATTTCACCATAGGCGTGCACCAGTCTTCCCTGGGAGAAGTTGTTTTTCATCGCGGCGGTAAAATTAAAGAAACGCAGGGTAATGGTGCCATTGCCGTCACTGATCTTTACCGTCAGCATCTTGCGCTTACCAAAAATGGTGTCGACCGCCATCACTTTGCCCTGCACAGCACACCACAGGCCCGGGTGCAGTTTCACCATAGGATAGATGCGGGTGCGGTCTTCATAACGAAGCGGCAGGTGAAAAAGCAGATCCTGGACCGTGTTCAGCCCGACTTTTGCCAGCTTCTCCGCCACTTTGGCGCCGACACCGGACAGCTCGGTCAGTGGAATGGCAGAGAGAAGTTGGGACATGGTTATTTCCTCGGGCTGATTATGGGCTAAATAGCTAGTTTGAGAGGAAAAAGCCGGATGTGCAAGACTTACGGGTGTGATGGTGCCTGACTAAACGTGTCCGGTCAGTTGCCCGCCTGAAGATCCTGGCATTTTGTTTATCCGCTCGCAATACGACAGCGGCGTTATGGCAACTCTGCAGCCATTATTCAGACGCATACCAAAAAAAAGCAATGACATTCAGGAAAAATAGCCATGCTGCACTGTTCGTGAATTAGTATGAGAGCATTGTTGAATTAAGGCTTTATATGATGTTGGTTAAGTAATATGTCAGTTACGGAATCTGTGTTTTCATTTAATGTTGCTGATTGCTCAGCGAATTCCTCAAAAATAAGCAGTGACGAAAATTGGATATCCTGGTCTCATACTTTAGCATGGGATTATGATGATAATGCCAGAGTGTCTTCTGTTCCAGCCATGATGCGGAGAAGAATGAGTAATCTGAGTAAGTTGTCAGTCCAGGTTGCGGCGGAGTTATTAAGCCGTAATGATGTCGACTATCTGGTTTTTTCAAGCCGGCACGGTGAGTTACACCGAAGCGTTAAATTACTGGAAGATATAATTCGGGGAGAGGAATTATCCCCCATATTTTTTTCTCAGTCTGTGCATAATACTGCGGCCGGACTCACCACTATCGCCACCAAAAAAGCACTTCCCTTAACCTCGGTGTCTGCAGGAACCAACACCTTCTTCAGTGCGTTGACAGAAGCATGGCTCTACCTGGCTGAGAACCCACAGCACAAGGTGTTGCTGGTGGACTTTGATGAGCCGGTTCCGGAGGCTTACAGCCATTATGAATCAGAGGATTACCATGACTATGCGTTTGGTCTGGTGTTGTCGCAGGGTGAGCAGTTTACGGTGCGGCACTGTGGGTTACCGGATGAGGTGAGCTGCCTCACTCAGGGACTGGAGTTTTTGAGAAATTACTTGTCAGGGCAGAGGGAGTGGAGACTTTCATCATCCGATCACGGCTGGGTTTTTCGCAGGAAAGGTGTCTGACTGATAAATTAAACACTCAAGTCTGGAACGGTAAATATCAGGGTGTTTATTTTGTTTTTGCTGGTCTTTCTCGCAAAAAATAATTCCATGCTATTTTTTGTTCTTTTTAAAGCTTACCTGAAAAGATAGAGTTTCAGACACGAAAAAAGTTGTCTTAATTGATGTAAGTAACAGAAAGGTACTCTGATGAATAAATTGCATGATGAAATAAAGGTTCTGATTATTGAGTCATTAAACCTTGAAGATATGACCATTGAAGATATTGATACCGATGCGCCTTTATTCGGTGATGGCCTGGGACTGGATTCTATTGATGCTTTGGAATTAGGTCTGGCGCTAAAGAAACAGTACCAGGTGAATATTGATGGTGACGATGCGAATACTCAGCAATATTTTTCGTCGGTTGCCAGTCTGGCGAAATACATATCGTCTCAGACTGAAGAGTAAACCGACAGTTATTTCCGGCCAGTTTACAGGATGTGACATTGGAAAATTGTTGTTCAGGAGGGGTATTTTCGCTCCGCAGGCCACCTGAGTCTGTTGTGGCGTTTGATACCCGGGCATCGATGAGCTGGACTCAGTTTCAGCGGGACGTAAGCAGCACCTTTGATGCGCTTGTCGATACCGGCGCTGAGAGGGTCGCGCTCTGCTTTGACAGCAGCTACCTGTTTTGTGTGGGGCTGCTCGCCTGCTGTTATGCCCACAAAAAGCTCGTTATACCGGGGAACTGCCAGCCACAGGCTTTGCAGGAACTCGCCCCGGCTTTTGACCTGATGCTGTGTGACGGGATGGTGCCGGCATTAAGCGGGATTAAACAGCTGCCCGTTTCAGCATCCGGTCAGGGAAAAATCAATCACTGGCCGCGGCTGGACAGCCAGTCGGTGTCACTCACCCTGTTTACTTCCGGTTCCAGTGGCGATCCCAAGCCTGTCGTTAAGTCCCTGTATCAGCTGGAGTCTGAGGTCAGAATTCTGGAACAGTTGTGGGGAGAAAGACTGCGGGGGACAAGGGTGGAGAGTACGGTTTCTCATCAGCACATTTATGGCCTGCTGTTTCGGGTGCTTTGGCCTCTGTTGTCAGGGCGCGCGTTTTCGGTGGTCAATCTTGAGTTTCCTGAGCAGTTACTTTCTCACGCCAGCGATGACCTGGTGTTGATCAGCAGTCCCGCTCTGCTCAAGCGGCTTGGTGAAGGTAAAAGTGCTTTACCGCTCCGGAGTGTTTTTTCATCCGGTGGCCCATTGTCAAAAAATGCCGCAGAGCAAACCAAAGCCTGCCTTGGGGTGTATCCGTTTGAAGTCTTTGGCAGTACAGAAACCGGCGGTATCGCTTATCGTCAGCAGAAGAAAGCGTCACAGCCATGGAACTTGCTTCCCGGTGTGGACGCCAGGCAGAACGAAGAAAACTGCCTTCGGGTAAAGGCGGTGCACATTAATGGCAGTGAGTGGTATCAGACGGCGGATGAGTGCTGTTTCCGGGACGAAACCCGTTTTGAACTGCTTGGGCGCACAGACCGGATTGTAAAAATCGAAGAGAAACGCGTCTCCCTGGTCGAGACAGAAAAACGCCTCGACCAGCTGGAGTGGATTGCCGAGAGTGCAGTGATCCCGGTGCAGGAATCCCGGCTGGTGCTGTATGCGGTCATCGTGCTCACTTCTGAAGGAGTGAATGTAATGCAGCAAACCGGAAGGGGTAAGTTCTGGCTGTTGCTGAGAAAGCAGCTTAAGAACTGGCTTGAACCCGCCGCCATTCCCCGCAGGTTCAGGGTGGTTGAGGAAGTCCCGCTTAACAGTCAGGGAAAGCGGCAGGTCGCCGTGATTGAGCAACTGTTTAACCAGGAGAGCTGAGCTAATGGATAAGCGAAAACCGGCCGTAGTGAGTTCCCGAATTGAGGACCATAAAGCGGTACTCAGCCTTCATGTCGATGAGGATATTGCCGACTTTAATGGTCACTTTGAGGGCTTTCCCATTTTGCCGGGAGTGACTCAGATTGACTGGGCGGTTTACTTCGCCACGGCCTGTCTGGGCGTATCCGGTGCATTTGGCGGGATGGAAGTGATTAAGTTCCAGCAGCCAATATTGCCGGATGCTGATGTTGAACTGGAGCTCGGCTGGGATGAGGCCAGGGAGAAGCTGAGCTTCAGGTATTACTCGGCCGGTGGTGCGGTGCATTCATCGGGGCGGATTCTGCTCAGTCCTGTGAAAGATAACGTAACTAATTTGAACCAGAGTGATGATTGAGATGGAAATGGATAATCAAACCAGTATTACTTTTGGCGCCGGTCGTCTTTGTATTGAAGATGTGGTCGCAATTGCAAACGGTGCTAACGCATCCCTGAACAGTTCCGCTGATTTCGTTGACAAAATTGAGCGGGGTGTGGCTTTTCTGGAGGACCTTCTTAAGGAAGAAGGGGTCATTTACGGGGTGACGACCGGCTATGGTGACTCCTGTACGGTGGCTATTCCTCCCGCTCTGGTTGACGAACTTCCGTTGCACCTGACCCGTTTTCATGGCTGTGGACTGGGAGACGATCTCTCTCATCAACAGGCCAGGGCGGTGCTGGCGACCCGTTTGTGCTCATTATCGCAGGGTGTATCCGGGGTGACTTCTCAGTTGTTGTCGCAAATTGTCACCCTGATCAATCACGATATTGCTCCCCGTATTCCCCAGGAAGGCTCGGTTGGTGCCAGCGGGGATCTGACACCGCTCTCCTATCTGGCGGCAGCGCTTATCGGTGAGCGGGAGGTGTTGTACAAAGGCGAAACCCGCGCTACCCGGGAACTGTTTGACGAACTGGGTATCAGACCGATTCAGCTCCGGCCAAAAGAGGGCCTGGCGCTGATGAATGGCACATCAGTGATGACGGCTCTGGCTTGTCTGGCATACAAGCGGGCTGAGTATCTCGCGCAGATTTGCACCAAAATTACTGCCCTGGTATCGGTTGGTATTCAGGGCAATGATTTTCACTTTGATGAGGCGCTGTTTGCGGTGAAGCCGCACCCGGGTCAGCAGCAGATCGCCAGCTGGTTGCGTGATGATCTTAAGGCGGAGCGCCCGCCGGGCAACAGTGACCGTCTTCAGGACCGTTATTCACTGCGCTGTGCTCCCCATGTGATCGGTACCGTGCAGGACTCACTGCCCTGGGTGAGGCAGCTTATTGAAAACGAACTCAACAGCGCCAATGACAATCCGATTATTGACGGGGATAACCGGCGGGTGCTCCACGGTGGTCATTTCTATGGCGGTCATATTGCCATGGCAATGGATACGCTTAAAACCGGAATCGCCAATCTGGCCGACCTGCTCGACCGGCAGATGGCTCAGCTGATGGATTACAAGTTTAACAATGGCCTGCCGTTTAACCTGACCGGAGCAGAGGGGGAACGCAAGCCCATCAACCACGGCTTTAAAGCGGTACAGATAGGGATTTCTGCCTGGACCGCCGAAGCGCTCAAACACACCATGCCGGCGAGTGTGTTTTCCCGCTCAACCGAGTGCCACAACCAGGACAAAGTCAGCATGGGTACTATTGCTGCCCGGGACTGTATCCGGGTGCTGGAGCTGACCGAGCAGGTCGCAGCCGCATCACTGCTGGCCAGTGTTCAGGCGCTGGAGATCCGTCGCCGTCAGAATGAGCTGGATGAGCGTGACATGAGTGGCGGCCTGAAAGCGATTCGTGATGCGGTGCTCAGCGACTTTGACTTTATTACCGAAGACCGGCCACTTGAAGCCGATCTGCGCTGCTTTGTCAGCCATATTCAGCAGCGCCACTGGACGCTTTATCCGGAGAGTGAGTGATGGCCGGGGAGGAATACCCGCTGGAAACCGGGGTGACTCTGGTCACCTCATTCCAGGATGCCGATCCTATGGGGGTGGTTTATCACGGGAACTACTTTCGTTTTTTTGAGGAAGCGCGCCGGGTGCTGATGGAAAAAATCCGTTATGGATACCGGGAAATGCAGGACTCCGGCTTTTTGTGGCCTGTGATTGATACCCGGGTTAAGTACATCAAAGCCATTCCCTATAACCACGAAATACGGGTGACGGCACGGCTTACCGAGTGGGAAAACCGGCTCCGGGTGGATTACGTCATTTATGACGCCGGAACGGGAGAGAGGATGTGCCGGGCGCATACCTGCCAGGTTGCCGTCAGGCAGGATACACAGAAGATGTGTCTGGCTTCTCCGAAAGTGTTTCTCAGCAAAGTGGAGTGGTGGCACAAGACCGGTGGCCGGGTTCCGTTACAGCAGGCGATGAAGCCGTTAGGCGCTGTCAGTACAACTTAATTTTTGATTTCTCACAGGTAGTAACTATGTCTGTATCCGATATCTCATCAACAGATGCGTCAGCACCACATAACTCTCCGGTCTATATCAGGGCCTGTGGTTTTCATTCCGCTATGGGAGAAGACCATGATCAGATCCATCGCTGCCTGTCCGGAGAGCTGCTATCCAACATGACTGAAGAGCATGACATACTCAACAGCGGTAGTTCGACGGTCACTGGCCGGGTCAAAGAGTCCCTGCCTGCGGTTCCTGAGCATTTGAGCCGCTTTGACAGCCGTAATAATCGTCTGGCGCTGTCTGCGCTTAGGCAGATTGAAGCTGAAGTCGCTGATGCCGTTGAGAAGTACGGTGCCAGCCGGGTGGCGGTGATCATCGGGACCAGTACTTCCGGAATAGCAGAAGGAGAGGCTGCTCTGAGGATCAGGCAGGATACCGGCGCGTTCCCCGAAGATTACCACTATTCGAAGCAGGAGCTTGGCAATCCCAGCGAATTCATTGCTGCTTACTTTGGGATGTCCGGGCCCTGTTATGGGATTTCTACCGCCTGCTCGTCCAGTGGACGGGTGTTTATTACCGCTCAGCGCCTGTTGAAAAGCGGACTGGCCGATGCAGTATTGGTTGGTGGGGCTGACAGTCTCTGTGGCCTGACTCTGAATGGATTTAACGGTCTTGAAGCACTGTCCGGGCATTTGTGTCGGCCTTTCAGTGAGAAGCGCAGCGGGATCAATATTGGTGAAGCGGCGGCGTTTATGCTGCTGAGCCGGGAAGTGTCAGATATCGCCCTGCTCGGGGCGGGCGACAGCTCTGATGCCCACCATATCTCTGCGCCTCACCCGGAAGGAAATGGCGCGGAGCAGGCGATGAGAAAAGCGCTTAAAAACGCGGGTCTGACTGCGCAGGATATTGGTTATATCAACGCGCATGGCACCGCAACCCCGCTTAACGACAGCATGGAGAGCCGGGCCATCAGCCGGGTGTTCGGGACGCAGGCTCCGGTCAGTTCCACCAAGCCCCTGACCGGACATACGCTTGGCGCGGCCAGTGCAGTGGAGGCGGCTATCGCCTGGCACATTCTGAGCTATAACCTGGAGCTGCCCAGGCAGCGTTGCCAGGATAAAGCCGCGGACATACAGATAGCGCTGGTGGAAGAGCCGCAGCGGCTCAACGGAAAAGCCATTTTGAGTAACTCCTTCGCTTTTGGCGGTAATAATATCAGCCTGATTTTTGGATACCCCCATGACTGACTATCCTTCCGTTTCTGAATTTCTGCCTCACGATAAGCCCATGATCCTGATCGACCGGATGCTGGATGTGCAGGAAAAAAGTGTTCATTGTCAGGCGGATATTTCCGCCGCAAACCTGTTTTATGATCCGTTGAGCCGGACGGTTCCGGCCTATACCGGAGTTGAGATGATGGCGCAGTCCGTGGCGGCCTGGTCCGGTTATCACGCCAGGCAGCGGAGCAGTGCGCCGCAGGTGGGCTTTTTACTTGGCAGCCGCCGCTACAGAGCGGAGTGTGATCATTTTGAGAAGGACCAGCGGCTTGATATCTATGCCGAACAGGTGCTGGAAGACAAGGGAATGGCGGTATTTAACGCCCGGATTCAGTCTGGTCAGCAGGTGCTGGCGACGTGTCAGCTTAATGTGTTTGTGCCGCCAAAAGAGAAACTGAAAACAATGACAGGCAGGAGCCAGTAATGAGCCAGCAGGTATTGGTAACCGGGGCCAGCAAGGGGATCGGCAGGGCAACCGCGATCCAGCTGGCAAAAGAGGGTTTTACGGTTGTGGTCCACTATATGGGCGACAAGCAGGGCGCGCAGGCGACGCTGGATACGATAGAACAGGAAGGCGGCTTTGGTCGCCTGATCCGGTTTGATATCAGTGACCGTGATGAATGCAGATATGCACTGGATGCCGATATTGAGGCAAACGGGGCATATTACGGAGTGGTGAACAACGCCGGGATCACCCGGGATACAGCTTTTCCTGCCATGACGGCTGAGCAGTGGGATGGTGTTATCCATACCAATCTGGACAGTTTTTACAATGTCCTCCATCCCTGCGTGATGCCTATGGTCAGAAGCAGAAAGGGAGGGCGGATCATCACTCTCGCTTCAGTATCCGGCCTGATGGGTAACCGGGGACAGACCAACTACAGCGCTGCCAAAGGCGGGGTGATCGCGGCAACCAAATCACTGGCACTCGAACTGGCCAAACGCCGGATCACGGTCAACTGCGTGGCTCCGGGGCTGATTGATACCGGTATGATCGATGAGCATGTTAAAGAACATGCCCTGCCACAGGTGCCGATGGGCCGGATGGGGGAGCCGGAAGAGGTCGCCGGGCTGGTCAGTTACCTGATGTCAGACTCGGCGGCTTACGTGACCCGCCAGGTGATTTCGGTCAATGGCGGGTTGATATGATGGTGCTGTGGTTCTGTGGTTCTGTGGTTCTGTGGTTCTGTGGTTCTATGGTTCTGTGGTTCTGTGGTTCTGTGGTTCTATGGTTCTATGGTTCTATGGTTCTATGGTTCTATGGTTCTATGGTTCTATGGTTCTATGGTGCTATGGTGCTATGGTGCTATGGTGCTATGGTGCTATGGTGCTATGGTGCTATGGTGCTATGGTGCTATGGTGGGGTTGTCTCTCAACAGGACCACAGAACCACAGCACCGCTCTAACCGCTCTTATTTCCTCTGCATCTCTGCCCACCACTGCTCTTCAGCGACGATCTGACCTTCGTCATCCAGTGGAGGATAAGGCAGGCCTTTGCGTTTGGCGACTTTGGCCAGTACCGGGTGGCCGCGTTCGAACAGGACGCGGTGGATGTACTCTTCAGGCAGGGACGAAGTCTCTTTGTCGTACATACCGGCAAGCTGACGCTGGCGCTGGGCTTCAAACAGAATAAGCGCGCTGGCAACAGAAACGTTCAGCGACTGCACCATGCCAACCATAGGGATGATGATATCCTGGTCTGCCAGGCTCAGGGCGTGTTTGGAAATACCGTGTTTTTCACCGCCGAGAATGATGGCGGTCGGCTTTGTGTAGTCGATTTCGCGAAAATCGACTGCTGTGTCGGACAGGTTGGTCGCCAGGATCTGCATGCCCTGGGATTTTAACTCGCCAACTGCAGCGTCGATGCTGTTGTGGGTATCTACTTCCACCCAGTTACGTGCGCCGGCTGAGGTGTGGCCCAGCATGCGCATTTTGTCGTCCGGCCATACGGCGTGAACTTTGTGTACACCAGCGGCGTCAGCACTGCGGACGATTGCCGAGACGTTATTGGCTTTGTGGACTTCTTCCAGGCACAGGGTCAGGTCCGGCTGGCGGGCTTTTAAAACGGTCTGGATTCGTTGGTAGCGTTCAGGATTCATAATCGTATAAAAAAATCCCGGCTTTCGCCGGGATTGCAGTTAGTGTTTACGGCGACGGACCTTGGTGACCTGGGTCATTACGCGGATGCGCTTCATAATGCCGGCTAGGTGTACCCGGTCTTTTGTGGTGAGCATCACAGTCACGGTGTAGAGACGACCGTCTTTTTCTTCGGTCGAAATGCCGTGGATGTTAGAGCCGGTCTGCGAAATCACATTAGTCAGTGCCGCCAGGGCACCCTGGTGATTCTGCATATCGATCTTCAGCTCGGTGATGAACTCCTGGTCATAATCATCTGACCATTCCACCGCCATATATTTATCCGGTTCTTTCTGGTAACCGCGTACGTTCGGACAGGTCTCGCGGTGTACCACCAGGCCACGGCCAGGTGAAACGTGGGCGATAATATGGTCGTCCGGGATCGGGTGACAACAGTTGGCGAATGTCAGCAGAATACCTTCAGCGCCGCGGATAGGCAGACGTTTCTTCTTACTGGTTTCATCCTGACTTTCTGTTTCGGTCAGCTCGTCCGCATCACCCAGCAGGCGGCGGGCGATCACGATACTCATCAGTTCGCCAAGGCCGATAGCGGCCAGCAGATCGTCCATCGAGTCGATCTTGAGCTCGCCCAGCACATGCTCAATGTTTTCCTGGCTGACATCTGAAATAGACAGTTCACCCAGCGCGTGGTTAAGCAGACGGCGGCCAAGGGTGATCGACTCTTCACGGCGCATGGTTTTCAGCACCTGACGGATCTTGGTGCGTGCGCGTGAAGTCACCACATAGTTCAGCCATGCAGCGTTCGGGCGGGCACCCGGGGCGCTGATGATCTCAATCGTCTGGCCGTTTTTCAGCGCCTTGCTCAGCGGGTACGGATTACGGTCAACCCGGGCACCAACACAGCTGTTACCCACATCGGTATGCACCGCGTAAGCGAAATCGACCGCAGTCGCGCCGACCGGCAGTTCGACGATGCGCCCTTTCGGGGTAAAGACGTAGATCTCATCCGGGAACAGATCAGATTTTACGTTCTCGATAAATTCGAACGAGTTACCTGCGCTCTGCTGAAGCTCCAGCAGGCTCTGCATCCAGCGCTGGGCTTTCACCTGAGCGGTGGTGCCGGATTTCTCACCATTGGCTTTGTACGACCAGTGAGCCGCGACACCTTTGTCTGCCATCTGGTCCATATCTTCGGTACGGATCTGCACTTCTACCGGTACCCCGTGAGGGCCAACCATAGAGGTGTGCAGTGACTGATAGCCGTTGGCTTTCGGCACCGCGATATAGTCTTTCATCTTGCCCGGTTTTGGCTTGTACAGGCCGTGGATCTGGCCCAGTACCCGGTAGCAGGTATCGGCGGTATCGACGACAACGCGGAACGCGTAGATGTCCATAATGGTGTGGAAACGCTGCTCTTTGGTTTTCATCTTGTTGTAGATGGAGAACAGGTTTTTCTCACGGCCGAAGACGCGCGCGGTCAGCCCGGTTTCTTCCAGGCGGCCTGCGATCTCACCCTGAATCCGCTGGATGATCTCTTTACGGTTACCACGGGCGGCCTTGACCACCTCTTTGAGTACCCGGTAGCGATTGGGGTAGAGGGCCTCAAAGCCCAGCTCTTCGAGCTCGACCTTGATGTTATGGATACCCAGGCGGTGCGCCAGCGGTGCGTAAATTTCCAGGGTTTCACGGGCGATACGGCGCTTTTTGTCCGGACGCAGCGCGCCAAGGGTGCGCATGTTGTGGGTCCGGTCGGCGAGTTTGATCAGGATAACGCGGATATCCTGCACCATTGCCAGCACCATTTTGCGGAAGTTTTCCGCCTGAGCTTCTTTCCGGTCACGGAATTTCAGTTTGTCCAGCTTAGAGACGCCGTCAACCAGCTCGGCGACGGTGGAACCAAACTGAGCTTCCAGCTCTTCTTTGGTGGTTTCCGTATCTTCAATCACGTCGTGCAGCAGTGCAGCCATCAGGGTTTCCTGATCGAGGCGCATTTCCGCCAGGATGCGGGCTACGGCGACGGGATGGATAATGTATGGTTCACCCGTAGAACGGGTTTGCCCTTCATGGGCATCTCTTGCTACCACATAAGATTGACGCAGAGCCTCAATTTGAGGCTCTGTTAGGTATTCCTGGGCAACGTCTTTAAGGCTTTCGAAAAGATACAAAGTTCAGGCCCGAAGTGTTGTGCTGAATGATCGTCTGAATTAACGGCTGTGGGCAATGCTGCTCACTGCAGCCAGTTCAGCAGCTTCTTGTTCCTGCTGCTCCTGGCGCTCACGTGCGTCCAGAACTTCTTTAGTGATAAGGCCTTCTTCGATCTCGCGCAGAGCGATAACAGTTGGCTTATCGTTCTCTTCAGGCACAAGTGAATCTTTGCCGCCAGTTTGCATTTGACGAGCGCGGCGAGCCGCAATAAGAACCAGGTCGAAACGGTTGCCAACTTTTTCAACAGCGTCTTGAACAGTTACGCGTGCCATGAGGACTCCAATTAGTTACAAAAAATTAGTATGACGAGAAATTATACAGGCTAAAGGCTTATTCTGCCAATAGGCTGGTAAGCATGCTGGTGTATTTAGCAGCCTGCTTGTCCTGCTTCAGTCGCTCAGCGCGAAGGATAGCTTTAAAATCGACGGTCGCGGTATCGAAATCGTCGTTCACGATCACATAGTCATATTCATCATAGTGTGAAATTTCTGACTGTGCTTCGCTCATGCGTTTTGCAATCACCGCTTCGCTGTCCTGACCGCGGGCGTTCAGACGACGCTCCAGCTCTTCTTTCGAAGGCGGCAGGATAAAGATGCTCTTAGCCAGTGGCATCTGCTTGCGGATCTGCTGCGCACCCTGCCAGTCGATATCGAGGAAGATGTCGATGCCTTTTTCAAGGTTCTCTTCGATCCACGGGCGCGAAGTACCGTAGTAGTTACCGAACACTTCAGCGTATTCCAGGAATGCACCCTGTTCGATAAGTTCTTCAAACTTGTCTTTGCTGACGAAGTGGTAGTGGACCCCGTCTTCTTCACCCGGACGCATGCCACGGGTAGTGTGGGATACCGACACTTTCATAGCGTAAGTCGGGTTCTTTTCCAGCAGCGCTGAAATAAGACTGGATTTACCTGCGCCACTCGGTGCAGAGACGATATATAAAGTACCTTTGCCCATGATAGTTCCGCTTGTGGTATGACTGTCTTTGCCTGCCAGACACTGGCATGCAGAGAAGGATGTGCATAAAAAATGGGGCGAAAGGATAGCATTTTTTATATGCGATGGACAATCATAAAAAAGGGAGCCGAAGCTCCCTTTGAAACAGAACAGCTGAGTTATGACTCAGGAAAAATCGACGGCAGATTGCGGTAGTCGGTGGTTTTTCCCTGGAACAGCAGCTGCTGGGTCAGGCTGTTAAAGTCCCGGCCCTGCTGATAGAGCGGCTGAACCCACTCTTCAGAGCAGTCGGCTTTGTGCAGTTTGATCGTGTTCTCACCTATGGTGTAGCAACGCTGCAGTGAGCCATCGAGTGAATCAATCGTCACCAGGTGGCGGTTGTTGACCCAGAAAAACAGGCTGCCGTCTGAGAAGCTGGTACGGTAGTTTTCATGCTCCTGCAGCATCGACTGGCCGGTAAACCATGGGGCACTGCCGCCCATCCAGTCCAGAATTGTTGCGCCGATATCACGCTGTGAAACCGCAGCATCAATATGTTTGGCCGGAACGCTGCCGTCGGTAGCGTACATCAAAAATGGGATTGAGTTTTTCGCCAGATTTGGTTCGACGATTTTTGCCGTGTGATCGGACATCAGTACGATCAGGGTTGGTTTACTCAGGCGGCCTTTCAGGTTTTCAAGAAACTTGTGTAAGTCCCGGTCTGCGTGATGCAGTATGCTGGCCCTCAGCTCTGGTATGTTTTCTCTGCCGAACTCGTACTCGTCCTGCTCCGGAAGGTAGGTGCCATGAGTTGTGCCGGTGTTGATCATCATAAAGAACGGACGGTCAGGGTTTTGGGCCTGCATCTCATCAATATGCTCCAGTGAGAACTTATAGATATCACCATCCATGTATCCCCACTCGTTCATAAAACCGTCAAAGCGATAGTCTGTCTTGCCGTAGGACTCGGTAAAGCCCAGCGTCTGAGCAAATGCCCCTACGATACCTTTGCCGCTTCCCTGAACAAAGCGGGTATCCCAGCCACGGTCTTTCAGCATCTGAGGCAGGCAGTAGTAGTGATTGTTCTGCAGCTGAGTGCTTGGCACGATGCCACCGTTCGGATTCGGAAATGAACACATACTGGCAAACATTCCCTGTACGGTACGATAACCGTCCGCGTACATAGAGTGTGACGTCAGTGAGGACTTTCGAATCTGGTCAAAGTATGGGGTTGCATTGATATCTGAGCCGTAGCTCTGCATATCAATAGATACCCAGCTTTCCAGTAGTACAAATATGATGTTGGCATCTTTCAGGTTGGCCAGCTGTGCGGGTGCATCGGGCTGACTTTGCAGTTCATCCGTCAGGTTTTGGCTTGCCGGGTGCGTGATGTTTGAGGCCGCCTTTCTGCTGCCATTGGCAAGATAATAGGTAATGCTGTAAGGGGCGCTCCATGCAACATAAGCTTTGTCGTTATCACCGATTTTGTAAGCACTCATCGGTGATTGTGGCGCATCCATCCAGCCCCCGCGGACAGCGGTGACAGTCAGAAGCAGCCAGACAAAAGCAATGCCGGCAAATCTGAGTGGGTGGGCTTTGCGTTCTTTTTGCTTATTAAACCGGATCTTTTTTATAGCAAACACTGACGCAACAAAAACGCCCAGTCCCAGCAGCAGGAAGTTCCAGTAAACAACGAAAGCCGTGCGGATAAGCTCGATCTCTGTATCCTGCGCAGTGAATAACTCAAATGTCACGTGCTTTCTGGCATCTTCTGCGTAAATCGCATCTGACATTGTGGTACCGACAATCCATAACGCAGATACGATCATTAAAGCTTTTATCAGCTTTTCGCCATGCCACCGGGTGTAATAGGAGCAGAGAACAAAAAGAATGATCGGTGCCGAAACAGCCGCCGCTGTGGTAGCGTCGAATCTTAGCCCGTAAAGCAGGCCATAGAGTCCGTTTGCAGACAGGAGTGACAGGCTTGCTGCATCTCCGGCAGCCAGGAACACTATCTTACTGATTAAAGCTACAGCCAGTAATGGTAAAAATATTTTGGTAAGATTCGACAACATAACAACAACTTACTTAATAATTACTCGATGTTCTGGATTTGTTCGCGCATCTGCTCGATAAGCACTTTCAGTTCAACGCCTGATGCCGTGATATCGGTACTGATAGACTTTGACGCCAGGGTGTTCGACTCACGGTTGAACTCCTGCATCATGAAGTCCAGACGACGGCCTACGGCTCCGCCTTTTTTCAGGATAGCTTTGGTCTCTTTCACGTGAGAGTCAAGGCGGTCCAGTTCTTCGGCTACGTCAGACTTTTGTGCCAGCAGGATCAGTTCCTGCTCTACGCGGCCGCTGTCGAGCTCGATTGACGCTTCTTCAAACTTACCCAGCAGGCGCTCGCGTTGCCATTCCAGAATTTCTGGCATACGCGCACGTACTTTGACCACTTCTTCTGTAATAGATTCCAGGCGCTGTTCAATCAGGGCTTTCATGTTGTCGCCTTCGCGTCCGCGGGCGGCGATAAACTCATCCAGTGCTTCATTAAAAGCTTCCAGCAGGGCCTTGTTGATACCATCCATATCCTGTTCAGGTGTTTCCATCACACCCGGCCACTGCATTACCTGGAATGGGTTAATGTTGCCTTCACCCGTGGTTTCTTTTACCCATTTGGCGGCATTGATCACCTGTTTTGCCAGGTTTTCATTGATCTTCAGCTCAGACTGAGCGGCCGGGTTGGCTTCAAAGCGCAATGCACATTCAACTTTGCCGCGCGCCAGGCGCTTACGGAAACGCTCACGCAGAACCGGCTCCAGGCTGCGAAACTGCTCAGGCATACGGAAGTAAGTTTCCAGGTAGCGCTGATTTACTGAACGGATTTCCCATACCGCGCTGCCCCAGTCAGCTTTGATTTCTTTACGCGCATAAGCTGTCATGCTGTAGATCATGAACCGATTCCTTAAATTGGTGAATTTTTAGCTGGCGGTATGGTAGCACAGGAGAGGAAAGGGTGACGAGACTATAGATGCGAGATAAGAGGTGCGAGATGCGAGATAAGGGAAAAGAGAAAAGAGAAAAGAGAAAAGAGAAAAGAGAGATAGAGGGCCTGGGTTGACGCTGTCTCGCCTCTTTAATCTCGTCCCTCGCATCTCCCCGTTTGTTCCGTTATAATCCCCGACCAACTAATTTCCACAACTTCAGGAATTACCATGCGACCAGGCGAGCGTAGCGCAGAACAAGTGCGCCCAATTAAAATTACCCGCAATTACACTGCTTATGCGGAAGGCTCCGTATTGGTTGAGTTTGGTAATACCAAAGTGTTGTGTAATGCCAGCGTAGAAGAAAATGTGCCACGCTGGCTGAAAGGTCAGGGCAGAGGCTGGGTTACCGCTGAGTATGGCATGCTGCCACGCGCAACTCATTCCCGTAACCGTCGTGAAGCGGCGAGCGGTAAGCAGGGCGGCCGTACCATGGAAATCCAGCGCCTGATCGCCCGCAGCCTGCGTGCCGTGGTTGACCTGGAAGCCATGGGTGAAATCATGGTAACTGTAGACTGTGATGTTATTCAGGCTGACGGCGGTACCCGTACCGCTTCTATCTCCGGCGCCAGCGTTGCTATGGCCGATGCCTTTAACTGGCTGGTAGAGCAGGGCAAGCTGAAAGCTAACCCAATGAAAGGCCATGTTGCCGCAGTATCTGTGGGTATTGTTGACGGCGAAGCGCTTTGTGACCTTGAGTACACCGAAGACTCTGCCGCTGAGACGGATATGAATGTGGTGATGACCGAAGACTTCCGTATGATCGAAGTGCAGGGCACCGCAGAAGGTGTGCCATTCAGCCACGAGGAACTGCTCGAAATGCTGGCCTTGGCAAAATCGGGGATCGGCTCCATCGTTGAAGCGCAGAAATCCGCGTTAGATAATTGATTTGATAAATAGCTCCTTTTTTAAAGGAGCTATTTTTTTATATGGGCCAATGGGAATTGGCGGTTGCGTGGTTCGTGGGCGCTTCGCTTCGTGGTTCGCGGAGGAGAGCGCTGAAACGGGGAAGCGTTGTCTGAGAATCTGTTTGACACCGTAATCCTGACATCTCAGGTTTTCGTACCACGTACCACTTAAGCACTAACTGTTGAGAGAGAAAAATGAAGACATACCAGCGTGAATTTATTGAGTTTGCACTTGAGAAAGAAGTACTGAAATTTGGTGAGTTTACTTTGAAATCAGGCCGTAAGAGCCCTTACTTTTTTAACGCTGGACTGTTTAATACCGGCCGCGACCTGGCGCGCCTGGGGCGTTTTTACGCAGCAGCACTGGCTGATTCAGGTATTGAGTTTGACGTACTGTTTGGCCCTGCTTACAAAGGTATCCCAATTGCGACAACCACAGCAGTAGCACTGGCAGACCATCACGATATTGATACGCCTTACTGCTTTAACCGTAAAGAAGCAAAAGATCACGGTGAAGGTGGTAACCTGGTGGGCAGCGCGCTTGAAGGCCGCATTATGCTGGTGGATGACGTGATCACAGCAGGTACCGCGATTCGTGAGTCGATGGAAATCATCAAAGCTAACGGCGCAGACCTGGCTGGCGTACTGGTTGCGATTGACCGTCAGGAAAAAGGTAAAGGCGAGCTGTCTGCGATTCAGGAAGTGGAGCGTGACTTTGGCTGTGCGGTGATTTCTATTGTCAGCCTGACTGACCTGATCACTTACCTGGAAGAGAAAGGCGGTAACCCGGAACAGCTGGAAGCGGTTAAGGCTTATCGTGCGGAGTATGGGATTTAATTCTTAGGTCCTGGGAGCGCTTCGCTTCGGGGTTCTGGATTCTGGGGGAGTTTGTTGAAACTGCTTTGACGTAAGTGGAATTTTTGGACTTGACGGCAACGGTAGTATAAATGAGCCTGCATGCAGAACCCAGAACCCAGAACCCAGAACCCAGAACCCAGAACCCAGAACCCAGAACCCAGAACCCAGAACCCAGAACCCAGAACCCGTTTAATCGTTATAAAGCCTTCCCCGATCACTCCCGTCATGCATAGTCTTAAACCGGCGGTGCATCCACATATACTGATTCATTCCGCGCAGGATGACTTTCTCAATCGCTTTGTTCATCACAATTGCAGCGCCTTCCGGGTCTTTACGAGGGAAGTTTGCGCTGATGTCATTGTCGATTTCGAGGCAGTACTGGTTACCAGAGCGAATGCTCGAAGCGGTTATTACAGCACACTTACCCATATCAACAAGGAAACCTGTTCCTGATGGGGTGCAGGCTTTGTCATAAGCAAAGAAAGGGACATATACCGAGTTGGTGCTGCCGTAATCCTGATCCGGCAGATACCACAGGCGGCCACCATTTCTCAGAACTTTTACCATGCCGCGTACGTCTTCACGGTCGACCATCTGGTTGCCAAAGCGGGTACGCCCCCAGTTCTGGATAAAGTCGATGGCTTTGTTCTCATGCGGACGATAAACGCCATAGCCAGGCGCAAACAGCGCAAAAGCCCGGGCGGTGATTTCCAGGTTCAGCATGTGAGTACATACCACCAGTACACCTTTGCCCTGTTCCTCAAGATCAAGCATATGTTGCTTGTTTTTGAAGTCGATTAAGCGCTTAAAACGCCAGGTTGGCCAGAACCAGGCGATGCCGGTTTCAAACAGAGCCAGACCGGAGTTTTTGTACACTTCATCCGTGATGCGCTGCTTTTCCTCATCCTTCATGTCCGGAAAGCTGAGCTCCAGATTTTTGTGGATGATTTTTGCCCTGCGCTTAACCAGTGGAGCCAGCGCTTTGCCCAGCCCACGGCCGAGGCGCTTCAGAACCGGGTACGGAAGAATGGTGACAATCAGTGCCAGAAGCCCAAAGCCGAACCACACCACCCAGTATCTTGGGTGGAGAAGTGCTTTGCTGAATTTTACGGTCTCAAATTGGAGCATATTACTGAATCTGCGCACTCAACAGTGCCCAGTATTCCTCAAAGTTTTCTGTAGGTTGGTATTTAAAGTCAGAACGCACAAAGCGGTTCAGGCTGCCTTCCACCTGGCCCAGCAGCTGAGCAGCGAGAATGCGCTCGTCAACCGGGAAGGATTTGCCCTCTCGGATTTTACGCTCACGCAGGATCTGGCGCAGCTGGGTTTCAATGCGTTCAAACAGCTGGTTGATGCGCTCACGCAGGCGCTCGTTTTCAAACATCAGTGCGTGACCGGACAGGATGCGGGTCAGGCCCGGGTTGCGTTCAGAGAAAGCCAGAATAAGCTGCATCACAAGGCGGATACGGTTCAGGGTGTCTTTCTCTTCATCCAGGATACGGTTGATACGCGACATCAGGGACTCTTCGATAAACTCGATCAGCCCTTCGAACATGCGCGCCTTACTCGGGAAGTGACGATAGAGCGCCGCTTCAGAAACCCCGACCTGTTTGGCCAGCTTCGCCGTGGTAATACGGGATGCGCCTTCGGCAGACTCCAGCATATGCGCCAGCGCCTGCAGTATTTCTTCACGACGGTTGGATTTTCTTGGCCCTGCCATTTTCGTTAATTCCTTGTTTTGCAGCGTCTATTTTTGTTGGGGTGCATTTTAACTCTGGTAGTGGTGTGAGGCCAGTGCCCAGGATTAAAAATGGGGGGTGGATGAGGCGCTGGGCTCTGGGCTCTGGGCACTAGGCTCTGGGGGCGCGTGTTGTGAATACCGTATTGATTCTCAACATGCTCATTGACGCTAAGTCATGCCCTCTATATCTTGCAGCACCCAGCACCCAGCACCCAGCACCCAGCACCCAGAACTATCAGTTCTCGACCTTTAGTCGCTTCCCGATTTCTTCCATCACCGCTTTGCCAAGCTCGGCCTTACTCGCCAGCGGCAGGGCTTTGTCGCCGTCTTTCCAGTAGAGGTGCAGGGCGTTGTCGCTGCTGTTGAAGCCCTGGCCTGCTACGGATACATCGTTGGCGCAGATCATATCCAGGTTCTTACGCGCCAGTTTTCCGCGGGCGTAGGTTTCCACGTCCTGGGTTTCTGCGGCGAAACCGACCGTGAACGGGCGGTTTTCTGTGAGAGCGGCGACAGAGGCGATGATGTCCGGGTTTTTAACCATTTCGATGGTCATCTGATCGCTGTCGTCGGTTTTCTTGATCTTCTGCTCTGCCACGCTGGCAGGGCGGTAATCGGCGACAGCGGCGCAGCCAATGAATATATCGCTCTGTGGGGCGTGTTCCATGGCGGCCTGATGCATCTGCTCTGCGCTTTCCACGTTGACGCGGGTGACGTTTGCTGGCGTGGTCAGGCTGACCGGGCCGCTGATAAGGGTGACTTTGGCACCGAGTTCCGCTGCGGCCTGAGCGAGGGCAAAGCCCATTTTGCCCGAGCTGTGGTTGCTGATAAAGCGAACCGGGTCAACCGCTTCACGGGTCGGGCCCGCGGTAATCACGACAGACTGACCCTGCATCGTTTTTGGCCGGAAAAAAGCCTCGCAGTGGCCGACCAGTTGCATCGGTTCAAGCATCCGGCCTTTGCCGATGTCACCGCACGCCTGTTCGCCTGAAGCCGGGCCCCAGATGATAAAGCCACGTCTTGCCAGGGTCGCGATATTCTCCTGAGTGGCCACGTTGGCATACATTTGCTGGTTCATGGCAGGAGATACCGCAACCGGAGAATCCGTTGCCAGTACCAGGGTCGACAACAGGTCGTTACCCATACCAGCGGCCATTCTGGCAATCAGGTCTGCGGTGGCCGGAGTCAGCAAGACAAGGTCTGCCCATTTTGCCAGCTCTATATGGCCCATAGAGGCTTCAGCTGCCGGATCAAACAGGCTGTCAGATACCGGGTGGCCGGATACCGCCTGCATGGTCAGTGGGGTAATAAATTCTTTGGCCGAAGCGGTCATCACAACCCGCACTTCAGCGCCGCGCTCGATCAGGCGGCGGGTCAGGTCTGCACATTTATAAGCGGCAATACCGCCGCTGATGCCAAGAAGGAGCTTCTTGCCAGCCAGTGTTTGCATCATAGGTATCTCCCAAAAATCTGCCGCTTAATGTACCACATTTTGCTTTTTCAATTACCCCAAAAGCTGCCTGGGTCAAAGGATGGGGAATTGGTATGGCAGCGAGTACCAAAAACCGTGACTGTCTCACAGACACAGATTTATTGAGCTGGATGATATTAATAAAACAATCACAACCATAGCCGAAGGCTTTGTTTTTCGGCGTATTAAATGGAGAGCACTATGAGTTTTTCGCTTAAAAGCCGGACCAAACTGCAGTTACTGACCGTGATCCCACTGGTGGTGCTGACCTCCCTGGTCAGCCTGGTTTATTACTGGAACGGGATTGATGCCCTTGAGAATGAGCTGGAGGATTACCGCCAGCAGTTGCTTGATACGCGTAAAAAAGAGCTGAAAGCGTATCTGATGATGGGCGTTACGGCGGTGAAATCGCTGCATGATGCAGACCAGAACGGAGAGAATAAAGCCCGGGCGAAAGAGCTGCTGAAAGCGATGCGTTTTGAAAAGGATGGCTACTTCTTTGCGTATGATTCGAAAGGGGTAAACACCCTGCACGCGATTAAGCCTCAGCTTGAGGGGAAAAACCTTTACGGGCTGAAAGATGAGAATGGTGTGGCGGTTATCGCCGGGCTGATTAATGCAGCTAAAAACGGCGATGGCTTCCTGAATTTCTCCTGGCACAAGCCATCAATTGATGCTCAGGCGCCGAAACTGGGCTATGCCGAATACCTGCCAAAGTGGGACTGGACACTGGGTACCGGTATCTATATTGATGATATCGACCACCAGATAGCCGCTTTCAGGACCGCCCGCGAGCAGGATCTGAATGAACATACTCTTTCAGCGGCAGGCATCTCATTTGGCGGACTGGTTATGACCATTCTCCTGGTCAGTTATTTTGCAGGTAAAGGCATCGCACCTCTCCAGCACGTGGTTGCCTCACTGAAAGATGTAGCCGCTGGTGGCGGCGATCTGACGACCCGGCTGAAAGTCGAAAGCCAGGATGAGATCGGTGAAGTGGCGATGGCGTTCAATGATTTTATGGACAAGCTTCAGCCACTGATCAAAGAGATGCAGGACTCGGCGACTGAAGTCATGATGGCGGGCAACAGCCTGGACGAACAGACCAGCATGGCCGCTGGCATGATGCAGAACCACAGTATGGAGACCGACAAGATTGTTGCGGCCGTCACTGAAATGAGCGCAACCGCCCGTGAAGTAGCGAATAACACCCACGCGACGTCTCAGGCGATTGAATCGGCCAACGGCCAGATTAACGAAGCGCAGCGTGAAGTCTCTGACGCTATTGATGGCATTGGAGTTCTGGTGTCGGAAGTGAACACTACCTCTGAAGCGATTCAGGAGCTGAGCGAGCAGACAGAGCGCATCACCAAAGTGCTGGATGTGATTGGTGAAATCGCAGAGCAGACCAACCTGCTGGCGCTGAACGCTGCGATTGAAGCCGCGCGCGCCGGTGAGCAGGGGCGTGGATTTGCCGTGGTAGCGGATGAGGTTCGCTCTCTGGCAAGCCGCACCCAGAACAGCACCCAGGAAATTGGCGATATGCTTAAATCGCTGCACAGCCGCGTGAGCCGCGCGGTAGATACCATGGCAAGCAGCCAGGAGCGGGGCGAGCAGACGGCGCTGGAATCGGTGCAGATTAAAGAGAGCCTTGCGGCGATTCAGCAGGCCATCGGCACAATCCACGATATGGGCATTCAGACCGCAACCGCAGCAGAGCAGCAGAGTGCAGTTGCAGAAGACATCAACCAGAACCTTGTACATATTCAGCAGATCGTTAATGAGCTCAGTGATACAGCCGGTCAGTCAGCCTCGGTCAGCGGCCAGCTGGTGGCCTCAGGTGGGCAGATGGGAGCGGTTGTGGGCCACTTTAAAGTTTAAGCGGGCGAGAAATCTGTCAGTTACATTAACTGACGAGCAGACTCGAAACTCCGGCCGGGGCAGATTGCTGCCCCGGCTTTTTCATGCTGTTAAATAGCGGAAAAACAGACGGAGCCCGTTAATGCCAATTAAATCCCTGCCAGCAGAGTCCATGCCAAGAGAAAAACTGCTCTCTAACGGCCCACAATCTCTTACCAACGCCGAGCTTTTGGCGATTTTTCTTCGCACCGGCACTCAGGGAATGAATGTTCTTGAGCTGTCTGACTATCTGCTGAAAGACTTTGGTTCACTGCGTCAGCTGTTTTCTGCCTCTGAAAATGAGTTCTGCAGTCATAAGGGGCTGGGGCAGGCCAAATACGTTCAGCTTCAGGCCGTACTGGAGATGACTCAGCGCTACCTGGCTGAAACGCTTCAACGCGGTGATGCCCTCACCAGCCCGCAGCACACCCGTCTTTATCTCTCTTCCATATTGCGCGACCGGACCCGGGAAGCCTTCTTTATACTCTACCTCGATAACCAGAACCGGGTGATCAGCGATGAAATCCTGTTCGAGGGCACCATAGACGCCGCCAGCGTCTACCCCCGCGAAGTCGTCAAGCGCGCCCTGCACCACAACGCCGCCGCCCTCATTCTCGCCCATAACCACCCCTCAGGCATCGCAGAGCCGAGCCAGGCAGACCGCCGAATCACCCGCCGCCTGGCAGATGCAGTAGCATTAATAGATGTACGAATTCTGGACCACTTTGTGATTGGTGACGGGGAAGTGGTGTCGTTTGCTGAGAGGGGGTGGATTTGATTACTACGGCTCTGGGCTCTGGGCTCTGGGCGCTAGGCTCTGGGGGAGCTCGCCTGAAGCCAGGCTGTTATCTGGAAATGTGTGGTTGTTGTGAGTCAGAAGGAGAGGGAAGTGGAGTTTGAGAAATTAAAGGTCTGGCAATTGGGGATGTTGATTACGGAGAAGGTCTACCGGGCTTTTTACGGTTGCAGGGATTATGGACTGGCTGATCAGGTGAGGAGAAGCGCTGTTTCTATCCCATCAAATATCGCAGAAGGTTTTGAAAGAGATACGGACAGAGATGCAATGAGATTTTTCTACTACGCAAAAGGATCTGCGGGAGAACTGTTTACTCAGATAAAAATAGCCGCAAGGCTGGGGTACATCGCCGCAGATGAGGCTGAAATGCTGGTAAAAGAAGTTTCCAAACTCAGTGCAATGCTTGCCTCCCTCATACGCTACAGGTCTGCTTAGTAAGGTATTTTTTATGCTCCGGAGCCAGCGTTAGCAACGCCCAGCGCCCAGAGCCCAGAGCCCAGAGCCTTTGTTACCTAAAAAAAGCTTAGCTTTTCCCCAAAATCTGCTATCATCCCCCGCACTAATTTTTGAACCTCAATCAGCTCTGTTAAGCAAAAAGATCACGAAAACCTGCAAAAAGGATCTGTTCGGGTCTTGAGCAATACACGTTAAGTTAGTATAATGCGCGACCTTTGATAGCCTTGTATGGATTTTCCATAACGGTTTTTAACCTCTTATATTTAAGCTTGAGAGGTTCGGCCACCAAGGTTGATATCGAGCTGAAACGATTTGGAGAAGACATTCATGTCCCGAGTATGCCAAGTAACTGGTAAGCGTCCAGTAACGGGTAACAACCGTTCACACGCACGAAATGCTACTAAGCGTCGTTTTCTGCCGAACCTACAAACTCATCGTTTCTGGGTAGAGAGCGAAAAACGTTTTGTTAAACTACGTCTGACTGCTAAAGGCATGCGTATCATCGACAAGAAAGGCATCGATGCTGTTCTTGCTGATATCCGTGCACGTGGCGAAAACGTTTAAGAGGAATTAAGCAATGGCTAAAGGCATTCGTGAGAAAATCCGTCTGGTATCTTCTGCAGGTACTGGTCACTTCTACACAACTGACAAGAACAAGCGCAACATGCCGGGCAAGTTCGAGATCAAGAAATTTGATCCAGTTGTACGTAAGCACGTTATGTACAAAGAAGCGAAAATCAAGTAATTGAATCGCTGCTATGTATTCAAAAACCCAGCTTTTTAGCTGGGTTTTTTTATGCCTGAAATTCAGGCTACAATCGGAAGACATGCAGAAACGGAACAAGCACCGATGAAACTGACCAAGCGCGGCTGGAACAATGTATTGATCTTCGCGATCCTTATTTATATTGCATTGATTAATGCTCCAAAAGTGATCCAGGAATATCTGGTTTCTGAACCAGAACTGCCAGGTGTGCTGAATGCCGCCTTGAGCCCGGTTGCATTACACTTCCCAAACTGGTCCCTCGAAGTTGCAGATGGCCAGTGGCAAAGCACACGCCCGTTGACGGTAGATAGCGTTGAGGCTTCAGAGCGTTGGTTGAGCCTGCAGGGTACACTGGTTGAAGAGGAGACGGTTAAAGAGCTTGGCCTGAACTCTCCCCGCAGTATTGAAATCTGGTACAAAGAGCAGGAAGAGCCCCAGCGCGTGACTTACTATCAGACCCCCCAGTTCTGGCTGTTCAAAAACTGGCAGGGAAACTGGGTCGCGGTGTCGGTGGATAAAGGGTATTTGTTTCCATTCGAGTGAAGAACGGTGCTGTGGTCCTATGGGGAAATCGTGGTGGAATGTGATGAAAACAGGTTGCTTGTTTCAGTGGCTTAGGTATTTTGAACCACAGAACCACAGAACCACAGAACCACAGAACCACAGAACCACAGAACCACAGAACCACAGAACCACAGAACCACAGAACCACAGAACCACAGAACCACAGAACCACAGAACCACAGAACCAC
>NZ_JBSDZD010000027.1:0-20660 GCF_056726165.1 Vibrio sp. 9-16B-A1
CTGATCATCCTCTCAGACCAGCTAGGGATCGTCGCCTTGGTGAGCCTTTACCTCACCAACCAGCTAATCCCACCTGGGCATATCCTGACGCGAGAGGCCCGAAGGTCCCCCTCTTTGGCCCGAAGGCGTTATGCGGTATTAGCTATCGTTTCCAATAGTTATCCCCCACATCAGGGCAATTTCCCAGGCATTACTCACCCGTCCGCCGCTCGCCGCCCATAAACGCACCCGAAGGATTGTTTATGTCGCTGCCGCTCGACTTGCATGTGTTAGGCCTGCCGCCAGCGTTCAATCTGAGCCATGATCAAACTCTTCAATTTAAGATTTTGTCGGCTCAATGAATACTGAACATTACATATAGTAATGTTTGAATTGACTGTGCTCTTATTGGTTTTCACTTTTGAAAAAGTAAAACAAAACAGCTCAAGGCTGCTTCCCAATTCGAATGGTCACTTCGTATCATTGAAACCATTTTGCTTCCTAAGAAGCTAGTGATTATCATCAACGAGTGCCCACACAGATTGATAGGTTTATATTGTTAAAGAGCGTTGCTTTGAAGTCTCTCTCAAAGCGGACGGCCATTTTAGCGAGTTAAGTTTTAGTGTCAACCACTTTTTTCAAAACTTTTTTCAAAACTTTTTTCAGGCTCAATGCCTGGCTAAGTGACCTGCTGTTCCGTTCCCGTTTCTATTGAAGCGTTCCCGTGTCAGCGAGGTGGCATTATAGAGATCGGCGTCACGTTGGCAAGGCCTTTTCTCAGTTTTTTTTGATTTTCCCGTTGTTTGCTTCTTTTAACAGCAGAAAGGGCAAAAAAGGGCCATCAGGCCCTCTTTGTGTTCACAGTTCAGCTACAAAAACTAAATAAATGCGTAGGCGTCAGCATACATGTGGTCTCGTCTGGCGTGTTTTCGCTCAGTAAATTGCTCACGAGCGGCGCCTGCCATCTCAAAACGGCCTGCAATATAAATATCGTACTCTTCCAGTGAGTCAAAATCCTGCTCTACTGCCTGGAGTACGTTACCCACTTTACCCTGCCAGCCTTCCGGGCCCTGCTCAACAACCGGGACAAAGTGAATATTGTTGTGCTGAGCTTCGATTTCCACCAGCTCCTGCTTCGCATACAACTGACACTCATCTTTCGCGCCCCAGTAAAGATAGACAGGCTGACGGATCTGCTGGCTGATGCAGTGATCAAGAATAGAACGGACATAACTGAAGCCGGTTCCGCCGGCAATCAGAAGCACCGGGCGCTGCGCATCCTGCTGGAACCATGCATCACCATGGGGAGCTTCTATTTCAATGCTACTGCCGGACTCAAGCGCAGCACGCATCTGTTCGACCACTTCCAGTGCGTAAGCGTTGTGCTCCGCCGCACCGATATGCAGTTCCAGCTCACCTTCATGGCGGCACGGGCTGCTGGCAATAGAGAATGGACGCTTGTCCTTCTCACCCATCACGACCATAAGGTACTGACCCGCTTTAAACGCAACCGGTGTTTCCGGGTGCAGCAGGATTTGAAATGTATTACAGGCTAAAGGCTCAATTGACTTTACTTGGCATTTTATTGTCATGGTTTCCTCTTACTTACTGCTCATAGCGGGCAGTAAATCAGTTTCGTGGCAGGGAGAGTTCACCCGGCTGCTCCTTCTTTGTGAGCAATGACTCCGGCTGGCTGCTGGTTTCCCTTTACGCATTTAATGTATACGGCCGGCAAAAACACCAGCCAGAGCCAGGAGAAGGAAACCTGTGTACTGGTTGAGCTCAGTTTCCTTCTTTCCTGACTATATAGTTATAAGATACCGAGTTTATCCCAGAATGCATCCACCCTGGCCACCAGCTCCGGATCTTTTCTGATTGGCCGGCCCCATTCGCGCTCCACTTCATCCGGGAGTTTATTGGTCGCATCCATACCGATACGACTGCCACCTTTACTGTCTGCCGCTCTCATCAGGGTATCCCGGGAAGGGTCCATCCGGGTGGTTATCGCCCAGATAACGTCTTTCCAGTCACGCACATCAACGTCTTCATCGCAGAGAATGATATAGCGCAGATCAACGATGGCTTCTGCCTGAGACCAGATTGATTCCATCAGACGCGCAGCCTGACCGGCTTCCTGTTTGGCAATCTTTATGATCGCCATGGCAGAAGAGCGCGCTTCAGGCGGAAGATAAAACTCTCTGATCTCCGGATGGCTGTCAGTCAGCTGCTCACAAAGCCCGGCCAGTTGCTGCGGGTCCGGCTGCTGCGCCGGGCCGGAGTAACCTGAAAGGGTCAGCTCTGCATCCCACTTTATCGTGGCGTCGATGCCCATCTTGGAACCAAGCCCTGCAACCGGTGAGGCAAAATCGAGCGAGTCGATAGGCGTGCTCTCTATCATCAGGCTGTCTTTCACCGGGTCGGCATTGGCAGTAATAGCGTCCATGACCTGTTGCCAGTCACGGGTATCCACGCTCTCATCCACCACCACCACAAACTTGGTGTACATGAACTGACGCAGGAAAGACCAGACACCCATCATGACCCGCTTTGCGTGTCCCGGATACTGTTTTTTCAGGGACACAACGGCCATACGATATGAACAGCCTTCCGGCGGCAGATAGAAGTCTTCTATTTCAGGGAACTGCTTTTGCAGGATAGGCACAAACACTTCATTTAATGCCACGCCCAAAACGGCGGGCTCATCAGGCGGGCGGCCGGTGTAGGTGCTGTGATAAATCGCCTGCTCACGCATGGTGATATGGGTAACGGTAAAGACGTGGTGCTTTTCGGTCTCATTATAGTAACCGGTATGGTCACCATACGGCCCCTCATCGGCAAACTCCTGCGGGTCGATATAGCCTTCCAGTACCACTTCTGCGCTGGCCGGTACGTCCAGCTCATTACTCAGGGATTTGACGACTTCGGTTTTACTGCCACGCAGCAAACCGGCAAACGCATATTCGGACAGGGTATCGGGCACCGGTGTGACCGCGCCCAGTATTGTCGCCGGATCAGCGCCAAAGGCGACAGAGACCGGGAAAGGCTTGCCCGGATGGGTTTCCATCCAGTCACGCAGGTCGAGCGCCCCACCACGGTGAGCCAGCCAGCGCATAATAATCTTGTTCTTACTCAGTTTTTGCTGACGGTAGATCCCAAGGTTCTGGCGCTTTTTGTTTGGCCCTTTGGTAATAGTCAGCCCCCAGGTCAGCAGCGGCGCCACATCTTCGGCCCAGCAACTCATCACCGGTACCTTATCCAGATCCACCTCGTCACCCTTCCAGACGATTTCCTGACAGGGCGCTTTGCGCAGCCGTTTAGCCGGCATATTCAGGACCTGTTTAAACAGTGGGATCTTATCAATCGCGTCTTTAAAACCGCGAGGCGGCTCCGGCTCTTTCAGGTAAGCCAGCAGTTTACCGACTTCACGCAATTCGCTCACCGACTCACGTCCCATTCCCATGGCTACCCGCTCAGGAGTACCAAACAGGTTGGTCAGAACCGGCATATCATAACCGACAGGATTTTCAAACAGCAGCGCCGGTCCACCCGCTCTGAGGGTACGGTCACTGATCTCTGTCATCTCATAAGCCGGGTCGACAGGATAGGTGATACGCCTGAGCTGCCCCTGCTGCTCAAGGTAATCAAGAAATTCGCGCAAATCCTTAAAATTCATAGGTCTTTTACTGGCTGATTACTCTGCGCGCAGTATAGCAAAAAGGATAACTTATGGCGCAGACGCCTGAGACAAAACCTGCTTCAGAATGTTGCTGTTCACACTCTTCTGACGGCTGAGCTGCTCCAGCCAGCCGCTGTGGCCCTGGTCGCGCAGCCGGGTCGCCACCAGCTCAGTAAATTCATCCTGCTTCAGTCTTTCAAGCAGAAAGGTTTTCACCTCAACAGGCAAAGGATGCAGCCGGGTCAGCTGGTCGAGGGCAGGCTCGGCCAGAGAAGGGTTGGCTGCAGCGGCGATGATCTGACGGATGGCGAACTCGTCACCCTGCTCTGCAAGCCGGGCCAGTTCACGCCGGCTGTTATTATCAGCCCTCATTCGCCAAAGCAGTTCGTATACCCGGGGGTCCTGACTGAGCTCCGCAAAACGGGCCACTACGGCAGAAGCGGGAATCCAGCTTCCTTCCGCCAGCCCCAGTAACTGCGCTTTGAGATGTTCCAGCGCCTGCGGGGAAATACCATCCAGCTCTGAAATCAGCAGAGCCTGATGTGCTTTGAGAGAATCTCCGGAGAGCCAGTCGGTCAGTTTCAGCTTTCTCTGCTCAGCCAGCAGAATAAACTCCAGCACAGCGTGATCACCGGCCTGCTTTTTCAGCAGACGGCTGGCCACAGCAGCAGAATTATAAACCGGCACCACCACCTCGTAGCCATCTCCCTGCTCACGGATCTGGTAGGCCGGAAGGCGGCCAAGCTGAGCCTGAACAAAACGGGCGACCTGAGGAGAAAGAATGAGTTGCTGATCTTCAATATGCTGAAGCAGCAGATAACGGATCACTTCCTGTTGCGGCAGCGCAAGACGCTGCAGGGCAAACTGCAGGGAACTGATGTCATTGTCAAGAACGTACTGATAAAGCTCGTCGGCTTTGGTCAGGATCTGAAGGTCCTGCTCCCAGCGCTGCGCCTGTTGTGGGGTGATTTCCTTTGCCACACACCAGGGAGAAAGAAGGAGTCCTGTCAGAAGCCATGCCGACCATCCATGCCGCATACTGGTATTCCTGTTTACTCACTGCTTTCATTATGGCCGTGCTTTTAACTGACAGGCAAATAAAAACGCCACCCGTGCGGGTGGCGTTACAAATTTCTGAGTCAGTGTCTTACTGACGACGCATTGCGTCAAAGAATTCGTCGTTGGTCTTGGTCATCGCCAGCTTGTCGATCAGGAATTCCATCGCGTCAGTTTCACCCATTGGGTGAACAATCTTACGCAGGATCCACATCTTCTGCAGCTCTTCTGACTTGGTCAGAAGCTCTTCACGACGGGTACCTGAGCGGTTGAAGTCGATGGCAGGGAAGACACGCTTCTCAGCGATCTTACGGTTCAGGTGGATTTCCATGTTACCGGTACCCTTGAACTCTTCGTAGATCACTTCGTCCATCTTAGAGCCGGTATCAACCAGTGCAGTCGCCAGGATTGTCAGGCTGCCGCCCTCTTCCACGTTACGCGCAGCACCGAAGAAACGCTTAGGACGGTGCAGGGCGTTTGCATCCACACCACCGGTCAGAACTTTACCTGATGAAGGTACAACGGTGTTGTAAGCACGCGCCAGACGGGTAATAGAGTCAAGCAGGATAACCACGTCTTTCTTGTGTTCAACCAGACGCTTGGCTTTTTCGATAACCATCTCAGCAACCTGTACGTGACGGGATGCCGGCTCATCGAACGTCGATGCCACTACTTCGCCTTTTACCAGACGCTGCATCTCGGTTACTTCTTCCGGACGCTCATCGATCAGCAGAACCATCAGCTCACACTCAGGGTGGTTGTGGGCAATGCTCTGGGCGATGTTCTGCAGCAGCATGGTTTTACCGGCTTTCGGTGGTGCTACGATCAGACCACGCTGACCTTTACCGATTGGCGATGCCAGATCCAGTACACGGGCCGTGATGTCTTCGGTAGAACCGTTACCACGTTCCATGACCATACGCTCGTTCGCGTGCAGAGGAGTTAAGTTTTCGAAAAGGATTTTGTTGCGGGCGTTGTCTGGCTTGTCGTGGTTGACTGTGTTGACTTTCAGAAGGGCAAAGTAACGTTCGCCATCTTTTGGTGGGCGAATCTTGCCCGCAATCGAGTCACCGGTACGCAGGTTAAAGCGGCGGATCTGACTCGGAGAAACATAAATGTCATCCGGGCCTGCAAGGTAAGAACTGTCAGCGCTGCGAAGGAAACCAAACCCGTCTTGTAAAATTTCCAGAACCCCGTCACCAAAAATATCTTCACCACTTTTCGCGTGTGCTTTCAGGATGGAGAAAATGATGTCTTGTTTTCTTAAACGCGCCAGGTTTTCCAAACCCAGGCTTTCACCCAGTTTAACAAGCTCAGACACAGGTCTGTTCTTCAGTTCAGTCAGGTTCATAGTGGTGGATACTTGTTTAGTCAAAATAGGATCTGTTGTGTTAGTTAGAGAGATTTGGTCTCAGGATCGACCAAGAAATGAACATTTGCTTAAAATACGTGCGATAAATTAGCACTAAAAGCAAGCCTAGTCTAGCAAATCGGAAAAATCAAAACCGTGCCAGCGCACGGTTTTATCAGTCACACAAGAACGACTTACAGGTTTGCGTCCAGGAACTCTTTCAGCTGGGTCTTGGACAGAGCACCAACTTTGGTCGCTGCAACAGCGCCGTCTTTAAACAGCAGCAGCGTTGGGATACCGCGGATACCGTATTTAGGCGGAGTACCTGCGTTATGATCGATGTTCAGCTTACCGATAGTGAGTTTGCCTTCATATTCATCAGCGATCTCATCCAGAATCGGAGCAATCATCTTACATGGACCACACCATTCTGCCCAGAAATCTACCAGAACCGGGCCTGCAGCTTGGATTACATCGTTTTCGAAACCGTCATCGGTCAGCTGCAAAATCTTGTCACTCATCTTCCACTCCAATGTGTTTTTTGAGAACTGGTTGGATGCTAACCAGCAATTAGATGCCTTATTGGAATGTATTTACTTCCGTATTGCAAGCGTAAGCTGATATTCTATAGCGATGAAAAAGACGCATATCACAGAGCAAAAGTTCGCCGATTTGGATTTAAATCCCCAAATCATTGAAGGTCTTGAGAAAAAAGGGTTCGAATTTTGTACCCCTATCCAAGCCCTGGCGTTGCCGGTACTGCTCACCGGCCAAGACATCGCAGGCCAGGCCCAGACGGGCACAGGTAAAACCCTGGCGTTTCTGACTGCTACCTTTAACCACCTGATGAAGACCGCTGAGCCGGAAGGCCGTAAAGCCAACCAGCCACGTGCGATCATCATGGCCCCGACCCGTGAGCTGGCTATCCAGATTTACAACGATGCCGCGCCACTGATCGAGAGCACCGGGATCACTGCAGGTCTGGCTTACGGTGGTGAAAGCTACGACAAGCAGCTGGCTAAGCTGGAGAAAGGCGTTGATATCCTGATCGGCACAACCGGCCGTATCATCGACTTCTACAAGCAAAAAGTCTTCAACCTTAACTGCATTCAGGCCGTGGTACTGGATGAAGCCGACCGCATGTTCGACCTTGGCTTTATTAAAGACATCCGCTTCCTGTTCCGCCGTATGCCGGAGCCGGCTGATCGCCTGAACATGCTGTTCTCTGCAACCCTCTCTTACCGTGTACAGGAACTGGCATTTGAGCACATGCACAATCCGGAACACGTTGTGGTTGAGCCGGAGCAGAAAACCGGTCACCGCATCAAAGAAGAGCTGTTCTACCCGTCCAATGAACACAAAATGGCGCTGCTGCAGACCCTTCTGGAAGAAGAATGGCCGGACCGCGCGATCGTATTTGCCAACACCAAGCACAAGTGTGAATCCATCTGGGGTCACCTGGCGGCTGACGGCCACCGTGTCGGCCTTCTGACCGGCGACGTACCACAGAAAAAACGCGAGCGTATCCTGGAACAATTTACCCAGGGACACGTGGATATTCTGGTAGCAACAGACGTAGCAGCCCGTGGCCTGCACATTCCTCAGGTAACCCACGTACTCAACTACGACCTGCCTGATGACTGCGAAGACTACGTTCACCGTATCGGCCGTACCGGTCGCGCGGGTGCAAGCGGTCACTCGATCAGCTTTGCCTGTGAAGAGTACGCCATCAACCTGCCTGCAATTGAAGAGTATATCGAGCACACCATCCCTGTGTCTGAGTACGATGCAGATGCACTGCTGACGGACCTGCCTGCACCATTCCGCATGCGCACCCGTAACAGCCAGGGCGGCCGCCGCACCAACACCGGCGGTAATAAGCAGGGAGGCCGCGGTAAGCGCCCTTCACGTCCACGTCAGCCACGTAAATAAATCACAGGAAGATACCGCAGAGCATGAGTCAGACTATTTCTTCTCCTTTGTATGCCGCCATCGACCTCGGGTCGAACAGTTTCCACATGCTCGTTGTGCGTCATATCGATGGCAGCGTGCAGACCATGGCGAAGATCAAACGTAAAGTACGTCTGGCGGCGGGTCTGGACAGTGAGTTCAGACTCAGTCAGGAAGCCATGCAACGCGGATGGGACTGCCTGGCCCTGTTTGCAGAACGCCTGCAGGACATCGGGCCACAAAACATCCGTATTGTCGGCACTGCGACCCTTCGTGCCGCGACCAATGCAGATGAGTTTCTGGCCAGGGCCAATCAGATCCTGGGTCATCCTGTCGAAGTGATCAGCGGTGAAGAAGAAGCCGCCACCATTTATACCGGTGTGGCTCATACCTCCGGTGGCTGTGGCCGCCGTCTGGTGGTCGATATTGGCGGTGCCAGCACCGAACTGGTGATCGGCGAAGGTTTTGACGCCAAAGCGCTGACCAGCCTGAAAATGGGCTGTGTCACCTGGCTGGAGCAGCACTTCAAAGACCGTCAGCTGAGCAAGGGCAATTTTGACCGTGCGATTGAAGCGGCCAAACAGACCCTTCAGCCTGTGCTGGAGCAGTACAAACAGCTGGGCTGGGATCAGTGTGTGGGTGCCAGCGGTACCGTACAGGCACTGCAGGAGATCATGCTGGCACAGGGGATGGATGAAGTGATCACCCTGGCCAAACTGAAACGTCTGCAAAAGCAGGCCATGCTGGCTGACCACCTTGAAGAGCTGGAGATCGACGGCCTGACCCTTGAGCGGGCACTGGTATTCCCAAGCGGTCTGTCGATCCTGATCGCCATCTTTGAACTGCTTGAGATCGACACCATGACCCTGGCTGGCGGCGCACTGCGTGAAGGCCTGGCATACGAGATGATCGCTGAGATGCGCCAGGACGATATCCGCCAGCGCACCATCAACAGCATCCAGAGCCGTTACCAGCTTGATGCGGGATACGGACAACAGGTGACTTCCCTGGCGTGTGAGCTGCTTAAACAGTGCGGCGGCGAAAACTGGGTGAGCGAGCCTCAGGGTGAAATGCTGCTTACAAGCGTTGCCCAGCTGCACGAGATCGGCATGAGCATCGACTACAAGCAGGGTGGCGAACACAGCGCCTATCTGCTTAAGCATCTGGATCTGCCGGGCTTTACCCGCGCTCAGAAACACCTTCTGGCCGAACTGGCCCGTCGCTACCGTGAACAGCTGAGCCCGATGCCGGACCAGCACGCCCTCTCCGGCCAGAGTGCCAAACGACTGCTGCGTCTGCTGAGACTGTCCGTTCTGCTCAGCCACCGCCGCTCACAGGATCTTCAGCCAAAAGTACGCCTGAATGCCGATGGCGATACCCTGGAAATGTGCGTAGACAAAGCCTGGCTTGAACGCAATCCGCTGACCAGCGCCGAGCTGGAAATCGAGGCGCACCGTCAGTCTGATATGGGCTGGCCACTGACCATCAACGCCTGCTGACAGGCTTGTTGTACAGCATAACGGGCTTTAGGTTACCCATGATCCAAATGCTCCCCGGGCTGTACAGACACAAAAAAACCGCTTCAGCTGAAGCGGTTTTTTATTAATTGCTGCCTGTTACTGAGCGGCCTGATTGAATTTGAAACCAGGCTGCACTTCGGTCAGCTTTTTGATCAGGTAGTTCAGCAGCACACCGTACATAGGCACGAACAGCCCCAGGCTGATCACCAGTTTAAAGCCGTAATCCACCAGCGCGATCTCAGTCCAGTGCTCCGCCATAAACGCATCCGGGCTCTGATAGAAAGCAATTGCGAAGAACGCCAGGGTATCGAGCGCATTACCAAACAGGGTTGAGCAGGTTGGCGCCACCCACCAGGCTTTCAGCTGACGCAGGCGGTTGAATACGTGCACGTCCAGGATCTGTCCCAGCAGATAAGCCATAAAACTGGCGATGGCGATACGGGCGACAAACAGGTTGAACTCACCCAGATGCGCCAGCCCCTGGAACTGGCCTTCAAAGAACAGCACTGATAACAGATACGAGACCACCAGCGCTGGCATCATCACCAGGAAGATGATCTTACGCGCCATTTTGGCACCAAAGATACGCACCGTCAGGTCAGTTGCCAGAAAGATAAACGGGAAAGTAAATGCACCCCAGGTGGTATGGAAACCGAAGATGGTAAACGGCAGCTGCACCAGATAGTTACTGGATGCAATGATCACCAGGTGAAACAAAACAAGGAATGACAGGGCTTTGCGCTGCTGCGCAGGGGTAAAGTGACTCATACTTTTACCTTTTTAGTTTTTTTATTTGGGGGTGAGGGAACCCAAATCGAAACGCCGAATGCCAGTCGTCGTTTCTGGTTAAACAAATTGTGTGCCCGCAGCCGGCTGGCAGCCGGTCTGGCCTCCCGGGCGGTGGGCGATTATACAGTAATCAGGTTGCAGCGCAATGGTGGAAAAAGCAGCAACCGTTTACTCAGCCAATGCCGCGCTGCAGCAGTCCGGCCAGGTAATCCAGCTCTTCGCGACTGGCCTTTGTATTGAGTGACTCCAGCCACAGGGACTCACTGTAGTGATCCCCTTTCAGCAGCAGTTGACAACCTTCAAAGTCAATCAGCCAGCTGACCAGATCCGCGTCCAGCTGTTTCTCCACCACGCTGGCTGACAGCAGTGCCACCAACTTATCCGCCGTTTCAGCAAAGCGCTCAAAGTCAAAGCCGGGAGAGTCGATAACCAGTCTGCCCTGCTCCGAATCGTAACAGGAAAGGGAAAACTCAGCCATGGCCGGTCAGGTGCTCCTGAATGAGGTCGAGGAAAGGATCGGCATATTTTTCCAGCTTGCGCTGACCGACACCGTTCACCGCCAGCATCTCTCCGTAAGAAGCCGGCAGCACTTCGGCCATATCAATCAGGGTCGCATCACTGAAAACCACGTAAGGCGGCAGGCCATCTTCATCGGCGATGCTCTTACGCAGCTTACGCAGTTTGGCAAACAGCTTCTTATCGTAGTTCTTCGATGACAGCTTATCTGATTTGGCTGTGCGCGAAGCCGTATCCAGACGCGGAACCGCCAGCTCAAGCGGCAGCTCACCACGTAACAGCGGCCGGGCTTCTTCAGTCAGCTGCAGGGTCGAGTTACGGGTAATATTCTGGGTCAGCAGTCCTTTGTGGATCAGCTGACGGATAATACTCACCCAGTAGTCATGGCTTTGCTCGCGGCCAAGGCCATAAGTCGACAGCTTATCGTGGCCGTTCTCACGGATACGGATGTTCTGCATCCCACGCAGTACCTCCACCACATAGCCGATACCATAGCTCTGGTTAACCCGGTACACACACGACAGGGCTTTTTGCGCGGCTTCAACGCCGTCAAAATGCCTCGGCGGATCAAGGCAAATATCGCAATTACCACACGGCTTATCGCTGTACTCGCCAAAGTAATTCAGCAATACCTGACGTCGGCAGGTCTGGGCTTCGGCAAACGCGCTCATCGCCAGCAGCTTGTGCTCTTCCACCCGCTTCTGCGGCCCGTCTTCTTTCTCGTCCAGCATACGGCGCAGCCAGCTGATGTCGGCCGGGTCATAAAGCATCATGGCTTCGGCAGGCAGACCATCCCGCCCGGCGCGGCCGGTTTCCTGGTAGTAGGATTCAATATTACGGGGAATATCAAAGTGAACCACAAAGCGCACGTTGGGCTTGTTGATCCCCATACCAAACGCCACGGTAGCCACCACCACCTGAAGATCATCTTTCTGAAACGCGTCCTGAACCCAGGCACGCTCATCGTTATCCATCCCGGCATGATAGCCGGCGGCGCGGATATGGTTGCTGCACAGCTTCTCGGTCAGCATCTCTACTTTCTTGCGGCTGCCACAGTAGATAATGCCGCACTGGCCCTGCTGGCTGGCAAGAAAACGGATCACCTGAGAAACCGGTTTGTGCTTCTCAACCAGAGAATACTGAATGTTAGGACGGTCGAAGCTGCCAAGGTATTCGAAATGGTCACCCAGCTGCAAACGGCTGACGATGTCTTTACGGGTCGCCTCATCGGCGGTCGCGGTCAGTGCCATCACCGGCGCATATGGGAAGCGCTGTTTCAGCTCTCCCAGGGATGCGTATTCACGACGGAAGTCGTGGCCCCACTGGGAGATACAGTGCGCCTCATCAACCGCGATAAGCGCGATCTGAGTGTGTTCCAGGCGCTCCAGAAAATCGCGGCTCAGTACCCGCTCCGGCGACACGTACAGCAGCTTTAAGTTACCGCTGTGCATGCGCTGATAAACTTTGGTCAGCGCTTCGCGCTCCATGGAGGAGTTTACACACTCAGCGGCGACACCATTGGCTTTAAGCTGGTCGACCTGGTCTTTCATCAGTGAAATAAGCGGAGAAATCACCAGGGTCAGACCCTGCTTAACCAGCGCAGGGATCTGATAACAGAGAGACTTTCCCCCGCCAGTCGGCATGATCACCAGGCTGTCTTTGCCATCAAGTGCGGCTTCAACTACTTCCTGCTGACCGACACGGAATTCCTGATAGCCGAACACATCCGCCAGCACCTGCTCCGGGGTGGTTTCCTCAGGCTGAGTCAGCGGCTGGGCTAACAGGGTATTGGTCATTGGGCTCTCTGATAAAAAAGGTCGTAAGGCGCCACATTGTAGAGGGGAAGCGCGGTGAAGAAAACCGCAAATTGATATGCACAAAGGGATTGGGCCGATATACTGCGCTAATGCGTTTTTTAACAATGAATCCACTATGACTGACGAGCAAACCCAGTCCCGCCAGGGCGTCCTTCTCGCGGTATCTGCCTACACCATGTGGGGGATCGCGCCAATCTATTTCAAAGCCCTCGGCGGTGTCAGCCCACTGGAGATCCTGTCGCACCGGATCGTGTGGTCTTTCTTTCTGCTGGCCGGCCTGCTGTTTATCGGCCGCCGCTGGCGCCAGGTATTCAAAACCCTGAGCAATAAGAAAACCACCCTGATGCTGCTGGCGACCAGCCTGCTGGTTGGCGGCAACTGGCTGATCTTTATCTGGGCGGTCAACGCTGGTCACATGCTCGATGCCAGTCTGGGTTACTATATCAACCCACTGCTGAATATCCTGCTGGGCATGGCGTTCCTCGGTGAACGGCTGCGCAAACTGCAGTGGTTTGCAGTGGTGCTGGCCGCCGCCGGTGTATTGGTGCAGCTGATTGTGTTTGGCTCGGTACCCGTAGTGGCAATCGCGCTGGCAGGCAGCTTTGGTTTTTATGGCCTGCTGCGTAAAAAAGTAAGCCTCGATGCCCAGACCGGACTGTTTATCGAAACCCTGATGCTGATGCCGGCCGCTGCCGTATATCTGATGTTTATCGCCGATACACCGACGTCTGATTTGAGTGCCAACAACTGGCAGCTCAATATGCTGCTGCTCAGTGCCGGAGTGATCACCACCCTGCCCCTGCTGTGCTTTACCGCCGCCGCTACCCGACTCAAGCTCTCTACGCTGGGCTTTTTCCAGTACATCGGCCCAAGTCTGATGTTCCTGCTGGCGGTGCTGGTCTATGCCGAACCCTTTACGGCAGATAAAGGGATTACCTTCGCATTTATCTGGGGCGCCCTGGTGGTGTTCAGCTTCGACGGGATTCGCTACAGCCGGCGTAAAAAACGCCTGGCCTAAATCACTTTTTACAAGACAGCCGGACTTGGTTATGGTTTATTCATAACCAGGTTTTTTATCAGCGGTCAGTCATGGATAAGATCAACTACTACCAAAGCGCCAACCCCAAAATCCAGCTGATCGAAGCTGATTATCAGGACTTCGCTTTCCAGCCCCACTATCACCTCGATTATCACCTCGGCCTGATCTGTCAGGGCGAACAGAGCTTCACACACAATGGCAGCCAGCACCGTGTCGGCAACGGCCAGATGGTGATCATGCCCCCCGATGTACTTCACGATGGCGAAGGTGCCAACCGGCAAGGCTACCAGGTCAAGGTGTTCAGTATTACCCCGGAATGGTTTGAAGAGCATTACGGCGCCATACCCGATTTCAGACAACTGGTGATCGATGATCCGGCCCTGTTTGGGCAGTTTAAACAGCTGCACCAGCAGTTAGTCAGCCAGAAAACCTGCCAGCTCGCCCAGGACTGTTTGCCACTGGAAAGTTTCGATCTGATGATGGAACGCTACGCGAAAAGCAAGCCAGAGAAAGTAACCCCGCTTGGCAACAACAGTATAGAAAAGCTCAAAGCTTACCTGCTGGCAAATCTGGATCAGCCCGTGCGGCTGGAAGATCTGGCCAGGCTCTGTCAGCTCTCAGCTACTCAGTTTCAGCGCCGGTTTAAGGCTGCGATGGGAATGCCTCCTTATGCCTGGCTGAGCCGTCTGCGGATGGAGCAGGCGCTTAACCTGTTGCTGCTGGGTAAGTCCGGCACCGATGTTGCGATGGCCGTCGGCTTCTATGACCAGGCCCATTTCACCAAAGCGTTTAAAGCCTGCTACGGCATTACTCCTTCTCAGGTCTCAGTCTGATCTCTTTGTGTCTGTCACTATTTTACAAGCCTGCACTTCTCTGGTTTGGCAGACTAAGCCATCAGAAAAAAGATCGAATGAGGAATAACCATGAATGAAATGACTGTTCTGGCCACTCTGGCCAGTGTTCATTTTATCGCACTGCTCAGCCCGGGACCGGATGTCGCCCTGGTGGTGCAAAACGCCAGCCGTCACGGTCGCAGTACCGGTGTCGCCATTGCCGCGGGTCTGTCTACCGGCATTTTGCTGCACGCACTGCTGAGCCTGACCGGAGTCAGTCTGGTGGTCCATCAGCACCCGGCTCTGTTTGCTCTGGTGCAACTGGCCGGCGGCAGCTATCTGCTTTATCTCGGCATTGGTGCACTGGCTTCACTGCGCAATCAGACAGACAGCGCACTGGATCAGCCACAACGCCTGCTGGCCAATAAGCGTCAGGCTTATCTGCGCGGCTTTGCCACCAATATTCTTAACCCCAAGGCGGTAGTATTTTTTATCAGCCTGATGTCCAGCCTGGTTCCGGCCGGTATGTCTCTGGAAGGTAAAGGCATGGCGCTGCTGATTCTCGGAGGCCTGTCGATGGTCTGGTTCAGCACGCTTGCCTGGCTGCTCTCCACCGCCAGGCTGCAGCAAAAAATGGCACGCGCCAGCCGGGCAATCGACGGTCTGTGTGGGGTGATTTTCTGCCTGGTTGGCGGCGGTATCCTGTGGTCGGTCATTAGTTGAGTTTTGGCTAAACAGCCTTTCTACCGGAGCCGTGTGAGAGATCTCTTACACGGCCGTAAGCCAAAGCGTTTTCTACTGGTCAGCAATACACCACACCAACATCTTAGTCGTTGTTTTTATTGAAATTTACAGAAAACATCATTAATTACCCAATAAATGTAATCCTTTTCAGGCGTTGTTTCCGAAGCTCAGAAGGGTAATATTTACCTTGTCGACAGGATGACGACATGGATTAGGAAGCCGACGGATTTGGCACTTCTGGACGAAGACAACGTTGATCAGGATGACAACCAGTCAGGACAGAAAAGGACGACACGGAAGAACGCGTTACCAGGATGGCAACGTCAAAGGACTGAGAAAGGACAACCTTCAGGAAGAAGGAAACGGAACCACATCAGGACGATGTAAAGGACACCATCAGGACCGATGGCTAAGGACACTGTCAGGACGACGGCAGGGAACATACATCAGGATGATGTAAGGGACACCGCTCAGGGAACAAGTGATGTGCGCTAACGTGGATGGTTAGCAATCAGGATGACAGGACACCGCCAGGAAGGCGACGTAAGGAATAATACGCTGAAGGAATCAGCTACTATCATGGACAGATGCATGGAGCACTTTTAGTAGCCGGATTGCTGCGAGTAAGACTATAGCCCCGATACGCAAGTATCGGGGTTTTTCTTTTTGTGTACGCTTTTCCCGCGAAGAACCGCGGACCACGGACCACGCCACCAAAGAAAAAGCCCCGTCACTAAACGGGGCTTTGAATCATCAGCGTTTACCGAATCGGCTTAGTCACCTACCGCGATACGCTTCATGTCAGTCATGTAACCACGCAGCTCTTCACCGATATACTCAACCGGGTGGTTGCGGATCACATCATTCACTTCGATAAGCTTGGCGTTATCGACCTGGTTAGAAGTCTCAGCCAAGCCTTTACCGATCACGTCAGTACCCACTGAAGGCATAAACTTCTCACGCAGCAGCGGAGTTGCTACGTTAGCAAACAGGTAATTACCGTACTCTGCGGTATCAGAGATAACCACGTTCATCTCGTACAGACGCTTACGTGCGATAGTATTGGCAATCAGCGGCAGCTCGTGCAGTGACTCGTAGTAAGCCGACTCATCGATGATGCCGGATGCTGTCATGGCTTCAAATGCCAACTCAACGCCCGCACGAACCATAGCAACCATCAGGATACCGTTATCGAAGTACTCCTGCTCACTGATCTGTACGTCAGTCTCCGGGTAGTTCTCGAATGCCGTCTCACCAGTTTCTGCGCGCCAGCCCAGCAGGTTCGCATCATCATTAGCCCAGTCAGCCATCATAGTCGATGAGAAGTGACCTGTGATGATGTCATCCATGTGCTTGTTGTACAGCGGACGCATCAGCTCTTTCAGCTCTTCTGACAGCTCGAATGCTTTCACTTTGGCCGGGTTAGTCAGACGGTCCATCATGTGGGTGATACCACCAAACTTCAGCGCTTCGGTAATGGTTTCCCAGCCATACTGAAGCAGTTTGCCTGCGTAGCCTGCATCGATGCCGTCAGCAACCATCTTCTCGTAACAAACAATAGAACCTGCCTGAAGCATGCCACACAGGATAGTCTGCTCACCCATCAGGTCAGATTTCACTTCTGCAACAAACGAAGACTCCAGACAACCGGCACGATGGCCACCCGTCGCTGCAGCCCAGGCTTTGGCGATATCCCAGCCTTCACCTTTCGGGTCATTTTCCGGGTGAACAGCAATCAGAGTTGGTACACCGAAACCACGCTTGTACTCTTCACGTACTTCGGTACCCGGACACTTAGGTGCAACCATCACAACCGTCAGGTCGCTGCGGATCTGCATGCCTTCTTCAACTACGTTAAAGCCGTGAGAGTAACCCAGTGCTGCGCCTTCTTTCATCAGAGGCATTACGGTTTCAACCACGTTGGTGTGCTGCTTGTCCGGAGTCAGGTTAACCACCAGATCCGCCTGAGGGATCAGGGTTTCGTAGCTGCCAACTTCAAAGCCATTCTCTTTAGCGTTCTTAAATGACTGGCGCTGCTCATCGATCGCCGCCTGACGAAGTGCGTAAGACACGTCCAGACCTGAGTCACGCATGTTCAGACCCTGATTCAGGCCCTGTGCACCACAACCGACGATCACCACTTTTTTACCTTTCAGGTAGTCCGCTTCTGTCGCGAACTCATCGCGGTCCATAAAACGACAACGACCCAGCTGATCTAACTGCTGACGAAGGTTTAGTGTGTTGAAATAGTTTGCCATATCATTTAACTCCGTGAATTCTGTTCCTTAGGCCGGCACTTTATCTGCCGAATGATTTGATGTTAATCGAGAAAGCTTGTTGCGAAAAGTGCTATATTCACAACATCGTATTGCAAATTCCGCAACAGTGATGAACATCAAAAGTATTCAACTGTTTTTACATCTGTGTGAAAGCCAGAGTTTCAGTCAGACAGCCCAGGCGATGCATGTCAGCCCGTCTGCACTCACCCGTATCATTCAGCGTCTGGAAGAAGATCTGGGTCAGCCCCTGTTTGTTCGTGACAAGCGCAGCGTTTCACTGACTCAGGCAGGGAAAACCTTCCACCCCCACGCCAGCGTGATCGTTTCACGCTGGCTGGAAGCCCGGGCAGAAATACGTCAGTCAGACTCCCTGGCGGGTAAGCTGACCCTGTTTTGCTCGGTAACTGCCAGCTACAGCCACCTTCCGGATATTCTGCACCGCTTCCGGCTGCAGTACCCCAGGGTAGAGATCCAACTACTCACCGGCGACCCGGCACAGGCGATCGACAAGGTATTGCAGGATGATGCGGATATCGCCATTACCGCCAGGCCCCATTCTATGCCTGGCCAGCTGACCTATGTCGAGCTGGACAAAGTATCTATGTCTGTCATAGCCCCATCCATGCCTATTACCGGACTGGATATTAATGAAGCGCCGGACTGGGCCAAACTGCAGTTTATCCTGCCCGATTCAGGAACCGCACGGGAAAATGCAGACAGGTGGTTGAAAAATAAGAAGGTTAAGCCTCATATATATGCTCAGGTCGGTGGCCATGAAGCAATCGTCAGCATGGTTGCGCTTGGTTGCGGTGTTGGCATTGCTCCGGATGTGGTGATCGACAACAGTCCGGTTGGCAGCCGGGTCCGTCGTCTGGAGCAAATAGAATCGCTCGAGCTGGGGTTATGCTGTCGCCGAAGCCGGCATCACGAGCCCTTACTAAAAGCACTGCTGGATCTGTTCCGGCACCACGAGCAGGATTAAACCTACATGGCTACACCGATACTTACTCAGAGCTACTATTCCGACTACTTTGCCAGGCGTGGCTATGACTTTCTGACCAGGGTAGCTGACCGATGTCCAGGCAGCAACGATGTGGGTAAGTTGCTGATCGTCTCTGTCATGCACTGCTACGAAGGCTCTCTTCCCTATATTAACGTGCTGGCAGAACTGGCTGATGAGCTGGTGTTTATCCCCAAAAGCGCCACCTCCAGTGTCAATGAACCGGTAAAACAAACCGTCGCCGCTCTGCCAGGCTGTCACGTGGTCAGTGACGAAGAGTTAAAACTGAAACTGAGACAACCCGAATATGCTGAAACGCTAATCAGGCGCTATTTAAAGCCAGACCAGCGACTGCTGATCCTGGACCACGGCGGATACTTTGCTGCCAGTGCAGAGTACCTGTGCCAGGTCTTTTCAGAGCAACTGGCGGGATTTACCGAGCTGACCGCCAACGGCTTTTACAAATACCTGAATCGTAAGCTGGATAAGCCCCTGATAAGCGTTTCTCATCTCAGTATCAAAGCTCCCGCAGACTATGAAGCCTCAGAATGCGTTGTCCATTATTCCGACCATATTCTGCGGGAGGAATTTGGCCTCAAGCTGAACAACGGAGACCTGTTAAAGGCGGGGGTAATTGGTGCCGGCAACCTGGGCTGTGGCGTGATCAAACAACTGCAGGGAAAAGCGATCGGCTGCATTATGGTAGCAGACAGCGATCCAAGAAAACTGACCCACTTTCCCCGTAACGGCGTCCAGCCGGTATCAACCGAAACCCTGGTAAATCAGTGCAGCATGATTTTCTGCTGCACCGGAAGCGGTGCACTGCCCGCCCACCTGCTCGACAATCTGCCCGATAACCGGGTCATCGCCACGGTAACCTCTGCCGATGACGAACTGAACCTGCCTGATTTGATCGAATCCGGCTGCCTGACTGAAGTCGGAGGTAACCGTATGGTCAGAGAATACCGCACCCGGAACGGGAAAAGCCTCTACCTGCTGGCGGAAGGGGAATCAGCCAATACTCCGTTTAAAACCGGTATGGGCGATCCAACCGTCTACCTGTTTGAAGCCGCCCACATGCTGGCAGGCCTTAAAATCCTCAGCCAGTCTTTACCTGCAGGTATCCAGTTACTGGAAGAAGAGCACGAGAAAGCCATTGCCCAACAGTGGCTGGAGCACTTTTACAGCTACGCTTAAAGCGCCAAAAATATCTTTTCCCCGGATAAAGCAGAGTGGCACCACTCTGCTTCAGAGTCCCGGCCCCTCGAACCACGAAGCGAAGCGCCCACGTACCGCGTACCCCTTCCCCAAACCAGCTGAAAACACAAATCTTACAGGTACAAAAAAAGCCCCAGCATTTCTGCTGAGGCTTTCGATAATGGCAGGGGTGGACTAAGCCGGCATTCCGGAGATTCGACCGGGCTGGCGATCCAGCTCCCAACATGCGCCTGCTTTCTGGGGAGTCCGCTGCTCAGAATTGGAGCGACACCCTTAAGATTATATTTTGAAGACTGGAACGAAAAAGGCTCCTGTCTTTCGACTGGAGCCTTAAAGATGGCAGGGGTGGAGAGATTCGAACTCCCAACACGCGGATTTGGAATCCGCTGCTCTGCCAATTGGAGCTACACCCCTAAACTGTCTTATAAATCCGGCCTGGGCCAGATTCAAAAAAACCCCGCATTAAGCGAGGCTCTTTAATAAGTGGCGGAGCGGACGGGACTCGAACCCGCGACCCCCGGCGTGACAGGCCGGTATTCTAACCAACTGAACTACCGCTCCGCAGCGGCATACTTGCTAATTAAGCAAGCGTCCTTAATTTAAAGCCTGGCGATGTCCTACTCTCACATGGGGAAGCCCCACACTACCATCGGCGCTATTGCGTTTCACTTCTGAGTTCGGCAAGGAATCAGGTGGGTCCACAATGCTATGGTCGCCAAGCAAATTCTTTAATTCGGAAAGCTGTTCTTGTGTTCTCTACACATTCAATCTGTTCTTGCTTTGAGTCCATCAAAACCCCTTGGGTGTTGTATGGTTAAGCCTCACGGGCAATTAGTACAGGTTAGCTCAACGCCTCACAACGCTTACACACCCTGCCTATCAACGTTCTAGTC
>NZ_JBSDZD010000028.1:0-17967 GCF_056726165.1 Vibrio sp. 9-16B-A1
CAGCGCCCAGCGCCCAGCGCCCAGCGCCCAGCGCCCAGCGCCCAGCGCCCAGCGCCCAGCGCCCAGCGCCCAGCGCCCAGCGCCCAGCGCCCAGCGCCCAGCGCCCAGCGCCCAGCGCCCAGCGCCCATAAATAAAAAAACCACCGGACAATGCCGGTGGTTTTTAATCTTTTCGATTCCGCGAATAAATTAACGCGTACCGTATACCACGATGGTTTTACCGTGTGCAGAAATCAGGTTCTGCTCTTCCAGCATCTTCAGGATGCGGCCTACAGTTTCACGTGAACAGCCAACGATTTGACCGATTTCCTGACGGGTGATCTTGATTTGCATACCGTCCGGGTGGGTCATTGCGTCTGGTTGTTTCGCCAGGTTTAGCAGAGTCTGAGCGATGCGGCCGGTTACGTCCAGGAACGCCAGGTCGCCAACTTTCTGGCTGGTTACCTGCAGGCGGCTTGCCATCTGAGCAGAAAGGCGCATCAGGATGTCAGGGTTAACCTGGATCAGCTGACGGAATTTCTTAAATGAAATTTCTGCTACTTCACATGGTGTTTTCGCACGTACCCACGCAGTACGCTCCTGGTCTTCTTCGAACAGACCAAGTTCACCAATGAAATCACCTTGGTTGAGGTAAGACAAGATCATCTCTTTGCCTTCTTCATCCTTGATAAGTACGGCAACAGAACCTTTCACAATGTAGTAAAGGGTTTCGGCCTTTTCACCGGCATGGATCAGAGTACTCTTTGAAGGGTACTTATGAATATGACAGTGTGAAAGGAACCACTCTAATGTAGGATCGGTTTGAGGTTTACCTAGAACCATAATTTCTCACTTCCTCTGCAGGGTTTGCTCAGCAGCTTCCGTACCCACTGAGCCAGAATTTAAACTGGTCAATTAGCATAGGGCGAACGTTTCCGCGCTGCAAGCTATCTTGTGTTTCGCTACAAATAGTAACGTGTTTCCCCGCGGATTTCTTGACTTTGATCGTGCCACAAACGTGATCGACTACGCAAAACTGTGCACATGATCACGCCTTGGGCACGAAACTTGAGCAGCGGCTTATATTCAGGCAATTTTTCCGGTGTGGATCAACTTTTCCAGCATCGGCTGAACGATCAGTTCCATGGCAAAACTCATCTTGCCACCGGGCACCACCAGGGTGTTGTGGCGCGACATAAATGAGCCGTCAATCATCGCCAGCAGGTATGGATAGTCGACGTTTTTCATCCCTCTCAGGCGGATCACCACAAAGCTCTCATCCAGGCTCGGGATGCCTTTGGCATTGAGCGGATTGGAGGTGTCCACGGTAGGGACGCGCTGAAAGTTGATGTGAGTGCGTGAGAACTGCGGTGTGATGTAATTAAGGTAGTCGTCCATTGAGCGAACAATGGAGTCCATCACCGCTTCGCGGGAGTGCCCCCGGTCGCGGGTGTCGCGGACGAACTTCTGGATCCACTCCAGGTTAACGATAGGCACCATGCCAATCAGAAAATCGACGTGTTTGGCGACGTTCACATCGCCGTCAACCACGCCGCCGTGCAGTCCTTCATAGAACAGGACATTGGTCTCCTCTTCCAGCTGTTGCCACGGGGTAAAAGTGCCGGGCATCTGGTTGTAAGGCACGGCTTCGTCAAAGGTGTGAAGATAACGGCGCACTTCGCCCGTACCTTCGTCACCGTAGCGCTGAAAGAAGGCTTCCAGTGCCGGGAAGTCATTGGCCTCGGGACCGAAGTAGCTGATATGGCGGCCCTGCTCTTTGGCTTTGCGGATTTCCACGTCCATTTCAGGGCGGGTATAGCGGTGGAAACTGTCCCCTTCCACCCAGGCCGCTTTGATGTCCATCATGTTGAACATTTTACGGAACGCTTCTGAGGTGGTGGTGGTGCCGGCACCGGATGAGCCGGTAACCGCGATGACTGGATGTTTTGCTGACATAGACTGACCTTGTCCTGGCGCGGGAACACAGCCCGCGCTTTTCCGTTTTATTGTCGCTTTATCTTAGTGCAACCGGCAGCAGGATGAAAATAGTGTGCGGAAATTTCCGCCGTGGTTCACTTCTGTCAGCGCAGCGGATTGACCTGAATATCAACGGTTTCGTGCAGTTCGGAGTAGACGATGACTGCCTGACCGTTTTGCAGCTGGGCTTTTACCTGGTCGATTTTGTTCTCCAGGCTCACTTCCTGCTCGCCATAGTCGGTCCCCTCACGCAGGATAAACTCTTTGATCAGGTTGGTCAGGGTATCCGGGTCTATCTGTTGCCAGGGAATGATCATCTTTACCTCTCAATTGATGCATAGTAAGCGGGCAGGGCTTCTTCAAGCCACAGGCGCGGGCGCCACAGTGTACCAGTGACAAAGCCAACGTGTCCGCCTCTTTCAAGCAGCTGATAGTCGATGTTCTCCGGCAGGGTAAAGCGCGGGATCACCTCATCGGTCATAAACGGGTCATCTTTGGCGTGGATCACCTGCAGCGGCACGGAAACCTCGCGCAGGCGGGCAAGGCCGGAGCAGCGGCGGTAGTAATCGTCGGCGTTGTCAAAACCGTGCAGTCTGGCGGTAATAAGGTCGTCAAACTCGGCCAGACGACGGATAGCCTGAATACGCTCCGCGCTGAGTGGCAGGGTCTTCTCCAGCAGTGGCAGCTTGCGCAGTGCGTTGCGCTTGAGCGAACCGAGCAGATAGTCGCGGTAGACCCGGGAAAAGCCCTGTTCAATCCGGCGGGCACAGGCCGCCATCTCCAGCGGAGCCGAGACTATGGTCGCAGCATCGAGCAGTGGCTCGTCGCGGTACCGGGCCAGGTAGTTGACCAGCATATTGCCGCCAAGGGAGATCCCGGTGGCGACTTTGGTTCTGCCGGGAAATCGCTCTGCCAGCATGGTGAGAAAGAATCGTGCATCTTCGGTTTCACCGCAGTGATAGGCGCGTGCCATGCGGTTGGGCTCACCGCTGCAGCCGCGAAAGTGCATCATTACCGACAGCCAGCCCTGGCGGGCAAAGGCGTCCATCAGTCCGTTGGCGTATGGGCTGTCAAAACTGCCTTCCAGGCCGTGAAAGAGGATAAACAGTGGTTTGTCCTTTGCGGCAACTGCCGGGTCTTCACTCCAGGCGAGGTCGACGAAATCACCATCGGGAAGCTCAAGGCGCTCGGTTACGGGCTCAAAACAGTTCCTGCGGCGGATAAAACGCGGCAGCATGGTTTGCAGGTGCGGATTTTTTAGTCCGGCAGGGGCGCGAAAAATGGTCATGGTTTATCTGGATGCGGGTTGGGAAAAAACGGCGATAAGGTGATCAGCACCGAGTTGATGGCAGTAACGGCTGCTCAGCAGCTCCTGCTGGTTAGGGATAAGCTGCAGGGCGTTGATAAAATCGACCAGGTCAGACTGCTGCTGTTTTTCCAGCTGCAGTTCGAACTGGAGGGCCTCCCGGTAGAGGGAGTCCGGGAGCTGGGCTTTGAGTTTTCGCCTCAGCTCGCGGTAGCTGACCAGCAGGGCTTCACTGCGGCCCAGGCAATCCTGAAGACCGGGCCAGTCGTGGTCGGTAAAGCAAAGCTGCTGCTCATCCAGCCATTTCAGCAAAAGCAGCAGATTGACGTTACCGTGGTAGTGGTTTTGCAGTTGCAGGCACGCCTCCTGGATCTCCCGCACGTCGTAGTACTGCAGGCTGAACTGCCACAGTCTTTCCAGCGTGAGGGTGGGGTTGGCGTGCGCCTGGCTCATTGACTGCTGAACTCCTTCTCCATCTGCTCCAGGGTTTCCTGGGCGTCCATCCATTCCAGCTCGACCGCTTCGAGTTCACTCTTCGCGTCGGCCTGAATGGCCAGTACCTTATTAAGTTTAGCTTTGTTTTCAGCCTGGTACAGGTCGGTATCCGACAGATCCTGTTCAGCCTCCGCTAAAACCGTGCCCAGTTTATCCATTTGCTGTTCGAGTTTTGTCAGATTTTTGCGAAGCGGTGCGGTTTGAGTGCGGAATTCTGCCTCGCGGCGTTTCTGTTCTTTCTTCGCTGCGGCACTGTTTTGGCTGTTTTTTTCCGGTGCGTCGGCCTGGCTTTCACTGCGCTGGACTTTTTGCTGGTCGGTCAGCCATTTGTAGTAGTCATTCAGGTCACCGCTGAAAGGGGCGACCTGACGGTCGTGTACCAGGTAGAGATCATCGGTGGTCGCGCGCAGAAGATAGCGGTCGTGGCTGACGATCACCATGGCGCCTTCAAAAGTCTGCAGGGCCAGAGTCAGGGCCTGACGCATGTCCAGATCCAGGTGGTTGGTCGGTTCATCGAGCAGCAGCAGGTTTGGTTTTTGCCATACGATCAGCGCCAGTACCAGACGGGCTTTTTCACCACCGGAGAAAGGAGCGACTTTCTCCAGTGCTTTATCGCCCTGGAAGCCGAAGCTGCCCAGGTAGTCACGAAGCTGTTGCTCGGTATGTTTTGGCGCAATCTGCATCATGTGCTGCAGCGGGGTTTCTTCCGGGTGCAGGGTTTCCAGCTGGTGCTGGGCAAAGTAGCCAATCTTCACGCCCTGAGAGTAAGTCAGTTCACCCGCCTGAGCCGGCAGCTCACCGGAAAGCAGTTTGATCAGGGTCGATTTACCCGCACCGTTACGGCCAAGCAGACCGATACGGCTGCCCGGGACCAGGTTCAGGCGGATCTTCTCAAGGATCAGGTTATCCCCGTAACCGGCACATACCTGGTCCATCATCAGGATCGGGTTTGGCAGTGCGTCCGGTTCGCGGAACTCAAAGCTGAACGGGTTATCGAACTGGGCCGGCAGCACTTTCTCCATCCGCTCCAGTGCCTTGATCCGGCTTTGGGCCTGGCGGGCCTTGGAAGCTTTGTAGCGGAAGCGGTCGATGTAGCTTTGCATGTGCGCCATCTTCTTCTGCTGTTTCTCGAACATCGCCTGCTGCAGGATCAGTTTCTGGGCGCGCTGCTCTTCAAATGAGGAGTAGTTACCGGTGTACTCGTTCATCGCCTGATGTTCGATATGGATGATCCGGCCAACGATAGGATCGAGGAAGTCCCGGTCGTGAGAGATCAGGATCAGGGTGCCCGGGTAGTTTTGCAGCCAGCGCTCCAGCCACATTACCGCGTCGAGATCCAGGTGGTTGGTCGGCTCATCGAGCAGCAGCAGGTCTGAGCGGCACAGCAGTGCCTGAGCCAGGTTAAGTCGCATCCGCCAGCCACCGGAGAACCGGGTCAGGTTCCAGCTCATTTGCTCCTGGCTGAATCCAAGACCGTCAAGCAGGCCTGCCGCACGGGCGCGGATGGTATAACCACCGATGGTTTCAATTTTGCCGTGCAGTTCGGCCGCCAGGGTGCCGTTGTTGTCCTGCTCAGCCTGCGCCAGGTCACGCTCAAGCTGGCGGTATTCGCGGTCACCGTCGATCACGTATTCCAGTGCGGCGCGCTCCAGTGCCGGGGTTTCCTGGGCAACCCAGGCCAGCTCCCAGTGTTTGGGCATGGAGAAGTTGCCGGCATCAATACTCAGCTCGTCTTTGAGCAGGGCAAACAGGGTGGATTTACCACAGCCGTTTTTGCCCACCAGGCCAACTTTGTCGCCGGGATGAATCGTGGCGCTGGTCTGGTCGAGCAGAGGTTTTCCGCCGCGCAGCAGCTGAATGTCTGAAAAAGTGATCATAATGGTGATACCCGGAAATTCTGTCTGTTTCTTATCGCGGGAAATAGTAGGGGCTCGCCGGATAAATGTCGATCATTATCCAATTTACGATATGATGAATTTATATATAGCAGCAATGGAATGCCTTAACTGATATGCAGGATGCAGTAGTCACCCCGGCCAGCCCGCCCAAAGTGCTGGTTATCTACGTTCACCCGGACCCGGATCATTCGGTTGCCAATAAAGCCCTGATTGAAGCGGTCAGCGACCTTGCGCACGTCACGGTGCATGACCTGTATGCCTGTTATCCCGACTTCTTTATTGATGTGCCTGCCGAGCAGCAGAAACTGCTGGCGCATGATGTGATTGTTTTCCAGCACCCTCTCTACATGTACTCCTGCCCGGCGCTGCTCAAAGAGTGGATGGACCGGGTGTTGGGCAAAGGTTTTGCATTTGGTGAGGGACAGGCGCTGGCAGGTAAGTGCTGGCGCAGCGTGATCACCGCCGGTGGTGCAGAGGAGGCGTTTGCCTCCGGCGGCTATAACAAATATCCCCTCTCTGAAATTCTGCAGCCATTTGAGCTGACAGCGGCCCTGTGTCAGATGCAGTGGCTCGAACCCCTGGTGCTCTACTGGGCGCGCAACATCAGCAGCAGCGAACGGGCTCAGCACGCCCGGAACTATCGTCAGTGGCTGTTAAGCCTTGCTGAGAAAGGAGGCAACCATGGCGGCGACCAGTGAGTTTTTAACCAGCGGTGTGGTGTTTCTCAGTGCGGCGGTGGTGGCGGTGCCGCTTGCGCAGCGCTTTGGCCTTGGCTCGGTGATCGGCTATCTGTTGGCGGGGATAGCGATTGGCCCCTGGGGTATGGGGCAGGTATCGGATGTGGATACCATATTGCACTTTGCCGAACTCGGGGTGGTGTTGCTGCTGTTTCTTATCGGGCTTGAACTGAATCCAAAGAAACTCTGGCGTCTGCGCAGACCTATTCTGGGCCTTGGCGGCGCGCAGGTGATACTGACCAGCCTCCTGATCGCCGCGTTGATTTCCCTGTTGGGTTACAGCTGGCAGACCAGCCTGGTGGTGGGTATGGGGCTGGCGCTCTCTTCGACGGCGATTGCCCTGAGGGTGATCGACGAGCAGGGACTGGCTGGCAGTGAAACCGGCCAGTCCGGTTTTGCAGTGCTGCTGTTCCAGGATATTGCGGTGATCCCGGTACTGGCTCTGCTGCCGGTGCTTGCGGGCAGCGGAAGCGCATCGCCTGCCGGAGCCCTGCTGGTGGCAGGTGAGGTCGCGGCACTTCTGATAGGCGGCCATTTTCTGCTGAGGCCATTGTTCCGTTATGTGGTGGCGGCGGGTGTACGGGAATTGTTTACCGCCACGGCACTGCTGCTGGTGATTGGCATCGCGCTGATCATGCAGCAACTGGGACTGTCGATGGCGCTGGGGACGTTTCTGGCCGGGGTGCTGTTGGCGGAAAGTGAGTATCGCCATGAGCTGGAGATCGCCATCGAGCCGTTTAAAGGACTGCTGCTCGGACTGTTTTTTATTGCAGTTGGCATGTCGGTCAATCTCGGTCTGCTGGCGCTGATGCCGCTGCAGATCCTGACCGGAGTACTGCTTCTGGTGGGTATTAAAGCCGGGGTACTTTACCTGCTGGCGAGGGTGTTTGGGGTGCGGCCTAAAGCACGCAGCAGTATGGCGCTTATTCTCAGCCAGGGAGGGGAGTTTGCGTTTGTGATTTTCACTGCTGCCCAGTTGCAGGGGCTGCTGGATGGTGATCTGTCGGCGTTTCTGCTGGTGATCGTCAGCCTCTCTATGCTGACCACGCCACTGCTGCTCCTGATACAGAAGCGCTGGTTTGAGCACACCTTTAACGATGGCGAGACGCCGGAGAGTGATGTTGTAGACCGCCGCCCGCGGGTGATCATCGCCGGGTTTGGCCGCTTTGGTCAGGTGGTGGGCAGGCTGATGTACGCCAACAAAATCCGGGTCACCATCCTTGAGAGTGACGCCAGCCAGATCCAGCTGCTGCGTAAGTTCGGCTATAAAGTCTATTTTGGAGACGCAACCCAGCTTGACCTGCTGCGTGCCGCCGGTGCCGATAACGCCGAAGCCATTATAGTCTGTACTGACCGGCCGGATGAGGTGATGAAGATCGTCACCCTGTGTCAGCAGCATTTTCCTGAGCTTAAAGTGCTGGCCAGGGCGCGCAGCCGTGTCGAGGCTTATCAGCTGCTCAGCCAGGGGGTGAGCAACTATTCGCGGGAGACTTTCCTCGGTGCACTGGACCTGGGGCGTCAGGCGCTGGTGGAGCTGGGAATGCACCCTTATCAGGCCCGGCGGGCCCAGTCTCATTTCAAGAAGCTGGACATGAATATGCTCAAAGAGCTGTTGCCACAGCACAATGAAGATAAGCAGCTGGCCCAGCGCGCCAAAGAGGCGCGCAAAGAGCTGGAGGAGATTTTCGGCCGTGAGATGGAAAATGACAACAAACAGAACTGGGAGTGAGCAGGTGAAAGTCCGAAAAAGATTTATTGCCGGGGCGACCTGTCCGCAGTGCGGGAAACAGGATTGTTTGCGCTGGTGGGAGGAGAGCCGGGTTGAGTGGACAGAGTGTGTGGAGTGTGGGCACAGTCAGCAGCGGACCCCGCAGGGAGAGGTGGTATCAAAAGAGGAGAGCGGTCAGATGATAGGGATATTTAAGCCCGACTGATTGTAATCGTGAAATTAATCCCCATAATAAACCCAGTCAAAGTTTATCCATACACTCCCGGATTTTGGGAGTCACTTCCCTGGAGTTATCATGAAAATTGAAAAGAACGTAGTAGCCAGCCTGGCTTACCAACTGAAGCTGGAAGATGGCGTTGTTGTTGACCAGTCAACCACGGATGCTCCGCTGGATTACCTGCACGGTCATAACAACCTGATCACCGGCCTGGAAAAAGAGCTGGAAGGCAAGGTAGCTGGCGACAAGTTCACTGCAGTGATCGCTCCTGAAGATGCATACGGTGACCACAGCGAAGACCTGGTACAGCGCGTACCGGCTGACGTATTCCAGGGTGTGGATCAGATCGAAGTAGGCATGCGCTTCCTGGCGGACACTGACCAGGGTCCAATCCCTGTAGAAGTGACCGAAGTAGACGGCGACGAAGTCGTTGTAGACGGCAACCACATGCTGGCTGGCCAGACCCTGACTTTCGAAGTAGAAGTGGTTGCAACCCGCGAAGCGACTGCAGAAGAGATCGAGCACGGTCATATCCACCAGGGCGGCGGTTGCTGCGGTGGTCACGGTGAAGAAGAAGGCGGCTGCTGCGGCGGCGAAGGCCACGAGCACGGTGAAGAAAAAGAAGGCTGTTGCGGCGGCGGTAGCTGCTCGCACTAAGTGAATAAAAAAAACCTTCCCTGAGTGGAAGGTTTTTTTTTGGCCCTGGGCTCGGGGCTCTAGGCTCTGGGGGAGTGTGTTGAAACTTACGATTGGAAACTGAAATTATGGGGGTGTTCTGTAGGTTATGCTCTGGGGGCAATTCAAAATAGCTTGATTCTCCAGCCAGCTCTGACCAATATCTTGCAGCGCCCAGCGCCCAGCGCCCAGCGCCCAGCGCCCAGCGCCCAGCGCCCAGCGCCTGCTAGTAATGCGGCGGTGGCGTCTCTTCCGACTCATCCGCCAGGTTTGAGCTGTTCATGCTCTTCACCTTGCTGACCATAAAGCGCATTTGTTCATGCATTTTGGACATCTGCAGCTGTTGCTGGCTCAGTGCTTCATTCAGGTCTTCAATGGTCTGCTCCTGGAACGCCAGTTTGCACTCCAGGTCTTCAATTCTCTGTTCCAGTTGATGCGAATCGCTCATGGGGACTCCGTTAAGGTTCGATACGCCAGGCTTCGGCGATGCCGGCTGATGAGCCGGAAATAATCCGCAGGTTACGGTCGAAAGCGGCATCATACACTACCGCGCGTGGTGGGCGGGCATCTTTTTGAGCTTCCACCTGCCAGTAGTCGAGTCGTTTGCCGGTTGCGGTATCCCACAGCATTACCCGGCCTCCCGGGGTGCCGGTCACCAGCCATTTGCCATCATCGGAGAAGCGGGCTGTTGTGAAGATCAGCTGGCGGTCGAACGCTTTCAGTGACGCAATCTTCTCGCCGCTCGTCAGATCCCAGATAAAAGCGTCATTGGAGGCGTCTGAGGTAAAGGCCAGTTTTCCGTCGCGCTGCAGGGCTACGCGTACGATACGTGCTTCGTGCTCAAAGTGATGGAGCGCCTGGCCGGTGCGGGTATCCCACAGGTAGGCCTGGTAGTCATTTCCGCCGGACAGGGCGAAGCGGCCATTGGGTGAAATGGCAACAGAATTGACTTTTTCCTGGTGGGCGAGGAACTCCATGCGTCTTCCGCTGACTAAATCCACGTAGATGGCTTTGCCGTTGGAGAGACCGAGCAGGATTTGTTCGCCGTCTCCGCTGATATCGATATCACGGATCAGGCCATCGGAAATAGACCACAGCCCCTGAGCCTGGGTCCAGCCGAGGTCCCATACGGCAAAGTTTTGCTGGGTAGCGGTCACCGCATAGCGGCCGCTGTCGGCAATACGGATATGAGAAACGGTATTCGCCTGAGGATCCTGCGCGCCGAGTTCTGCCAGCAGGCTGTTGCTGTGCAGGTCCCACAGCAATAACTGACGGGCGTCGGAATAGAGCAGGGCAAAACGCCCATCCCGGCTGAGGGCAAAGCTGGTGGAGCCCTGAGGTTCTACCGGCCAGTGTTGTTCCCGCTCTGAGCTGAAAAAGCAACCATTTAACAGTAGTATGACAATGGTCAGCAGGATGGAATGAGAAACTGTGCGCATCCCCGTCATTTCCTGTTTGTGTCAGTGGACATGAACCTAGTATATTGATGCGACATAGAATTTGCACATTTGTGTGCCTGAATTAGAGGTCCGGTATGGTTTTTGGTGCCATACTCAGACACTCAGCCAATAAATGGAGAAATGAATGAAACCTTTTTTGAAAGTGTCTTTGCTTGCTGCAACCGTAGCACTTGCTGTGGGTTGTCAGAAGAAAGAAGAAACCGCGAAAGTGGAAGAGCCGGTTAAGGCTGAGCAGGCAGTACAGGCTGACTCAGCGGCGATGACCTTCCAGTCTGAAGATGACAAAGCGGCGTACGCGATTGGTGTTTCATTCGCTAACTACCTGAGCACGTCTATCGACAAGCCAGCTGAAATCGGCATTGAGCTGAAAAAAGAGATGGTACTGAAAGGTATTGAAGACGCATTCGGTGATAAAGCCGGTCTGACCGAAGAAGAAATTCACCAGGCGCTGCAGGCACTGGATCAGCGTGTAGCTGAAACCATGCAGGCGAAAGCGGCTGAGAAAGCGGTAGCGACCAAGAAATCAGGCGATGACTTCCGCGCTGAGTTTGAAAAGCTGGAAGGCGTGAAGAAAACTGAATCTGGCCTGCTTTACCAGGTAATGACCGAAGGTAAGGGCGACAAGCCAGCTGATACTGACAGCGTAGTGGTGCACTACAAAGGCACCCTGACTGACGGCACTCAGTTTGACAGCTCTTACGACCGTAACGAGCCGGCTGAATTCCCGCTGAACCGCGTGATCCCTGGCTGGACTGAAGGTGTACAGCTGATGAACGTGGGTTCCAAGTACAAGTTCGTTATCCCGCCAGAGCTGGCTTACGGCGACCGAGACACCCAGACCATCCCTGCAGGCTCAACACTGGTATTTGAAGTGGAGCTGCTGAGCATTGATGGCAAAGAGCAGCCTGCTGAGTAATTAAGCGCTGTTTATAAAAAAGGTCCCGTCAGGGGCCTTTTTTTATGCCTGCACGGTTGCATAAATCATGTTTTTTTGCTCCAGGTCACCTGATGGTGCATTTCACCGGGCAGGTTTTCTCAAAAATTCTGATAAACTTGCGTTAATTAGTTTAGATATAATTTTAAGTTGGGCAGGTGCTCGTGAATACAAGTGAAGTTACCTATGATGCGGACTCGCTACTGGAAATGGAGTCCATTGACGTCAAGCCGTTTACCGTGCATGACAAAACCATTCTGCGCTCTTATGAAGCCGTGGTGGATGGTCTGGCGAGCCTGATTGGTTCCCACTGTGAGATTGTCCTGCACTCTCTGGAAGACCTGAACACCTCAGCGGTGAAGATCGCCAATGGTGAGAATACCGGCCGTCAGGTGGGATCGCCGATCACCGACCTGGCGCTGAAAATGCTTAAGGATATCGAAGGCTCGGAGCGTAACTTCTCCCGCTCTTACTTCACCCGCGCCAAAGGCGGGGTACTGATGAAGTCGATCACCATCGCCATTCGTAACTCGGACAACCGGGTGATTGGTCTTCTGTGTATCAACGTTAACCTGGATGCACCATTCTCTCAGGTACTGCAGTCGTTTATGCCGACTGACGAAGCCAAAGACGCAGCCTCTTCGGTTAACTTTGCCAGCGACGTGGAAGAGCTGGTGGATCAGACTGTGGAGCGCACCATCGAAGAGATCAATGCGGATAAGTCGGTTTCCAACAATACCAAGAACCGTCAGATCGTGATGGATCTGTACGACAAAGGTATTTTCGACATTAAAGACGCGATTAACCGGGTGGCAGACCGTCTGAATATCTCCAAGCACACCGTTTACCTCTACATCCGTCAGCGTAAAACCGAGGACGGCGAGAAGTGAGCCTGAGCTATACCCTGGTGGTCAGTGGCGGCGGCTACGGCAGCCAGTCGGCCAGAAGCGCCTACCAGTTTGCCCTGGCGCTGCTGGAAGCCGGCCATACCCTGAGTTCGGTGTTCTTTTATCAGGACGGCGTCTATAACGGCACCGCCCTGAGTGTGCCCGCCAACGATGAGTTTGACCTGACCCGCGCGTGGCAAAAGCTCTCTGAGCAGCATGGCGTGCGTCTGGAAACCTGCGTGGCAGCGGCGTTGCGCCGTGGTATCGTCGGTGGGGAAGAGGCGTCCCAGCACGGCCTGAGTCAGGCGAATCTGGCGGATGGCTTTGAACAGGCTGGTCTTGGCGCACTCGCCGGGGCAATGTTAACCCAGGACAGGGTGGTGCAGTTTTGAGCCAGTTAACTTATCTGTTTCGCAGCGCGCCGCATGGCGTGGCCAAAGGTCGTGAAGGCGTAGATGCACTGATGGCCGCTTCTGCTTATTGCGAAGACATCAGCGTGATATTTGCCGGCGACGGGGTGACCCAGTTGCTCAGTGGTCAGCAGACGGAGGCGATCTTAAGTAAAGATTACGCGCCGATGCTGAAACTCTTTGACCTGTACGATATTGAGCAGGTGTATGTCTGTGCCGAGTCTCTGGCTGAACGCGGTCTGGCTAATGCAGATCTTGTGATTGACGCCGAAGTGCTGTCACCACAGGAAATCGGTGCCAGGCTGCAGAAGTCCGGCAAAGTGCTGACGTTTTAGGAGCGGGTATGCTGCATATCATTAAAACCGTGGCCGCCGTTGTTGATGCGGTCAGATACGCCGGTGACAGCGATACCCTGCTGTTAACCGAGAGCGCGGTCTACGCCGCCAATCCACAACATAAAGAGTACCCGCAACTGAGTGGTCTTGCTCTTGCCGTACTCGAACCCGATGCCACCGCCCGTGGTATCGCCAACCGCATCGCACCCTCAGCGCAGCAGGTTGATTATGCAGGTTTTGTTGCGCTTACCGTGCAGCATGAAAAGTCGGTAACCTGGGAATAAAACAGTGGTCTCGCGGTCCGCGGTTAGCGGTCCGCGGGGTTTTTACGCGTACCGCTAACCCCGAACCGCGCACCAGGCGATAAAAAGATCTGTATATTTCTTGACACACCTCTCACCTCTGAATAGAATTTTGCGTCCCTATTTGTACGAGCGACAAGTAGGGTTAGATTTTTCACAAAGCTTACTTTCAAGTAATTCAGGAGCTAGTTAATGGCAACTATTAACCAGTTGGTACGTAAGCCACGTGCAAAGCAAGTTGTTAAAAGCAACGTGCCAGCACTAGAAGCGTGCCCACAAAAACGTGGTGTATGTACTCGTGTTTACACTACTACACCTAAAAAACCTAACTCAGCACTTCGTAAAGTTTGTCGTGTACGTCTGACAAACGGCTTCGAAGTTACTTCGTACATCGGCGGTGAAGGTCACAACCTTCAGGAGCACTCAGTTGTTCTTATCCGTGGTGGTCGTGTTAAAGACCTTCCAGGTGTGCGTTACCACACTGTTCGTGGTGCTCTGGACTGTGCGGGCGTTAACGACCGTAAACAAGGTCGTTCTAAGTACGGTGTGAAGCGTCCTAAGTCTTAATGCCCTTTTCTGTAAAAGAAAGCGTTAAGTAAGGCCAAACACTTATTTTCATTTTTTAATTTTTGAAAAAACTGAAAAGTTTTGGATAAAACCTGAAGAAGACAACGGAGAAATATCCATGCCACGTCGTCGCGTCATTGGTCAGCGTAAGATCCTTCCAGATCCTAAGTTCAAATCTGAACTGCTGGCAAAATTCGTTAACATCGTAATGGTTGACGGTAAAAAATCTACTGCAGAGAAAATTGTTTACACTGCACTGGATGCTATGGCTGAGAAATCTGGTAAAGATCACTTAGCTGTATTTGAAGAAGCTCTTGAAAACGTTCGCCCAGCGGTAGAGGTTAAATCTCGCCGTGTAGGTGGTTCAACTTACCAGGTTCCTGTAGAAGTACGTCCGGTTCGCCGTAACGCACTTGCTATGCGTTGGTTGGTTGAAGCTGCGCGTAAGCGTGGTGAAAAATCTATGGCTGCTCGTCTGGCTGCTGAAATGCTGGACGCGTCAGAAAACAAAGGTACTGCTGTTAAGAAACGTGAAGACGTTCACCGTATGGCAGAAGCGAACAAAGCATTCGCTCATTACCGCTGGTAATACCTTCTGTGCTGCGGGGTTCTCCCGCAGCACTTTTCTAATATCTAAGGTGGACCTTAGTAAGAGGATACAATCGTGGCTCGTAAAACTCCTATCGAGCGCTACCGTAACATCGGTATTTGTGCTCACGTAGATGCAGGTAAGACAACCACAACTGAGCGTATTCTGTTCTACACCGGCCTTTCTCACAAAATCGGCGAAGTTCACGATGGTGCTGCTACCATGGACTGGATGGAGCAGGAGCAGGAGCGTGGTATTACCATCACCTCAGCTGCAACTACTACCTTCTGGCGCGGTATGGAAGCACAATTCCAGGATCATCGCATCAACATCATTGATACCCCTGGACACGTAGACTTTACTATCGAAGTAGAGCGTTCTCTTCGTGTGCTTGACGGCGCAGTGGTGGTGTTCTGTGGCTCATCAGGTGTTGAACCTCAGTCTGAAACTGTATGGCGTCAGGCCGATAAATACGGTGTTCCTCGTATGGTATTCGTCAACAAGATGGACCGTGCGGGCGCAGACTACCTACGCGTTGTAAACCAAATTAAAGATCGTCTTGGTGCGAACCCGGTTCCAATCCAGTTAAACATTGGTGCGGAAGAAGAGTTCAAAGGTGTCATCGACCTTATCAAGATGAAAGCTATCAACTGGAATGAAGCCGATCAGGGCATGTCGTTTACATACGAAGACATTCCGGCTGATATGCAGGAACTCGCTGAAGAGTGGCATAACAACCTGGTTGAAGCAGCAGCTGAAGCAAGTGAAGAGCTGATGGACAAGTACCTTGAAGAAGGTGAACTGACCGAAGCTGAACTTAAGCAGGCTCTCCGTACCCGTACACTGAATAACGAAATCGTACTGGCCACCTGTGGCAGTGCGTTCAAAAACAAAGGTGTACAGGCAGTACTGGATGCAGTTGTTGAATTCCTGCCTTCACCGGTTGACGTACCTGCTATTAAAGGTATCGACGAAGACGAGAAAGAAGTTGAGCGTCACGCTGATGACAACGAACCTTTCTCTGCGCTGGCATTTAAGATCGCGACTGACCCGTTTGTGGGTACGCTGACCTTTATGCGCGTTTACTCTGGTGTTGTAAATTCCGGTGATACGGTCTACAACTCAGTAAAGCAAAAGCGTGAGCGTTTTGGTCGTATCGTACAGATGCACTCTAACAAACGTGAAGAAGTGAAAGAGATTCGCGCGGGTGATATCGCTGCGGCAATCGGTCTGAAAGAAGTAACCACGGGTGATACCCTGTGTGATCAGAACCACAAAGTGGTACTGGAGCGCATGGAGTTCCCTGAGCCGGTTATTCAGATCGCTGTAGAACCTCGTTCTAAGGCAGACCAGGAAAAAATGGGTATCGCGCTGGGTAAACTGGCGGCAGAAGACCCATCTTTCCGTGTGGAAACCGATGACGAAACAGGTCAAACCCTGATTTCGGGTATGGGTGAGCTTCACCTGGACATCATCGTTGACCGCATGAAGCGTGAGTTCAGCGTTGATTGTAACGTTGGTAAACCGCAAGTTGCTTACCGTGAGACCATTCGTGGTGCCACGGAAGTAGAAGGCAAGTTCGTTCGCCAGTCTGGTGGTCGCGGTCAGTACGGTCACGTGTGGCTGAAACTGGAGCCAGCAGAAGTGGGCGATGGCTTTGTCTTTGTAGACGAAATCGTTGGTGGTGTGGTTCCTAAGGAATACATCAGCTCGGTAGCGAAAGGTATCGAGGAACAAATGAACAACGGTGTGTTGGCTGGCTATCCTGTACTGGATGTTAAGGCAACGCTGTTCGACGGTTCATACCACGATGTCGACTCAAGTGAGATGGCGTTTAAGATCGCCGGCTCCATGGCCTTTAAGAAAGGTGCACTTGAAGCGCAACCTGTTCTTCTAGAGCCAATGATGAAAGTAGAAGTAACCACTCCTGAAGACTGGATGGGTGATGTTGTTGGTGACCTTAACCGTCGCCGTGGCATTATCGAAGGTATGGATGAAGGCCACGCAGGCCTGAAAGTAATCCGTGCTCAGGTCCCACTTTCAGCGATGTTCGGTTACGCAACTGATCTACGTTCTGCAACCCAGGGACGTGCCTCTTACTCGATGGAATTCAGCGAGTATGCGGAAGTACCGAAGAACGTTGCAGAGGCAATCATTGCCGAACGTTGTTAATCCTTATTTGATTAATAACGAACCTGTTGCGTTGACGCGAGTTGGCGCATAAAATAGCAAATTCTGGCGCGCCCTGGAGCTGAATTTCGGGGCGAATCATAACTAGGAAGGAACACGATCGTGTCTAAAGAAAAATTTGAACGTACGAAACCGCACGTTAACGTTGGTACTATCGGCCACGTTGACCACGGTAAAACAACTCTGACTGCAGCTATCTGTACTACTCTTGCTAAAGTATACGGCGGTGAAGCTAAAGACTTCGCGTCTATCGATAACGCTCCAGAAGAGCGTGAGCGCGGTATCACCATCGCAACTTCTCACGTTGAGTACGACACTCCATCACGTCACTACGCACACGTAGACTGCCCAGGACACGCTGACTATGTTAAAAACATGATCACCGGTGCTGCTCAGATGGACGGTGGTATCCTGGTTGTTGCTGCTACTGATGGTCCTATGCCTCAGACTCGTGAGCACATCCTGCTGGGTCGTCAGGTTGGTATCCCTTACATCATCGTATTCATGAACAAGTGTGACATGGTTGATGATGAAGAGCTGCTTGAGCTGGTAGAAATGGAAGTTCGTGAACTTCTGTCTGAGTACGATTTCCCAGGTGACGACCTGCCAGTAATCCAGGGTTCTGCTCTGGGTGCACTGAACGGTGAAGAGCAGTGGGAAGCGAAGATCGTTGAACTGGCTGAAGCTCTGGATTCTTACATCCCTGAGCCAGAGCGTGCTGTAGACCAGCCGTTCCTGATGCCAATCGAAGACGTATTCTCTATCCAGGGTCGTGGTACAGTAGTAACTGGCCGTATCGAGCGTGGTATCCTGTCTGTAGGTGACGAAGTAGAAATCGTTGGTATCAAAGAGACTACTACTACTACCTGTACTGGTGTTGAAATGTTCCGTAAGCTGCTTGACGAAGGTCGTGCAGGTGAGAACGTTGGTGCACTTCTGCGTGGTACTAAGCGTGACGAAGTTGAGCGTGGTCAGGTTCTGGCTGCTCCAGGTTCTATCACTCCTCACACCAAGTTTGAGTCAGAAGTATACGTTCTGTCTAAAGACGAAGGTGGCCGTCACACTCCATTCTTCAAAGGTTACCGTCCACAGTTCTACTTCCGTACAACTGACGTAACTGGCGACATTCAGCTGCCAGAAGGCGTTGAAATGGTAATGCCTGGTGATAACGTACAAATGACTGTTACTCTGATCGCTCCAATCGCGATGGACGAAGGTCTGCGTTTCGCTATCCGTGAAGGTGGCCGTACTGTAGGTGCTGGTGTTGTTGCTAAAATCTT
>NZ_JBSDZD010000029.1:0-14039 GCF_056726165.1 Vibrio sp. 9-16B-A1
GCCCTCTGTATGCGCCATTGTAGCACGTGTGTAGCCCTACTCGTAAGGGCCATGATGACTTGACGTCGTCCCCACCTTCCTCCGGTTTATCACCGGCAGTCTCCCTGGAGTTCCCACCCGAAGTGCTGGCAAACAAGGATAAGGGTTGCGCTCGTTGCGGGACTTAACCCAACATTTCACAACACGAGCTGACGACAGCCATGCAGCACCTGTCTCAGAGTTCCCGAAGGCACCAAAGCATCTCTGCTAAGTTCTCTGGATGTCAAGAGTAGGTAAGGTTCTTCGCGTTGCATCGAATTAAACCACATGCTCCACCGCTTGTGCGGGCCCCCGTCAATTCATTTGAGTTTTAATCTTGCGACCGTACTCCCCAGGCGGTCTACTTAACGCGTTAGCTCCGAAAGCCACGGCTCAAGGCCACAACCTCCAAGTAGACATCGTTTACGGCGTGGACTACCAGGGTATCTAATCCTGTTTGCTCCCCACGCTTTCGCATCTGAGTGTCAGTATCTGTCCAGGGGGCCGCCTTCGCCACCGGTATTCCTTCAGATCTCTACGCATTTCACCGCTACACCTGAAATTCTACCCCCCTCTACAGTACTCTAGTATGCCAGTTTCAAATGCTATTCCGAGGTTGAGCCCCGGGCTTTCACATCTGACTTAACAAACCACCTGCATGCGCTTTACGCCCAGTAATTCCGATTAACGCTCGCACCCTCCGTATTACCGCGGCTGCTGGCACGGAGTTAGCCGGTGCTTCTTCTGCAGCTAACGTCAAACAATGCCGCTATTAACGACAATGCCTTCCTCACTGCTGAAAGTGCTTTACAACCCGAAGGCCTTCTTCACACACGCGGCATGGCTGCATCAGGCTTGCGCCCATTGTGCAATATTCCCCACTGCTGCCTCCCGTAGGAGTCTGGACCGTGTCTCAGTTCCAGTGTGGCTGATCATCCTCTCAGACCAGCTAGGGATCGTCGCCTTGGTGAGCCTTTACCTCACCAACCAGCTAATCCCACCTGGGCATATCCTGACGCGAGAGGCCCGAAGGTCCCCCTCTTTGGCCCGAAGGCGTTATGCGGTATTAGCTATCGTTTCCAATAGTTATCCCCCACATCAGGGCAATTTCCCAGGCATTACTCACCCGTCCGCCGCTCGCCGCCCATAAACGCACCCGAAGGATTGTTTATGTCGCTGCCGCTCGACTTGCATGTGTTAGGCCTGCCGCCAGCGTTCAATCTGAGCCATGATCAAACTCTTCAATTTAAGATTTTGTCGGCTCAATGAATACTGAACATTACATAAGTAATGTTTGAATTGACTGTGCTGAGTCCGAAGACTCAATGGTCACTTCGTATCATTGAAACCATTTTGCTTCCTAAGAAGCTAGTGATTATCATCAACGAGTGCCCACACAGATTGATAGGTTTATATTGTTAAAGAGCGTTGCTTTAAGTTATCTCTCAAAGCGGAGGTGAATTCTAGCGGGATACTTTTCAGTGTCAACCACTTTTTTCCACCTCTCTGACAGGAAGTTTGTTGTTCCGTGTCAGTGAGGCGGCATTATAGAGATGCCCTGAACTTTGGCAAGCAAAAAAATGGATTTTTTTAATGAAAATGAGCCGTTTGGTGGGTATTTGTACGGAGTGCAATTTACCCAGACAATACCACCACCAGAAGCACAACTTACCCACAGAAGCCTGTGGATAAGCTCAACTATCAGTATCAAAGAAGTAAGAAATTCGGGTTCGGGGATTCAAATACTCGCGCACTTTTTCCGGTAACTTACTTGGAAGGATAGCAGCTTCAATTTTCAGGTCGCTTCCGGCGAGGTCCAGTATCGGTGCCTGGTTACGTGGCACATTTGGATCGTAAAGCAGAACATTCGGATAAAGAATGGCTTTTGCGTTTACCGAGATGACCAGCCCCACCATCTTATTACACAGCTGCACAACCGTGCCTGGCGGGTAGACGCCCATAAACTTAATCAGAATATTGAGGTCTTCCCCGTTATAGAGGTGCTTACAGTTCTTATATAGATGAGACAGCGCGCTGAACGGGATCTTCTGCTCGGCAGGAATCCGGGCATGGCACAGGTTGTCATACGCATTCGCCAGGCCGATTATCTGCGCATAAGGATCAATCGCGTCACCTTTTAATCCTTCAGGGTAGCCTTTACCGTCCATGGTTTCATGGTGCTGGGCGATGACCTTAATGGCCGACTCAGCAAATCCCTCTATCTTATTAGCCAGCTCTACCCCGTACTTAGGGTGCAGGCGGAAATAGTTTTCCTCCGGCGGAGTATAAGCCGTCGTCTTATTAAGGATAGCGGCCGGAACCCTGACCTTCCCCATATCATGGAACAAGGCAGCAAAAGCGATCTCTTTGATCTGCTCTGCAGCCATTCCTTTGCTCTTGGCGATCATCATCGCAATCACGGCAACGTTCAGAGAATGGAAATAGATATCTTTGGTTTTACTCTTACCACTCATCAAATGCAGCGTTACGCTGTTGTCCTGAAGCAGTGAATCAACAATACTGTCTACCATCAGGCCGGCTTCAGTCACCGCGTCAGCCGGGCGACTGCGGATTTTACTCATTACCGAGCGAAGCTGGGCAATTGAGCGTTCAAAATCTTTCTCGCACTGCTGAACCCTTCTGCGGTAAGCATTGAGCTTCTCGATCCGGAGCTCTTTCTCCCGCCACATTTTCTTCTTGGCTTCTTCCAGCTCACTGACCTTCTGTTCAGCTTCTTTGATTTCAGGCGATTCCTGAACCGGGAGCGGCTGAGTATCACTTTGCTCCGGATTAATATAGACGTGCTTAATCCCCAGGTGCTTAATGATATCAACCTGCTCCTGGGACTTAATCTTGAAACTGTTCAGCAGAAAGGGGTGATCCTTCCAGCTCACCGGAAGACGTACATGAAGCCCCGGCTGGATACGATCAACCGTTATCTTAATACTTGCCACAAGTGACTGAATCCATCCTTATTCAACAACAGCGATAAATTATATGATAATCAGTCTCAGATCATCATTACTTTTACTGTAAATATATGAGTTTGAACCGATCGGATGAAAAGTTTCTACGCAATCATCTGATCGGCAATTTCCCGGCCCTGACCACGCACTTCGGCCAACTGGGCGTAGAACTCCGGTGAAAGCCCAAGTGCCCTGGCATCCTGACTCCCTTCCAGGTAATCATACTGTTCCTGCTCTGACTCCAGCTGATCCCAGTCCCGGTTCAGTAAATAAGCAAGGTGCAACAGGGTCGCCATCTTCTTATCTTCTTCCGCATTGACCGGTGCCATATAGTGGGCAATCGAGTCGGTCAGCTCGGGAGCAAACTTCCACGCTGTCGCCAGTTTGGCCCCCAGTTTGGTTGAAGTGGTCCCCAGCAACTCGTTTTGCACCAGTGACGGTTCTTCGCCTTTTTCTACCCTTGCAGTGATCTCTTTTGCCCAGTCAGGGGCCAAAGAGTGAATCATCAGTTCACCGATGTTATGCAGTACTCCGGCGGTAAACGCCCGGTTTGGATCGAGTCTGACGGTTTTTGCTATCCGGCTGGCTATTGTGGCGACCTCGAAGGTATTCGCCCAATACGTTTTGATATCCAGTGTTTCAAACTTTGGAAATGCACTGGAAAGCACAGACACAGCCACCAGGGTCTTGATGGGTTCCGTGCCAAGCCGGACCACTGCCTCATCAATAGAAGCAATGCTTCGGGCACGGCCAAAATGAGCCGAGTTGGCAAGCCTCAGTACCTTGGCAGAGACCACCTGCTCAAGGGCGATCTTTTCAGACAGCTTGTGAAAGTCCACCTCATCCTGGTTGACCATTTCAATCAACTCCTGCAACACCCGCTTGATTTTAGGCAGTTCGTTGATTCTGGCTAACAGCTCCCCCTGCTCCATAGCATTCTCCCGGCCATACATCCTGTTATTAATATAGCTTAGAATGAGCCGGGCAACCGGGCTGTCATGGTTTATTCGGAGTCGGAGGTGAACGACTTCCGAATAGCCAGACTCTCTTTAGACAGCAATGCCAATTGCTCAGAAAGCCTTCGGACTTCATCCATCATTCTCTCTTCACCAACACAGCCAAAGAGCGCGTCAAGCTGCTGACGAAAACCGTCCGGCCGCAGCGGACAGTGTTGCTCTGCATACTCAAGCATTCGCTTCTCTCCCGGATGAGGCTGGTGATTAATCGCAAACAGAACATCAAAGTAACTCGCCAGATACTCAGTAAGCCGGTGATGAACACTGATTCTGTCCTTTCGTTTCAGGGCTTTTTCTATCTGCCCGGGAAAAGCAGGCATCGCATCCAGCAGCAGCGGCAGGTTTTTCTCCACGACAGCGGTTGCCAGTCCGGGCGGGTACTCAACACCGAAGCGCTTCTGCAAAGCAGCATATCTTCCCTGCTGGTCATACAGGATTTCCGAGTTAAGCAGGTTATACCAGAAGCAGGTGCTGTACCCCACCGAAGCATTGTGCTGCATCACGCAACTTTCCAGCGTACGGGAAAAGTCATCCAGATTACGGTAAATCAACTCAATCTCTTCACCGGATTTCAGTACCCCATCATCCTCTTCTTCCCAGTACCGGTTCACCAGTTCCATATAGCGACAGTAACGCCCGGTGATCGCTTTCCGTACCTCCGGGTCAAGTGGTTCCGACAGATAGATATAGAAATCGTAATCAGACAGAGCATCGTGTTGCTCCCCGGCCCGTGATCCGGCCAGGACAACGGCCTCAACTTCCGGCCTCTGGCTCAGCTCTTCAATCAGTTCATGCACATATACTTCAGACATAATGAATCCTCCCCGGCTCCACCATATACCAGTCCTGCCCGCCCGGACTTTGCCATTGCGCACAATTTCGGCGCCGACACAATTTGCAACAACGGTGAATCCGGATAAAAAACCATCTGAGAAACACAAAATAAAAACTAAAAATCACTTATAAACAAAGTGTTAATTCAGCCATCTGTAATTTGTATCGTTTCATAAAATTTGATTCAAAATTCACCGAACTTATCGATAGAGTGATTTTACCCATGCCATACATTTCAACCACAAATGGCAGATAACAACATTCATGGAATACAGGTAATGAAAAAAACACTCATCGCAATCGCAGTATGTGCTGCCAGTGCACAGGCAAGCGCAGTCGAAATCTACAACCAGGAAGGTACGACCTTTGACATTGGTGGCCACGTATCAGTAGGCCTGACCGGCTCGGACAGCGAAGATGCCAGCGTGAACGCGGTTTCGCCACGTATTAACTTCAATGCAACACACGACCTGGGCAACGGTTTTACCGCTGATGCCAAAGGTGAATGGGCACTGAACTATCTGGACGGCGGTGAAAACGCCTTTACTACCCGTCTTGGTTACATCGGTCTGACCCACGACCAGTACGGCCGTGCTGTAGTCGGTACCCAGTGGGCGCCATACTATGACGTTGCCGGCGTTGCCGATAAACCTATCGCGTTTGCTAACGACTTTATCTACACCGATCACGGCGTACTGGGTACCGGCCGTGCAGACAAGATGGTGAGCTACCGCAACGCCCTTGATCTGGGTAATGCAGGTAAACTGAGCCTGGGCCTTGGCTGGCAGGGTGATAACAGCAAGACCGTTGATGATAACAGCGATCCAAATAACATTGTTCGTACAACAACTAACTACGGTGACCGTGCTCAGGCAGCCCTGACTTACGCGTTCGACCAGTTCACTGTCGGTTACGTGCATAACACCGGTAATGTAGACAACAAGAAAGAGACCTTTAACACCGCAAGTGCGAGCTACGGCTCTTACGGCAACGGTCTGTATGTCGCGGGTGTATACCAGATCCGTGAAAACAAAGATGCTGACTTCAAAGAGCTGTCTCAGGAAGCGCTGATCGCTTATGCGTTCGAAAACAACCTCAACCTGAGCGTGAACTACGAAAATCAAAAAGACGACATCAACAATAAAACGAACTACACCACTTCAGCTATTCAGGCGGAATATAACTTCACTTCAAGCTTTGTCGGCTACTCGGGTTACCAGTTTGACCTGAACAACGAAGACGGCCACAAGAAAGATGACAAGTGGATGTTCGGCGTACGTTACTACCTGTAACGCGCTAAAAACTGATAGTCCCGCAGCACCCGCCTCACGGCGGGTGTTTGCGCTTCTGTTACTGAGAAAAGCCTCAATTAAACATTTGGATACCAAACACGTCAGAAGTTTCGCTTAAAAAGCTAAAACCCGGAAAATCATTGTGTTATAAAGCAGAATTAGAGTTATAACTCTACAGTCAAGTCAGTTGCAATTCTGCCCCCGGTTCGGTTATACCGGGCACAGCTCAGGCACTTTGCTTTCACCTTTAATCAATAAAACAAAAGCCGATGCCTTCTACACCCAATAGCCCCATACTGCAGGTTTCTGATTTAGGTTACAAAACCAGGCAAAACCAACTCCTGGTAAGTTCCGTCACCTTTGATCTTATGAAAGACGAGAACCTTGCAATCATTGGGCCCAATGGCTCAGGGAAAAGTACCCTGCTCAGGCTGTTATCCGGAGTACTGACTCCCACACAGGGAGAAATACTCTATGCCAGCACTCCCCTGAATCAGCTCCCGCTTCAGCAGCGCGCATCAAAAATCGCACTCATCAGCCAGCATGAAAAACCCGACACCCGTTTAACGGTCAGGGACTATGTTCGCCTTGGCTGTATTCCACATGAAGCCAGTCTGTCCCGGGAAGAGACAGAGGACAGCATTAAACACGCGATGTCTCTGCTGGACATATCTCATTTATCCAATAAGACCATGCAGCAACTCTCTGGTGGTGAAAAACAAAAAGTATATATAGCAAGAAGCTTATGCCAGAAACCGGATCTGCTGCTGCTTGATGAGCCAACCAATCATCTGGATCCCAGGGCCAAAGGAGAGGTGCTTTCGATCATCGCAAGTTTAGGTATCACCACGATTACCGTTTTGCATGAACTGCCGCTCGCCGCACAAATGTGTGACAAACTTCTGCTGCTTGAAGAAGCAAAAGTTAAAGCCTTTGGTACACCGGAGCAAACCCTAACAAGCCAGCTTGTGGATCAGGTTTTTGGTGTCAGCCTGCACCGTTTTGATCATCCCCGGGAAAACCGGGATCTTGTCTGCCTGGATATTCCTTTAATAAAAAACTGCCTAAGGATGGAACTTACATGAACAAAATCCTTTCCTCTCTCACCCTCTGTTTGAGCGCAGCCACACAGGCCGGTATCACTGTTGAAAACTGTGGCCAGCCGGTAACTTTCGACTCCGTGCCTGAGCGCATGATCGTGCATGACATCAACATGACTGAAATGGCCTTTGCCCTTGGCCTGCAGGACAAAATGGCTGGCTTAACCGGTATCAGTGGCTGGTATCAAACCAGCCCGGAATTTGATGAAATGCGGGGAGATATACCCGAGCTGGCACCGAAACATCCCACCATGGAAAACCTCATCTCGGCAAATCCGGACCTCTTCTTTGCTGGCTGGTATTACGGCATGAAACCCGGCGGTGAGGTGACACCTGATACGCTGGCAGCACAAAACATTAATACTCTGGTTCTGAGTGAAAGCTGCATTCACCTGAACGGCAAACGTGAGAAAGCGACCATGGACCTGCTGTTCAATGACGTCGCCCGGCTGGGAAAGGTGTTTGAAAAAGAGCAGCAGGCCGGTAAATTGATTTCCGGCTGGCAGGCGCAACTTGCTCAGATTGAAGCCAAAGTTGGAGACATTAAAGACACCCGTGTTTTCCTCTATGACTCAGGGGAAGAAAAACCCTTTACGGCTGGTAAATACGCCATCATTAGCGCAATGATTGAAGCTGCAGGAGGTCAAAACGTCATGGCGGATATGGAGACCAGCTGGGGGCGGGCATCCTGGGAAAATGTCGCGATGAAGAACCCGGAGTTCCTGCTGCTGGTCGATTACCAGGGCAGCAGCGGTGTGACTCAGCTGCTGGAGTTCCTCAAACAACATCCGGCAATGAAAGAAACCGACGCAGTGAAAAATAGTCGATTCATTGCCCTGAAATATGCTGAGTTAACTCCTGGCCCGGCGAATATCAACGCGATAAGGAAAATCGCTGAAGCAATGAATCCGGAGCGTTTCTGATATTACTATGAGCACTGTCCGTCATATCAGCTGGATAGCAGCAGGCGCCAGTTTAACTGGTGCCTTACTGATTTTGTCCGTTATGCATGGCTCCACACCGATCCCGGCTGAATCCGTTTTCAATGCCTTTCGGTTACTGATCACAGGAGCGGAAAATGATATCGGCCCGGTGTATCGCATTATTGTTGATTTACGTCTGCCAAGAGCAATTCTGGCTGTATTAGCCGGTGCAGGCCTGGGCGTGGTGGGAACTCTGCTGCAAACAACCACCAGGAATGATCTGGCGGACCCGTTTTTGTTTGGTTTGAGCTCAGGAGCAGCTGCAGGAGCGGTCGCGGTCATGACTTTAGGCGGAGACCTGTTTGGAATCTGGAGTCTGCCTGTCGCCTCTTTCGCCGGTGGAATGACAGCCTCGGTTCTCGTCATTGCCCTGGTAAGAAGAATGGCTGGAGCTGGCCCGGAAAAGCTCATCCTCGCTGGTCTTGCCGTGTCTTTTATCTTTACGGCTTTAACAAACTTTCTGGTCTTTTCCGGAGATCAAAGAGCGGCTCACTCGGTACTGTTCTGGTCTCTGGGGGGGCTGGGGCTCGCCCGGTGGGACAACCTGCTGCCAGCTTTCGCAGGGTTTATCATCGTCTTCAGCTATGCCCTGCACAACCATCGCAAGTTCGATGCCCTGCTTGCCGGAGAGCAGACGGCATATACTCTTGGCGTAGATCCGGTTAAGCAGCAGAACCTGACCTTTATCATTTGTGCTTTCAGTACCGCCGTGTTTGTTTCCCTGACCGGAATTATTGGCTTTATCGGCTTAATGGTGCCACATATCGCCCGCATGATGAGCGGCTCGTTGCACAAAGGGTTAGTTCAGTTATCCGCGATACTCGGAAGTATCTTCCTGCTGGGCAGTGATTTAATTGCCAGAGTCGTACTCGCACCACAGGAGTTACCTGTCGGTATTGTTACCACCTCAGTTGGCGGCATGTTTGTTTTTGTCCTGTTGATGAAACAATCATCGGGAAACTGATTGCAGAAAAGAAAACAGAATCAGTATTTAATCATACTGAAAACGGGAGATGGTACCGGTGGGCGGAATTGATGGTCCGGCACTCCGGCCGCCACGCTGGATACGAAGACAGCATTTTCACATCCCAAAAACGACGAAAGGCCGCTGTATAAGCGACCTTTCTGAATGATGGTACCGGTGGGCGGACTTGAACCGCCACGCCCGAAGGCAACGGATTTTGAATCTCAGACCTGCGATCTTCTCCGGTAGTATATGCCCGCCACTACTGGGTTTCAAGCTAGTTCAGCCCACTCTGAACTACTTCGATTTGGGACAAATTACCCACGAATTACGCACGCTCAATATTAAGCAAACTAGAACTCCACTACCTAAATGCTCAGCAACTTGCTTACAAATCTGGCTGGAATCAAGATCACATTATTTTAAAGTACTCATAGCTTCATATTCGACACTTTGCCTACCAAGTAAAACGTATTAAAAGCTTCCACCTTCGATTTCACACCAACGCCCACCAGGAAGCTTTATCAACAAGCCTAAAAGTCCAGTTATTTCAACAGAGTGCCTCCGAGTTACCTTTCCGCTAGTATTCGGGCTAACTTAACTGACTGAGCTATAAAAAATGGCGACCATTGCATATCTATCAATCGAAAGCATCAACAGCGGATGCCTCACTACCGGATGCAACACCCCACTATCAATGGGAAACTCGTACCAACTAGGCCACGAAGATGAAATCACGGTTTTGTCTTTTTCCCACTCTCTAGCTTTTGAAAATCGCTCCCATCACAGCCCTATCCAAATAGTCAAGAAAGTCGATAAAAGTTCACCGGTCCTGGCCCAAGCTTGTACAGACGGAGAAGAGCTAACTTGCAAACTGACCTTCTACCGCCCAAACAGCAAAGGAGGCAATGAGATTTTCTATGAAATCAACCTGTCTGGTGCTCTGATAAGATCTGTATCCACCCACATGGCACATACCATTGACTTTAATGGTGATGAAATGCAAGAAACTATCCTAATCTCCTACAGAGATATCCAGTGGAGACACGTTGCAGCCAATACTGGAGCTTATGCCTCATGGCTAACCCCTCTTTCTAAAGCAGCACAGGACCTCATCAGATGAGTATGTCTGCCAAGGAAACTGAAGAAGAAAAAGTAAAACTAGCCATCAGAGGGTTGCTTCGACAAACCAATACGTTAAGTACTTCATACCTTCAAGATCCTATGGTTCAGCATCAGTTCAGAAACGAATATCTGTTTCTGGGTAAGTGCTTGGTGGATGACTACCAAAATGGCATCTTGTCCGAATCAAGGCTTGTTAGATATGTGAGACAAGAGCGCCAGAGCTTACTTGATCAGGCCAAAGAGATAGGCAAGTACGGTGTTGGTTTAATCGCTGGTGCGGGCCAGTTATCAGCAGGCTATGCGCTTTGCGTAACCTCATCTGTATTTTCCTTTGCTGGTGCATCATGGTGTAGCACAGTTGGAGCCCCGGTGATGGCCCACGGAGCAAACAACATCCATGAGAACTCATACAATATAACCGGTAACATAGTGCAAAACTGGAAAGGCCAATACACTGGGGACTATGGCGATGGAAGTGGCTGGCTGAGGGAAGGGTACAGAGCCGCGGCTAAAAAAGCCGGATTCACATCTCAAGAAGGTGACTTGGCCTATGCCGGAGTGGATATTGCGTCGAGCTTGTATAGCCTTCAGAATGTAGTCAAACCGGCGCTCAGTGCAAATGTCCCCAATGCCCAACAGTTTAAGCTTTTCAAATACTACGCCGTCGACTACAGCAAAGGTTGGCGCTCTATGTCTAACAGTGCGCTTGGGCTTGAGTTGCTAGGAGACTCCATCACTGTCAACGGGGCTCTATCACCATATTTTCAGGAAGATAAGTAAATGCTTTTCGCACTCTATGCACTACTCAGTATTGTTGGCCTATTCAGTATTAACTACATGTCGATGCTATACACAAAAAAACAAAGCACGCCTTACTTCCTTCTATATGCATTAGTGTTCGTAGCGTTTGGTACCCAGCAATACTCTATCTTCTTCGACGGAAAAGTGCTCCCTCACTGGTTTTTTTTCCTGTCAGAATCCTCGACAGAAGTCTCAGGATGGATGGAGCTCATAGCGTTTGTTTTTCTAATCTTGTACGTTATGACGCTCCCTCCCTCAAAACTAAATAAAACATTCAGGCTTCTAACAAGACTGGCGCAAGCACAGAAGAAAACGTGAAACCGGACGCTTTCAGGCCATTTATATAAAAAGAATTTCGGAACGGAACAACTAATAAAGTGTCCGGTAAACGTCCGGATGCACTGGTATCAGTCAAACCTATTTGAAGCGGCTTACCCCATACTCATGCACTCCTTCAGGGCAAGAATGTTTCTGTCTCACTTTGGCCAAATAGGATGTGCGTGCAATAAGCTTCCTATAGTCCTTATTATTGAATTTCTTTACTATGCAGTAACAGTTCTTAGAGATGTGCAAATGGTAAAACACCGACCTTGTGAACAGTTCGCTCAATAAGTGCGTAAGCCGGGAAGGTGCAACACGGCTACCGTCTACCATGATGACCCAGTGATAATGCTGTTTTACCGCTGTATCAGCCTGCTCTCTTACCCATAGAAACCCAATACCCAAACCATCAAAAGCTCTTTGCAAGTGCCTGACAATTTTCAACCTAAGTTCACTAATAACCGAGTTACTGGTTGTAAACTCTTCAACCTGAACGTCAAAGCGAACTGCAAGAACACTTCTATAGCGTTCGAGCATCTTGTCTAACTGTTCAGCAAAAGCTTTGAGAATGGACGGGTACCAACCTAACTCTCCTCGCGGTATCTCCATGACAGCCCCTTTGTACTTCCAGATTTTCTTGGTACTTTTCGATTTCATGTTCCTTAAGCTTACCCACGCAGTGACGGCTACCTAAGAGCCGATATAGATAATATTTAAACCTGTCGTAAATCGGCGTTTTCCGAATCATCCTCAACCGACAAAACCAAGACTAACCAACTGAATATAAAGAACATAACAAACAGACCCCAAAAAAAAGCGTAAGCTTTATCGATGAACAACAGTTGTGTTTTTTAAACTGTCTTAGGTTATTCAGGGCCAAAAAAACCACCAGCCATAAGCTGGTGGCTTGCTACTTCCAATCCAAGAAAACTAGGCTTTTACACACGAAATTACGCACAAGACCCGGATACTCCCCGTGAGAACTGGGCTCACGAGAGATTATTTATCCGTCGTCCACTGTTCAGGCAATTCACCGTTCATCCACATAGCAAACAGTTTGAGGTTGATATAACCGCGCTTGCCAACGATTTTGTAGCACCGTTCCAATCCCGGATACTCTCTGCGCTTCCAAATCAGGTGCTTCAGTTGAGACAAAGTAAACTGCTTATAGCGTCTGGCCAATTCACCCACTGGAACCCAGTCATTTAAATCGAAAACTACTTCAGACATACGTTCATCCTTCTTAATTCATGTTCAGAACTTATATTGGTTTGAGGCAAGGACTGCCTCTCTCTCACAAGTGCAGTCGAATGCTGTGGGTACAGATTAAGGACGATTGCTGGTGGAGCGTTACGAAACTGGGAAGTTTTCCTGATTGCGGCCTACAAGAATGACGAGAGAATATTGATATCAATTGTAACCCTCCCCAAAAAACTGGTCACTAGTAATTAGAGCTTTTCCGTTTACACTGAAACAAACGGAGAACGCATGATGAAGAAATCACGCTACACAGAGACACAAATCGTCAGGATCCTCAAGGAAGTGGAAGCAGGCCGAAAGGTCAATGAAGTTTGCCGTGAATATGGCATCTCTGATGCGACTTACTACAACTGGAAATCCAAGTATGGTGGTATGGAAGCATCGGATGTGAAACGCCTGAAAGAGCTTGAAGATGAGAATCGAAGGCTCAAACAGATGTTTGCTGATCTCAGCCTTGAGCATCGCATTGTCAAAGACATTCTGGAAAAAAAGCTCTAAAGCCAGCGGTTAAACGGGAACTGGTCGATTATGTTCGCAAACAGTTCCAAACCAGCCTGAGAATGGCCTGCCGCGCAGTTGGCATCAGTGATTCGGTATATCGCTACCGGCCAGATCCTCACCGGGATGATGAGGTGATAGCCAAACTTCAGGAAGTAACTGAGCGGTATCCTGCATACGGATTTGGCAAGGTATTTGCCGTGCTCAGGCGTTGGGGGCATGCATGGAACCATAAACGGGTTCATCGTGTTTACTGTTCTCTGAAACTGAACATGCGCCGCAAGGGCAAAAAACGCTTACCCAAGCGCGAGCCCGCGCCCCTGATATGCCCGGACTGGGTCAACAGCTGTTGGTCTATCGACTTTATGAGTGACTCACTGAACTGTGGCAGACGCTTTCGCACATTCAATGTCGTGGATGACTTCAACCGTGAAGTACTCGCGATTGAAGTGGACCTGAATCTGCCCGCTCCACGGGTGATACGGGTTCTCGAACGTATCATTGCCTGGAGAGGCTATCCCGGAAAACTGCGAATGGACAATGGGCCAGAGTTTATCTCAACCGCTTTGGCTGAATGGGCAGAAAAAAACAAGGTGGAACTTGAGTTCATTCGGCCAGGAAAGCCCACAGAAAACTCGTATATCGAGCGTTTTAACCGGACGTACCGGACAGAAGTTCTGGACATGTATGTGTTCAAAACACTGAGTGAAGTCCGGGAACTGACGGAAAACTGGATGAGGGAGTACAACGATGAACGCCCTCATGAATCACTGAATGATCTGACTCCCTGGGAGTATTTAGCAAGGCATGAAAACAGGAAAACCTCTAATTTAGAATGCCACTAAAACAGGGAGGGTTACA
>NZ_JBSDZD010000030.1:0-7616 GCF_056726165.1 Vibrio sp. 9-16B-A1
TAAGTGTCCTGAAGGGTTGTTCGAGACTAGAACGTTGATAGGCAGGGTGTGTAAGCGTTGTGAGGCGTTGAGCTAACCTGTACTAATTGCCCGTGAGGCTTAACCATACAACACCCAAGGGGTTTTGATGGACTCAATAAAGAACATTGAATGTAGTGTAGAACGAAACAGCTTTCCGAATTAAAGAATTTGCTTGGCGACCATAGCGTTGTGGACCCACCTGATTCCTTGCCGAACTCAGAAGTGAAACGCAATAGCGCCGATGGTAGTGTGGGGCTTCCCCATGTGAGAGTAGGACATCGCCAGGCTTTAAATTAAGGACGCTTGCTTAATTAGCAAGTATGCCGCTGCGGAGCGGTAGTTCAGTTGGTTAGAATACCGGCCTGTCACGCCGGGGGTCGCGGGTTCGAGTCCCGTCCGCTCCGCCACTTATATTAGCCCGATGCGAAAGCGTCGGGCTTTTTTGTGCCTGTAACTTTTATGCTTTCAGCAGGTATTGGGGTATTGGTTCGTGGTACGCGGGCGCTTCGCTTCGTGGTTCGAGGGGCTATCGTGGAAAAGATCCTGGGACGCTTCGCTTTCAGGTCCTGGGTTTCTGGGGGAGTTTGCTGAAGCCACAGGTATTTGCTTGACGGAAAGAACGGCATAGCGAAGCCTGCGTGCAGTACCCAGTACCCAGTACCCAGTACCCAGTACCCAGTACCCAGTACCCAGTACCCAGTACCCAGTCACAGCCGTGTCCCTCCTCTCCCGTCCCACGAAGCGCAGCGCACACGTCCCCTCTCTATATCCCAGACACAAAAAAGCCGGCTCTGACAGCCGGCTTTGGTCTTTATGCTTCACGTATCCGTTAAAGTATCTGCTTCAGTATCCTGTCCGCGCTTACGCGGCGGATAGTACGGATAAGCTTTTGTACTTCTGCCGGGTAGGTGTCGACTTTATCGATCTGGCGGTAGGTACAAACAAGCTGAGTGTGCTGCAGGATATTCGCGACTTCCTGTTCGAATTTCTCCGTCAGGTGAGCGTAGTGGTCCTGAACCAGCAGGGCGTTCTCAAGATCCAGTTTCCACGCACGTGGGTTGAGGTTGTTGCCTGTCAGCAGCATATAGCGCTTATCGATCCACATGCCTTTCAGGTGGTAGCTGTGGTTCTCGTGCTTCCACAGGTGGACTGACAGCTGACGGCTTGCCAGGTAAGCTTCGTTGCTCTTGGCAAAGCGGCGCAGGTTCATCTCATACAGGTATGGTAAGCCACCAATGGTACTGAACGTCTCTGTTGGCGGGATGTAGAAGTCATTGGCGGTCTTGTCACCCACAACAATCGAGACTTTTACCCCACGTTTGAGCGCTTTTTTCAGTTCTTTCGCAAGATCTTTCGGGAAATTGAAGTAAGGCGTGCAGATGAAGATTTCATCTTTGGCTTTGGCAACCAGCTCTACGATAGTCTGGTTCAGCGGATTACGTCTTTTGCCCAGACCCACGATCGGTGTGATCGCCACCTGGTCATTGTTTGGGATCTGGTGGGCAAACTGATAGCTGGAGCGGGTCAGGCTGGCGCGGAACTGGCGGATCACTGTTTTCAGATCTTTCGTCGCCGGTTTTTTATCGCTGGCCAGGTTATTGACCGCATTGTGGCTGATCATCTCTTCCTGGATAAAGCGCACCATGGAATCTGCCAGAGCCGCGTTGTCGATGACGTGGTAGCGGTCAAAGCGGTAGCGATCCTGCTTATGCAGATAGACGTTGTTCAGGCTCGCGCCACTGTAGATGACCTGGTCATCGATAACAAAGCCTTTAAGGTGCAGGACTCCAAATACTTCGCGGCCACGAACAGGAACACCAAATACAGGGATCTCGTACTGGTACTTTTGGGCAAACTCTTTGTACATGGAAGCGTTGCCTTCTGACTGCTCAGCACCGATCAGGCCGCGTTGGGCACGGTGCCAGTCTACGCAGATCTTAACGTCCAGATCCGGGTTCGCCTGTTTGGCTTCATAAACGGCAGTCAGGATTTCACGGCCGGCTTCATCATCCTCCAGATAGAGGGCAGCAATACAGATACGCGTGTTTGCCTGCTCTATGGCTTGTAACAGATGCATGCGAAATGCTTCTGCGGAATAGAGAACCTGAAAGTGTGCCGGATCCATCGCGATGGTCGGCAGCGTGGTTATTTTATCCCGGATTGCAATCATAAATCTTTGAAAGCCTTGTTCTGTGTGCAAAATTGCGAATCTTAAATTTTACCAAAAATTGCCAGTCACTGACCAGAAATCTGCCATGATAAATGGTCAGGAATTATCGATATATTGTAAAGGTTTGAGCGACTTACCAGAATTTGAGTACCGTTGGTACAGGTTTCTCAGGCTGGCAGGCAGTTCTGACTCGTTAACAGGCCTGAAACCGTAGCGGCAGTAGAACTCTTCCAGGTGGCTGAGAGCGAAGCAGTAATCGCCATTTTTCAACAGCTTGTCCCTACAGTGCTGCATTAGTGCGGCGCCGGTTCCCTGGCCTCTGAGGCTGGAGTCCACGGCCATGCCAGTCAGCAGCCGGAAGGTTTCAATCGGCCGCAGGCGGACAACAGCGACCATCTGCTGTTGGTAAGCTGCCAGGATCACTTCATCGGATTTGGCTTTGCCTGCCGGGTAGTGTTGTTTGTAGAAGCGTTTAACCAGCGGAAGTTTGACCGGCTCGATGATTTCAAAAGTTAACGGATTCATTCAGTCACTGCGTGAATTTGGTGGATGGGTTAGAATACCCGCAGAATTATTTTGGCGTCCAGATTTATGAACATATACCCACAAGCAAGCCTTAAGGATTTCCATACCTTTTCCGTTTCGGCGAGCTGCGATTATCTTGTCGAAGTCACCTCTCTGGAGGAGCTGATCAGTTGCTATCAGAACCCTGAGTGGACATCGCTGCCGAAACTTGTGCTCGGTAAAGGCAGTAATATGCTGTTCACTGAGCATTTTCACGGAGTGGTGATCCTTAATCGCCTGATGGGTAAATTCATCAACGAGTCATCTGAGGCATACCACCTGCAGATTATGGGGGGGGAAGACTGGCCAGAACTGGTTGAGTGGAGTCTGGCTCAGGGGTATTTCGGCCTTGAAAATCTGGCTTTGATCCCGGGGTGCGCCGGCTCGTCGCCTATTCAGAACATTGGTGCCTATGGCGTTGAACTCAAAGACGTTTGTGAGTACGTGGATTACCTCTGTCTGGACAGCTTTGAAGTGAAGCGTCTCAGTCAGCCTGAGTGCCGTTTTGGTTACCGTGATTCAGTCTTTAAGCACGAACTCAAAGGGCGCGCAGTGATTGTATCTGTTGGACTGAGCCTGGCAAAGAGCTGGCAGCCGAATGCTGCTTATGGGCCACTGCAGGCGCTGTGCGAAGACAAGCTGACGCCAGAGCTGATTTATAAGACCATCTGTGAAGTGCGCATGTCCAAGCTGCCGGACCCGGCCAGACAGGGCAACGCAGGCAGTTTCTTTAAGAACCCGGTGGTGAGCCAGCAGCGGTTTGAGCAGCTTAAGCAGCTACATTCTGATATTGTGGGGTACCCGACAGAGCAGGGCGTAAAGCTGGCAGCCGGCTGGTTGATTGACCGTTGCGGCCTGAAAGGTACCCGTTGTGGTGGTGCTATGGTGCACGCCAACCAGGCGCTGGTACTGGTAAACCAGAATAACGCCACCGCTGAAGATGTTCTGAGGCTTGCAGAGCTGGTCACTGACAGGGTGAAACAGAGCTACGGCGTGTCACTTGAGCACGAAGTCCGCTTTATGGGGGCCACTGAAGAGACAGATCTTCAGGCCTGGATCAAACAGGGAAAGTAAGCCATGAAAGAGCCGTCTCTGAAATTTGCGATTATTGAAATCCTGGCTGATGGAGAGTTTCACTCCGGCGAAAAGCTGGGAGAGCAGTTTGGTGTATCCCGGGCTGCGATTGCCAAACACATTAAAAACCTGCAGGAGCTGGGGCTGGATATTTTCAGCGTACCAAGACGGGGATACCGGCTGGCACAGCCACTGTCGCTGCTTGATGCGGATACCATCAGTCAGTTGTCCGGCAGGCCTGCCGAAGTCTTCCCGGTTATCGATTCCACTAACCAGTATCTGCTCGACCGTATTCAGATGCTCGACAGTGGTCATGTCTGTCTGTCTGAGTATCAGAGTCAGGGACGTGGCCGGCGTGGACGTCACTGGGTATCCCCATTTGCCACTAATCTGTATATGTCGATGTACTGGCGGCTCGATGCCGGTATGGCGGCTGCTATAGGCCTGAGTCTGGTGATCGGTGTTGCTACCGTCGAAGCGCTTGAGTCCATGGGTGTAGAGGGCGTTAAGGTGAAGTGGCCGAACGATATCTACTATCAGGACAAGAAACTGGCCGGGATTCTGGTTGAGATGTCTGGTCAGGCGGGAGCGGCGGCTCACCTGGTCATAGGTATGGGGCTTAATGTGGCCATGCCGGAGCAGACAGAAGAGATCACCCAGCCCTGGACGGCGCTGAATCAGATCGCTGATGAATCGTTATCTACACAGCGCAGTGAGCTCGCTGCCACCGTGATTAAACACTGGCATCAGGCACTGGAAGAGTATGAGCTGACCGGTATGAGCAGTTTCGTTCCGCGCTGGAACCGGATGGATAACTTTACCGGCCGTCAGGTTAAACTGATCATGGGACCAAAAGAGATCCACGGTGAAGTGGCTGGCATCAATGACCAGGGCGCGGTGCTGCTGAAAACCGACTCAGGCATCGAGGCCTTCATTGGTGGTGAAATTTCATTGCGCAGTGCAGAGTAAGTACCTGCTTGCGCCTTAAGCCCTTTATTTACGCAGTAATACCTGCTCTACAGTGTGATTGCTGCCCTTTCTCAGAATAAGCTGTGCCCGCTCCCGCGTCGGCAGGATATTCTCATTCAGGTTCTTGCCGTTGATCGTTGCCCAGATATGGCGCGCCTTGCCGACCGCTTCATCCTGGCTCATCTGGGTATAGTGGTTAAAGTAAGCGCCGGGCTTAAGGAATGCGCCCTGACGGAACTTAAGAAAACGCTCGATATACCAGGTTTCAATCTGCTCTGGCTCTGCGTCGACAAACAGTGAGAAGTCGAGGAAGTCGGAGATAAATACCCGGTGCGGATCGTGCGGGTAATCCATGCCACTCTGCAGCACGTTCAGACCTTCAATGATCAATACGTCCGGCAGATCGACCACTTTCTCTTCTTCGGTGATGTCGTAAGTCAGGTGAGAATAGACCGGTGCGGTCACGTTGCGCTTACACGATTTTACATCTGAGACAAACTGCACCAGGCGGCGTATATCGTAGGACTCAGGAAAACCTTTCTTGGTCATAAGGTCACGCTCGTTTAACACCTTGTTTGGGTAGAGAAAACCATCGGTGGTGATCAGCTCTACTTTCGGGTGATTTTCCCAGCGTGACAGCAGTGCTTTTAACAAACGGGCGGTGGTGCTTTTGCCAACCGCGACACTGCCGGCGATACCGATGATAAAGGGTGGCGCGTGCTGCTCATCACTCAGAAACTCCTGCAAAACGGTGTTGCGGCTCTGACGGGCGGCGACATACAGATTGAGCAGCCTGGAAAGAGGGAGGTAGATTTCTACTGCCTCTTCCATGGTCAGGTTTTCATTGATCCCCTGCAGTTCCTTCAGATCTTCTGCACTAAGAGTCATTGGGACAGAGTTTCTCAGTTCAGACCACTGCTGACGGTCAAAATGCATGTAAGGGGTCATAGTAAACCTTGGGTTATCGGGCAGGGTGACGACAATACACTATGGCGTTCAGAAATCAAACGACAAGGCTGGCATAAATTGCCCTGATGCCATTGAGATGTGATGAATTTATGTGCAATTGTCAGTCTGGTAAAGGAATTTTGTTTTTTTTTGCTCTCAGCTATTGCAAGCCGGCGGCACATTCCTTAGAATGCGCCCCACTTATGTGCCGACTTAGCTCAGTAGGTAGAGCAACTGACTTGTAATCAGTAGGTCACCAGTTCGATTCCGGTAGTCGGCACCACTCTTTCCTAAATGAGTAAGAGTGCAGAAATTTTTGGAGGGGTTCCCGAGTGGCCAAAGGGAGCAGACTGTAAATCTGCCGGCTCCGCCTTCGATGGTTCGAATCCGTCCCCCTCCACCATATTCTTTAGGAAATAGCTCTCAGAGTTACGTGTGCGGGCATCGTATAATGGCTATTACCTCAGCCTTCCAAGCTGATGATGCGGGTTCGATTCCCGCTGCCCGCTCCACTCAATTAAGAGTGCTGATATAGCTCAGGTGGTAGAGCGCATCCTTGGTAAGGATGAGGTCGGCAGTTCGAGTCTGCCTATCAGCACCAGCTCTTAGCGTCATTTCCTTTCGAAGTATTACCATTAATATTGGTTGCGTGGTCTAAAGCCACCTTTAATCCGTACCTTGAGGGACACCCCATGTCTAAAGAAAAATTTGAACGTACGAAACCGCACGTAAACGTTGGTACTATCGGCCACGTTGACCACGGTAAAACTACTCTGACTGCAGCTATCTGTACTACTCTGGCTAAAGTATACGGCGGTGAAGCTAAAGACTTCGCGTCTATCGATAACGCTCCAGAAGAGCGTGAGCGCGGTATCACCATCGCAACTTCTCACGTTGAGTACGACACTCCATCACGTCACTACGCACACGTAGACTGCCCAGGACACGCTGACTATGTTAAAAACATGATCACCGGTGCTGCTCAGATGGACGGTGGTATCCTGGTTGTTGCTGCTACTGATGGTCCTATGCCTCAGACTCGTGAGCACATCCTGCTGGGTCGTCAGGTTGGTATCCCTTACATCATCGTATTCATGAACAAGTGTGACATGGTTGATGATGAAGAGCTGCTTGAGCTGGTAGAAATGGAAGTTCGTGAACTTCTGTCTGAGTACGATTTCCCAGGTGACGACCTGCCAGTAATCCAGGGTTCTGCTCTGGGTGCACTGAACGGTGAAGAGCAGTGGGAAGCGAAGATCGTTGAACTGGCTGAAGCTCTGGATTCTTACATCCCTGAGCCAGAGCGTGCTGTAGACCAGCCGTTCCTGATGCCAATCGAAGACGTATTCTCTATCCAGGGTCGTGGTACAGTAGTAACTGGCCGTATCGAGCGTGGTATCCTGTCTGTAGGTGACGAAGTAGAAATCGTTGGTATCAAAGAGACTACTACTACTACCTGTACTGGTGTTGAAATGTTCCGTAAGCTGCTTGACGAAGGTCGTGCAGGTGAGAACGTTGGTGCACTTCTGCGTGGTACTAAGCGTGACGAAGTTGAGCGTGGTCAGGTTCTGGCTGCTCCAGGTTCTATCACTCCTCACACCAAGTTTGAGTCAGAAGTATACGTTCTGTCTAAAGACGAAGGTGGCCGTCACACTCCATTCTTCAAAGGTTACCGTCCACAGTTCTACTTCCGTACAACTGACGTAACTGGCGACATTCAGCTGCCAGAAGGCGTTGAAATGGTAATGCCTGGTGATAACGTACAAATGACTGTTACTCTGATCGCTCCAATCGCGATGGACGAAGGTCTGCGTTTCGCTATCCGTGAAGGTGGCCGTACTGTAGGTGCTGGTGTTGTTGCTAAAATCTT
>NZ_JBSDZD010000031.1:0-5051 GCF_056726165.1 Vibrio sp. 9-16B-A1
TTAATAGTATTGGCCTGGAAGTCCCACTGCCATTTGGCTTGCATCGCGATTAGCCCATTCCACCACATAATGATTTCGGCCAGTAGCGCCATGAGCAACAAGATGTCGATGCGCTTGGTGCATCGGGTTCGATTGTGCCTCAGTGCTAACCCATAAGCAGGACTTTTGAGATCCCGAAAGGATTCTTCTATCTGCATTCGCTTTGAGTAGAGTTGAGTTATCTGAATCCCATTCATGATGTTATTGGGCAAACTCGTAACAAGTAACCACGGTTCTTTTGCACCTTTGAGGAATACTTTTCCAGCCGAGTGCTTTTGACAAGTTCTGCTGTGACGATGTGCCTTTCTGCCTTTGGGTTGACCCTTATACAAGTAAGCAGAACACTTTAGAGGGGAGCGTTTCGCTAGTTCACATTCACCAAGAAAACGCGGTTTATCAGTGGCTTCTGGATAGAAGGTTTTGTTCGAGCACCAAGCTTGGTTAGGAAGTTTGATAGAGACTTCGCCACGAACACGGCCAAGCCAGAACCACCCTTTACTTTCTACTTGTCGAAACCAGGTATTTCGAAAGCCAGCATCGGAAACAATGATTGGAACACATCCGTCAGGGAGTATGGTTTGCAGTTTGTTCAAGAAGAGTTGGTGACTGTTGGGTGAGTTGTACTGTTTATATTCGAAAGCTTGCTCGTATAGCGTCACCGCTCGTCCCTTAACAGCAATCGACGCACGTAAGGTCATGTACCGTAGTTGCTCTCGAACATCAGACCAATCGACAAGAACAACAGGAAAGGGGTTAGCGTGGGTAATAAGTGAAGCATGCCATTTATAGATGGCGTCTTTTTCTCGGTGAAGGTTGTGGTTTCCGAGGAGTCTGTCGATGCGTTTAATTGAATGCTTTACCGTGGTATTTGCTTCAAGTGAACGACCAATTTTGGTCAGGGTCAACTCAGCGCCGTCGAGAACGGATTTGGTAGCAAGTATCAGAGAATTAAGTCGTTTTTTGTGAATGTTGGGACACTGTTGAGCCAGTGTTTGCTGTAGAATCTGGATATCGCACATCGCTAAGAATCTCTTTCTTATCTATCTGTGAAGGTGTGTTTTTGGCGAAATTCATTAGATCAGATAGGGCGATGTGCGTCTACTCATTGTTTTGAAAGGAAATTATGAGGGGATTCGTAAGAACAAGGCGTTATGTTTTTAAAAGGAAGTAAGGTGGATTATTTACAAAGTTCATTTGAACGTGTCGAATCATTTCAAAATATCTGTCTTGATCGTGCGACAGGTGGTTTACCTGACGAAAATGAATATTTAGAACTTCGACAAGTATTATTGGCTGATTCAAGCTTAGTTGAATATTTACCTAGTTGGGTAAGGACATGTCGGTCTCTAAGTCAATTTTGGCAGTATATAAAGAAGATCGAGGGTTATCAGCCCCGTCGCGATTTTATTTGGGCTGAGTTTAATCAAATCCTTTCAGCTCTTGAATCGTCAGATAAAAACCCAGCAGCGGATTTGATCGCTAAGCGTTTAACAACCATTAACTCTCAATATGTACACGATCATTGGACTAAAGCCTTAGAACGTAAATCCAATGATCCCGAAGGGGCAATAACACTTTCACGTACATTGCTTGAAAGTTGTTGTAAGCATATTTTAGATAGCAAAGGTGTTGAATATAACCCTGCAAAACTAGAGTTATCAGAACTATATAAAATGGCATCTAAAGAGCTCAATATGGCTCCAGAGCAACATTCAGAACAAATATTTAAGCAAATTCTAGGTGGTTGCTCGGCAATCGTTAATGGACTTGGCAGTTTGAGAAATAAGCATGGTGATGCCCATGGTAAGAGTCATTTATCAGTAAAGCCGTCAGTAAGGCATGCAGAATTAGCTGTTAACCTATCTGGTTCTATGGCTCTATTTTTAATAGAAACCCTTGAAAAATAAAAACATAACAAAGCCATTAAGGTGATGCGTTACACTCGGCGGTTTTGGTATGAAGTTTGGTGCGCTTTGTTGGTTCAACGGGGTACACCTTATGGCAGGCGTTAGTTTGCATAAGTAAAAGCGTTAAAATTTAAGAGCTTAGTCCATCGTTCTAGCTATTCACCTGTTAGTTTCGCTGCCACCAAGTCCTTTCCGGTGGCACTGAAATCGAAGTGGTTTCGGTAGGGTGATCGGTTACGGTTTCTATCACTGTTTCGGTGTTCATTGGCGCTGTTTCTTTGGTGTTTCAGCTTGGTCATGAAAGCAAGTATTGGCGCACGCGGTTGTCGGCTTCACTGGCCGAATCCTTTGCCAGATTTGAAGTGAAGAACCGTGGAGTTCTACGCATGTCGCTTCTTTGCCAAGTGAGTTTTGTATTGTGGGTATGATATTTAAGCTGCCCATTGTACTTCTACGCCAGAAACCAGTAGTTTATCTGTTAAATCAGCGCCTTGGCACCAAGCCTTTGGACGAGACGTTCAGGCAAACTAACAAAAACATCAAGTTGACGCATTTTGCTCGGCGTTTTTGGTATGAAGTGCAGTGCGCTTGGTGAGTTCACCGTGGCGCAACTTGTGTTGGCGTTATGTTCTAGGAGAACGAATGACAAAGTTAGTCACTTTGGTATTTACTTTACTGTTGTTTGGTTGTGCTAACTCATATCAACCAGAATGTACTGATGTTACGTCTTGTGGAGCTAAAATTCGTTCTAGAATTATGAACAATTTTGTAATTCATGAGGGTTTTCGTGGTTTGGAGGCAAAAGTGCACTTTGTGCTTAACTCCAGTGCAGGTTTGGAATCATATACTCTGATTCAGAGTAGTGGTGTGGAAAGGTTTGATTCGGAAGTTAAGTCATCGGTTGAAAATAGCTTTCCTTATCCCGAGTTATTGAACACTTCGGCTGAGGTTTATCAAGAAGTTAGGGAAATTGAGTTAACTGTGTCGTTGTAATTCGAACATAACAATCAATTAAAGTCGGACTGCTAACCTGTGGCGCTTTTGGTTCCGGTTGGTAGCGGTGTTTACGGTGGCTTAGTATGAGTTTTGTGGTGTTAGCAGCCGCTTAATTGGGCTACATGGATTCCCCCGGTTGTCAAACAACCGCTAAACTTCAGGTGATGGGTTTCGGACTGCCGCTCTACATTCGGCCTGTTTATCGACGATTCGCATACGTCGTGGCCCTGATGACTTTGCGCGACTGCGGTGCCTTATTCGTTAGATGACATCAAGTGTGTCCGCCCAATTAACAGGCTCTCCGCAAGTGGTCTTAACCTATCTCCATCCATTGCGTTTGCTATGACCCGGTGGGTGTAACTCTGATTGCGCTGTTTAACTCTTAGTGGTTAAGCAGCGTAATCTTCATATTCCGTTTGATTATGTAACAGCGACCAGATGATACGGGCATTTTTGGCGGCGAGTGCCACCACAGCCCGGTTCATTCCTCGTCGCTCTAATAGATTTCGACACCACTGACTGAGCCTGTCCTGTTTATCTCCCAGATTGGCGATAACCGTTCTGGCACCGTGCACTAACAGGGTTCGAAGGTACTTATCCCCGTGCTTGGTGATTCTGCCAAGTTTTGGCTTACCTCCCGTTGAATACTGTTTGGGGACTAAGCCCAACCATGCAGAGAAATCGCGGCTCTTATCAAATTGAGCACCGTTTCCGATGGAGGCCAGTATGGCTGTAGCCGTTTGGGGGCCGATACCTCGTACTTTCATGATTCGCTGTGCGTTGGAGCTGACTTTGGCGAACGCATCAAAGGTTCGCTCGGTGTCCGCGATACGCTGATTGAGGTCGCCAAGATGATAGTAGGAGTCAGACAGAACGGCTCTGGCCAGTTCAGGCAACTCGTTCTCTGCATCTTCAAGGATAAGAGGGACCTGCTTCATCAGAGCAGAGCGCCCGACAGGCAGCACCAGGCCAAATTCGGAGAGTAATGCCCGAATGCGGTTCATCAGTGCGGTGCGTTCGCGAACCCAATGCTCACGCATGCGGTGAACGGACAGGACAGCTTGTTGTTCCGGAGACTTAACGGGAACAGAGCGGGTGTTGGGCCGCTGGACTGCCTCGCAGATAGCAACGGCATCATTGAGGTCGTTTTTCCCCCTGGTTCGGTAAGGAGCAACGTATTTAGCCGCCATGATACGAGTATCGTGACCGAGTTTGTTGAGTGTTCGTGCCCAATAGTGCGCACCGCCACACGCTTCAAGGCCTATACGCATAGGCGGCATGTTTGCTATTGTGGTCAATAGTTTAGAGCGGGTGACAGACTTATGCAGAATGACCTTACCGTTGCAGTCAACGGCGTGCAGACTGAAATGGTTCTTGGCTAAGTCGATACCGCAGAAAAATGAATAATCGGACATGGTGCCTCCAGTGTTAGCAGTGACCACATAAGTGTGGCAGAGTCTCGGTAGGGGGAATCCATGTCATTCGTTATGTGTTCATACCGAATATCTTACGGAGGAGATAATGAAAGACCCGGATGTTGAGTTATCTAGGTGGAAACTAGAGCGAAAAAAGGGAAGTCTTAGGTTTGCTGTCGGTACATCGTTTCCTGCTGTCCTAGGCGTGATGATAGGGAGTAGTATTGAACCGACATTTAGCTCTGAAACTGCTTGGAGTAGGGCGCAAATTACCGACATATTAATGAGTGGTTTTTGGGCATTGATTGGTGCCTTTTCTTTCAGTTTAGTAATTTGGTGGTGGCGTGAGAAGAAGTATAAAAGTCATATCGCTAGGTTAAAGCAACACACATAACAATCGCTTAAACCTGACTGCCAACCTATGGCATTTTTACTTCGGTTTGGCTTTTGTGATTACGGTGGTCTGTTTGAGTTTGGTGCAGTTGGCAGCAAGTTAAGCGGGCGCTGGCGGATCCCCTCATAATTCTGTCATCCCACAGAAGTGCGTTAACCGTTGATATTCTATGATTGCCCACCGGTATTGTTGCTCTCGAATGTGGTAGCGTCGATGCTTCCGCACTTCTCGCCCTAGTCTGGGAATTGAGAGTACACGCCGGTGTTTAATAGTATTGGCCTGGAAGTCCCACTGCCATTT
>NZ_JBSDZD010000032.1:0-3246 GCF_056726165.1 Vibrio sp. 9-16B-A1
CTTACGAATCCCCTCATAATTTCCTTTCAAAACAATGAGTAGACGCACATCGCCCTATCTGATCTAATGAATTTCGCCAAAAACACACCTTCACAGATAGATAAGAAAGAGATTCTTAGCGATGTGCGATATCCAGATTCTACAGCAAACACTGGCTCAACAGTGTCCCAACATTCACAAAAAACGACTTAATTCTCTGATACTTGCTACCAAATCCGTTCTCGACGGCGCTGAGTTGACCCTGACCAAAATTGGTCGTTCACTTGAAGCAAATACCACGGTAAAGCATTCAATTAAACGCATCGACAGACTCCTCGGAAACCACAACCTTCACCGAGAAAAAGACGCCATCTATAAATGGCATGCTTCACTTATTACCCACGCTAACCCCTTTCCTGTTGTTCTTGTCGATTGGTCTGATGTTCGAGAGCAACTACGGTACATGACCTTACGTGCGTCGATTGCTGTTAAGGGACGAGCGGTGACGCTATACGAGCAAGCTTTCGAATATAAACAGTACAACTCACCCAACAGTCACCAACTCTTCTTGAACAAACTGCAAACCATACTCCCTGACGGATGTGTTCCAATCATTGTTTCCGATGCTGGCTTTCGAAATACCTGGTTTCGACAAGTAGAAAGTAAAGGGTGGTTCTGGCTTGGCCGTGTTCGTGGCGAAGTCTCTATCAAACTTCCTAACCAAGCTTGGTGCTCGAACAAAACCTTCTATCCAGAAGCCACTGATAAACCGCGTTTTCTTGGTGAATGTGAACTAGCGAAACGCTCCCCTCTAAAGTGTTCTGCTTACTTGTATAAGGGTCAACCCAAAGGCAGAAAGGCACATCGTCACAGCAGAACTTGTCAAAAGCACTCGGCTGGAAAAGTATTCCTCAAAGGTGCAAAAGAACCGTGGTTACTTGTTACGAGTTTGCCCAATAACATCATGAATGGGATTCAGATAACTCAACTCTACTCAAAGCGAATGCAGATAGAAGAATCCTTTCGGGATCTCAAAAGTCCTGCTTATGGGTTAGCACTGAGGCACAATCGAACCCGATGCACCAAGCGCATCGACATCTTGTTGCTCATGGCGCTACTGGCCGAAATCATTATGTGGTGGAATGGGCTAATCGCGATGCAAGCCAAATGGCAGTGGGACTTCCAGGCCAATACTATTAAGCACCGGCGTGTACTCTCAATTACCAGACTGGGACGAGAAGTGCGGAAGCATCGACGCTACCACATTCGAGAGCAACAATACCGATGGGCAATCATAGAATATCAACGGTTAACGCACTTCTGTGGGATGACAGAATTATGAGGGGATCCGCCAGCGCCCAATTAAGCGGCTGCTAACGCCACTGGACTTGATTAGACCGGAGTAAACACCATTGCCAACCAGAACCAAAAGTGCCACAGGTTAGCAGTCCGACTTTAATTGATTGTTACACACATTTTGATTAGATTATGGAATTTATGTAGTTTATCAATCCGATAATAGTTGGAAATAAACCAAGAGTGATAGCAGCTTTCCTTTTATCTGAAAGAGCTTCAACCTTGTTACCATAATACACATTATATCCTTCATCACCAACCTCCTCTAGTAGATTGCTACCTGATTGAGGTATCGCTGTTGAAGTTTTATTAGCGGTGTAGCCGTTAATAATCTCATCTAACTCTCCTTGAGAACCTTGGAAGTAGAGACGCAGTGAAAGATAACTGGTACATACCCCGAAAACCAGAATAAGGATGTACTTACCTTCAGATATTCCATATGAATATCTCAGAATGAACAACATAGATAGGAGAATTACAGGTATGATTAAAACTTTAGACAGGGCTAAAGTAAAAATAAAGGGGATCTTATCTAACCGCTTTGATGCGATAAAAGAATCTAGATTTTTCAAATTTTACTCCTTTTATTTATACCCTGAAATCACAGGATTACTTGGCATATTAGCATTTGGTGTAATTTTAAGCATAGTGTTAGAAAAAATACTTTAACTAAATTACCCACGAACAATTACTACAGTTGTTATTTCAGAGTGAACAGCACACCCACTCTGTTATATAGAATAGGGGTAAATTTATAGGATAGGTGTGTAACGCCCGCTTCTTACGAATCCCCTCATAATTTCCTTTCAAAACAATGAGTAGACGCACATCGCCCTATCTGATCTAATGAATTTCGCCAAAAACACACCTTCACAGATAGATAAGAAAGAGATTCTTAGCGATGTGCGATATCCAGATTCTACAGCAAACACTGGCTCAACAGTGTCCCAACATTCACAAAAAACGACTTAATTCTCTGATACTTGCTACCAAATCCGTTCTCGACGGCGCTGAGTTGACCCTGACCAAAATTGGTCGTTCACTTGAAGCAAATACCACGGTAAAGCATTCAATTAAACGCATCGACAGACTCCTCGGAAACCACAACCTTCACCGAGAAAAAGACGCCATCTATAAATGGCATGCTTCACTTATTACCCACGCTAACCCCTTTCCTGTTGTTCTTGTCGATTGGTCTGATGTTCGAGAGCAACTACGGTACATGACCTTACGTGCGTCGATTGCTGTTAAGGGACGAGCGGTGACGCTATACGAGCAAGCTTTCGAATATAAACAGTACAACTCACCCAACAGTCACCAACTCTTCTTGAACAAACTGCAAACCATACTCCCTGACGGATGTGTTCCAATCATTGTTTCCGATGCTGGCTTTCGAAATACCTGGTTTCGACAAGTAGAAAGTAAAGGGTGGTTCTGGCTTGGCCGTGTTCGTGGCGAAGTCTCTATCAAACTTCCTAACCAAGCTTGGTGCTCGAACAAAACCTTCTATCCAGAAGCCACTGATAAACCGCGTTTTCTTGGTGAATGTGAACTAGCGAAACGCTCCCCTCTAAAGTGTTCTGCTTACTTGTATAAGGGTCAACCCAAAGGCAGAAAGGCACATCGTCACAGCAGAACTTGTCAAAAGCACTCGGCTGGAAAAGTATTCCTCAAAGGTGCAAAAGAACCGTGGTTACTTGTTACGAGTTTGCCCAATAACATCATGAATGGGATTCAGATAACTCAACTCTACTCAAAGCGAATGCAGATAGAAGAATCCTTTCGGGATCTCAAAAGTCCTGCTTATGGGTTAGCACTGAGGCACAATCGAACCCGATGCACCAAGCGCATCGACATCTTGTTGCTCATGGCGCTACTGGCCGAAATCATTATGTGGTGGAATGGGCTAAT
>NZ_JBSDZD010000033.1:0-3027 GCF_056726165.1 Vibrio sp. 9-16B-A1
TGTAACCCTCCCTGTTTTAGTGGCATTCTAAATTAGAGGTTTTCCTGTTTTCATGCCTTGCTAAATACTCCCAGGGAGTCAGATCATTCAGTGATTCATGAGGGCGTTCATCGTTGTACTCCCTCATCCAGTTTTCCGTCAGTTCCCGGACTTCACTCAGTGTTTTGAACACATACATGTCCAGAACTTCTGTCCGGTACGTCCGGTTAAAACGCTCGATATACGAGTTTTCTGTGGGCTTTCCTGGCCGAATGAACTCAAGTTCCACCTTGTTTTTTTCTGCCCATTCAGCCAAAGCGGTTGAGATAAACTCTGGCCCATTGTCCATTCGCAGTTTTCCGGGATAGCCTCTCCAGGCAATGATACGTTCGAGAACCCGTATCACCCGTGGAGCGGGCAGATTCAGGTCCACTTCAATCGCGAGTACTTCACGGTTGAAGTCATCCACGACATTGAATGTGCGAAAGCGTCTGCCACAGTTCAGTGAGTCACTCATAAAGTCGATAGACCAACAGCTGTTGACCCAGTCCGGGCATATCAGGGGCGCGGGCTCGCGCTTGGGTAAGCGTTTTTTGCCCTTGCGGCGCATGTTCAGTTTCAGAGAACAGTAAACACGATGAACCCGTTTATGGTTCCATGCATGCCCCCAACGCCTGAGCACGGCAAATACCTTGCCAAATCCGTATGCAGGATACCGCTCAGTTACTTCCTGAAGTTTGGCTATCACCTCATCATCCCGGTGAGGATCTGGCCGGTAGCGATATACCGAATCACTGATGCCAACTGCGCGGCAGGCCATTCTCAGGCTGGTTTGGAACTGTTTGCGAACATAATCGACCAGTTCCCGTTTAACCGCTGGCTTTAGAGCTTTTTTTCCAGAATGTCTTTGACAATGCGATGCTCAAGGCTGAGATCAGCAAACATCTGTTTGAGCCTTCGATTCTCATCTTCAAGCTCTTTCAGGCGTTTCACATCCGATGCTTCCATACCACCATACTTGGATTTCCAGTTGTAGTAAGTCGCATCAGAGATGCCATATTCACGGCAAACTTCATTGACCTTTCGGCCTGCTTCCACTTCCTTGAGGATCCTGACGATTTGTGTCTCTGTGTAGCGTGATTTCTTCATCATGCGTTCTCCGTTTGTTTCAGTGTAAACGGAAAAGCTCTAATTACTAGTGACCAGTTTTTTGGGGAGGGTTACACCTTCTTGTAAAGGGATATCCTGTTTTTCATTTTCACTACGCCAGAATTCTTCTAACCCATCCGTTTGGTTAACAATTTCACTGTCCTCGCTAAAAAGCACAGCATCCGCATCAAAAGCAAAGCGAACTTGCTCTTCGTTCAAACTCGCCTCTGATTGAGGGGGCCTTTTTACTAATGCCGAGGCACATACTCCACTATCGATGACTTCTTGAGCATCTTGCTCATTGGTAGTTAGAAACAAGTCGACATAAAAAGCGTCTAAATAGATCGAACTCGCTTCACCAGCTGTAAATGCTGAACGCGTAATAGGGAGTTCTCTCCTACGAATTTCATTCAATACTCTAAAGCCAGTTTCCGGACTATTCCTTGAAATAACAACTACCTCGACTATTGGTGCATTATCTTTCGGACTTTTGTGCTTATTGAGATTTAGCAGTGACTTTACTAACGGCATAGCTGTACCATCATTTAGCGGTTCATCTTCGTACTCAAGCATATATGTTCGATATTCGTCTATCGCTGTGTTTGGATCTGTTTTGTTTTTTTCTCTAAAGATCTCATCAGCTTCAGATAAATCAAATAGTGCAGTAGCTGAAATCCCGACAACCAAAGTTTCTGTTAAATCTATTGGCATAATCCTTTCCCTTTCTGACGTATTAAAATTTTTCTGTGACGCAACTAACGCTTGATCCTTACGAATCCCCTCATAATTTCCTTTCAAAACAATGAGTAGACGCACATCGCCCTATCTGATCTAATGAATTTCGCCAAAAACACACCTTCACAGATAGATAAGAAAGAGATTCTTAGCGATGTGCGATATCCAGATTCTACAGCAAACACTGGCTCAACAGTGTCCCAACATTCACAAAAAACGACTTAATTCTCTGATACTTGCTACCAAATCCGTTCTCGACGGCGCTGAGTTGACCCTGACCAAAATTGGTCGTTCACTTGAAGCAAATACCACGGTAAAGCATTCAATTAAACGCATCGACAGACTCCTCGGAAACCACAACCTTCACCGAGAAAAAGACGCCATCTATAAATGGCATGCTTCACTTATTACCCACGCTAACCCCTTTCCTGTTGTTCTTGTCGATTGGTCTGATGTTCGAGAGCAACTACGGTACATGACCTTACGTGCGTCGATTGCTGTTAAGGGACGAGCGGTGACGCTATACGAGCAAGCTTTCGAATATAAACAGTACAACTCACCCAACAGTCACCAACTCTTCTTGAACAAACTGCAAACCATACTCCCTGACGGATGTGTTCCAATCATTGTTTCCGATGCTGGCTTTCGAAATACCTGGTTTCGACAAGTAGAAAGTAAAGGGTGGTTCTGGCTTGGCCGTGTTCGTGGCGAAGTCTCTATCAAACTTCCTAACCAAGCTTGGTGCTCGAACAAAACCTTCTATCCAGAAGCCACTGATAAACCGCGTTTTCTTGGTGAATGTGAACTAGCGAAACGCTCCCCTCTAAAGTGTTCTGCTTACTTGTATAAGGGTCAACCCAAAGGCAGAAAGGCACATCGTCACAGCAGAACTTGTCAAAAGCACTCGGCTGGAAAAGTATTCCTCAAAGGTGCAAAAGAACCGTGGTTACTTGTTACGAGTTTGCCCAATAACATCATGAATGGGATTCAGATAACTCAACTCTACTCAAAGCGAATGCAGATAGAAGAATCCTTTCGGGATCTCAAAAGTCCTGCTTATGGGTTAGCACTGAGGCACAATCGAACCCGATGCACCAAGCGCATCGACATCTTGTTGCTCATGGCGCTACTGGCCGAAATCATTATGTGGTGGAATGGGCTAAT
>NZ_JBSDZD010000034.1:0-2928 GCF_056726165.1 Vibrio sp. 9-16B-A1
ACCTCTTGGGGTTGTATGGTTAAGTGACTAAGCGTACACGGTGGATGCCTTGGCAGTCAGAGGCGATGAAAGACGTAGTAACTTGCGATAAGCCCAGATTAGGTAGTAACAACCATTTGAGTCTGGGATTTCTGAATGGGGAAACCCACGTGCATAAGCACGTATTGCTGAGTGAATACATAGCTCAGTGAGGCGAACCGGGGGAACTGAAACATCTAAGTACCCCGAGGAAGAGAAATCAACCGAGATTCCGAAAGTAGCGGCGAGCGAAATTGGATTAGCCCTTAAGCTTTTAATGCGCCAGATGAATGTTCTGGAAAGTTCAACGATACAGGGTGATAGTCCCGTAATTGGCAGCGCATAATCAGTGAAATCGAGTAGGGCGGGACACGTGATATCCTGTCTGAATATGGGGGGACCATCCTCCAAGGCTAAATACTACTGACTGACCGATAGTGAACCAGTACCGTGAGGGAAAGGCGAAAAGAACCCCTGTGAGGGGAGTGAAACAGAACCTGAAACCGTGTACGTACAAGCAGTAGGAGCACCTTCGTGGTGTGACTGCGTACCTTTTGTATAATGGGTCAGCGACTTATATTCAGTGGCAAGGTTAACCATCTAGGGGAGCCGTAGGGAAACCGAGTCTTAACTGGGCGATTTAGTCTCTGGATATAGACCCGAAACCGAGTGATCTAGCCATGGGCAGGTTGAAGGTTGAGTAACATCAACTGGAGGACCGAACCGACTAATGTTGAAAAATTAGCGGATGACTTGTGGCTAGGGGTGAAAGGCCAATCAAACTCGGAGATAGCTGGTTCTCCCCGAAAGCTATTTAGGTAGCGCCTCGGACGAATACTACTGGGGGTAGAGCACTGTTAAGGCTAGGGGGTCATCCCGACTTACCAACCCTTTGCAAACTCCGAATACCAGTAAGTACTATCCGGGAGACACACGGCGGGTGCTAACGTCCGTCGTGGAGAGGGAAACAACCCAGACCGCCAGCTAAGGTCCCAAATTACTACTAAGTGGGAAACGATGTGGGAAGGCTCAGACAGCCAGGATGTTGGCTTAGAAGCAGCCATCATTTAAAGAAAGCGTAATAGCTCACTGGTCGAGTCGGCCTGCGCGGAAGATGTAACGGGGCTAAGTAGTAAACCGAAGCTGCGGCTGCAAACTTATGTTTGCGGGGTAGGGGAGCGTTCTGTAAGCGGTTGAAGGTGGTCTGTAAGGGCTGCTGGACGTATCAGAAGTGCGAATGCTGACATGAGTAACGATAAAGGGGGTGAAAAACCCCCTCGCCGGAAGACCAAGGGTTCCTGTCCAACGTTAATCGGGGCAGGGTAAGTCGACCCCTAAGGCGAGGCTGAAAAGCGTAGTCGATGGGAAACGGGTTAATATTCCCGTACTTCTTACAATTGCGATGGGGGGACGGAGAAGGCTAGGTGGGCCTGGCGACGGTTGTCCAGGTTCAAGGGTGTAGGCTGATTTCTTAGGTAAATCCGGGAAATCATACGGCTGAGACCCGATGTCGAGTCACTACGGTGATGAAGTCATTGATGCCATGCTTCCAGGAAAAGCCTCTAAGCTTCAGATTGTAAGGAATCGTACCCCAAACCGACACAGGTGGTCGGGTAGAGAATACCAAGGCGCTTGAGAGAACTCGGGTGAAGGAACTAGGCAAAATGGTACCGTAACTTCGGGAGAAGGTACGCTTCTGACGGTGAAGTCCCTTGCGGATGGAGCTATCGGAAGTCGCAGATACCAGGTGGCTGCAACTGTTTATTAAAAACACAGCACTGTGCAAAATCGTAAGATGACGTATACGGTGTGACGCCTGCCCGGTGCCGGAAGGTTAATTGATGGGGTTAGACTTAGGTCGAAGCTCTTGATCGAAGCCCCGGTAAACGGCGGCCGTAACTATAACGGTCCTAAGGTAGCGAAATTCCTTGTCGGGTAAGTTCCGACCTGCACGAATGGCGTAATGATGGCCACGCTGTCTCCACCCGAGACTCAGTGAAATTGAAATCGCTGTGAAGATGCAGTGTACCCGCGGCTAGACGGAAAGACCCCGTGAACCTTTACTACAGCTTGGCACTGAACATTGAGCCTACATGTGTAGGATAGGTGGGAGGCTTTGAAGTGGCGTCGCCAGATGTCATGGAGCCATCCTTGAAATACCACCCTTGTATGTTTGATGTTCTAACTTAGCCCCATAATCTGGGGTGAGGACAGTGCCTGGTGGGTAGTTTGACTGGGGCGGTCTCCTCCCAAAGAGTAACGGAGGAGCACGAAGGTGGGCTAAACACGGTTGGACATCGTGTGGTTAGTGCAATGGCATAAGCCCGCTTGACTGCGAGAGTGACGGCTCGAGCAGGTGCGAAAGCAGGTCATAGTGATCCGGTGGTTCTGAATGGAAGGGCCATCGCTCAACGGATAAAAGGTACTCCGGGGATAACAGGCTGATACCGCCCAAGAGTTCATATCGACGGCGGTGTTTGGCACCTCGATGTCGGCTCATCACATCCTGGGGCTGAAGTCGGTCCCAAGGGTATGGCTGTTCGCCATTTAAAGTGGTACGCGAGCTGGGTTTAGAACGTCGTGAGACAGTTCGGTCCCTATCTGCCGTGGGCGTTGGAAGATTGAAGGGGGCTGCTCCTAGTACGAGAGGACCGGAGTGGACGAACCTCTGGTGTTCGGGTTGTGTCGCCAGACGCATTGCCCGGTAGCTAAGTTCGGAATCGATAACCGCTGAAAGCATCTAAGCGGGAAGCGAGCCCTGAGATGAGTCTTCCCTGGCACTTTAAGTGTCCTGAAGGGTTGTTCGAGACTAGAACGTTGATAGGCAGGGTGTGTAAGCGTTGTGAGGCGTTGAGCTAACCTGTACTAATTGCCCGTGAGGCTTAACCATACAACACCCAAGGGGTTTTG
>NZ_JBSDZD010000035.1:0-2890 GCF_056726165.1 Vibrio sp. 9-16B-A1
ATTAGCCCATTCCACCACATAATGATTTCGGCCAGTAGCGCCATGAGCAACAAGATGTCGATGCGCTTGGTGCATCGGGTTCGATTGTGCCTCAGTGCTAACCCATAAGCAGGACTTTTGAGATCCCGAAAGGATTCTTCTATCTGCATTCGCTTTGAGTAGAGTTGAGTTATCTGAATCCCATTCATGATGTTATTGGGCAAACTCGTAACAAGTAACCACGGTTCTTTTGCACCTTTGAGGAATACTTTTCCAGCCGAGTGCTTTTGACAAGTTCTGCTGTGACGATGTGCCTTTCTGCCTTTGGGTTGACCCTTATACAAGTAAGCAGAACACTTTAGAGGGGAGCGTTTCGCTAGTTCACATTCACCAAGAAAACGCGGTTTATCAGTGGCTTCTGGATAGAAGGTTTTGTTCGAGCACCAAGCTTGGTTAGGAAGTTTGATAGAGACTTCGCCACGAACACGGCCAAGCCAGAACCACCCTTTACTTTCTACTTGTCGAAACCAGGTATTTCGAAAGCCAGCATCGGAAACAATGATTGGAACACATCCGTCAGGGAGTATGGTTTGCAGTTTGTTCAAGAAGAGTTGGTGACTGTTGGGTGAGTTGTACTGTTTATATTCGAAAGCTTGCTCGTATAGCGTCACCGCTCGTCCCTTAACAGCAATCGACGCACGTAAGGTCATGTACCGTAGTTGCTCTCGAACATCAGACCAATCGACAAGAACAACAGGAAAGGGGTTAGCGTGGGTAATAAGTGAAGCATGCCATTTATAGATGGCGTCTTTTTCTCGGTGAAGGTTGTGGTTTCCGAGGAGTCTGTCGATGCGTTTAATTGAATGCTTTACCGTGGTATTTGCTTCAAGTGAACGACCAATTTTGGTCAGGGTCAACTCAGCGCCGTCGAGAACGGATTTGGTAGCAAGTATCAGAGAATTAAGTCGTTTTTTGTGAATGTTGGGACACTGTTGAGCCAGTGTTTGCTGTAGAATCTGGATATCGCACATCGCTAAGAATCTCTTTCTTATCTATCTGTGAAGGTGTGTTTTTGGCGAAATTCATTAGATCAGATAGGGCGATGTGCGTCTACTCATTGTTTTGAAAGGAAATTATGAGGGGATTCGTAAGAACAAAGCGTTATGTAGCGGGTTGGATTTATCACATAAAAAGGAAAAATATGGTTGTACTTAGGGAAATGCGTCAAGAAGAGTACCCGGCTTATTGTCAGTATTTTATCGATGATTACAGTCGGGAAATCGCTAAGAATTATGGACATACTCTCGAAGTAGCAACAGAGTTAGCAACGAAAGAGCTGCATCGTTGTTTCCCCAATGGACTCGGCGGAGATGTGCACTCCTTGCTATGTATTGATACTGAAATTGAAGGGCAGTTACATCTTATTGGTTATCTTTGGCACTCAGTAAACGCTTCAGATCGATCTACCTTCATCTACGACTTTTTTGTATCCAGCGAGTACCGAGGATTGGGCTATGGAACTCAAGCAATTTCTGAGTTGGAAAAACAGTTACAGTTAGTCGGTATCAAGCAAATCAAATTAAGGGTGGCTTATCACAACGAACGAGCGCTTAAGTTGTACAAGGAAGTTGGCTTTGTCATTACAGGCTTTAATATGGCCAAGCAAATAGGTGAGCAATAGGCACTACATAACACATATGAGCCTTCTGTAACCCTCCCTGTTTTAGTGGCATTCTAAATTAGAGGTTTTCCTGTTTTCATGCCTTGCTAAATACTCCCAGGGAGTCAGATCATTCAGTGATTCATGAGGGCGTTCATCGTTGTACTCCCTCATCCAGTTTTCCGTCAGTTCCCGGACTTCACTCAGTGTTTTGAACACATACATGTCCAGAACTTCTGTCCGGTACGTCCGGTTAAAACGCTCGATATACGAGTTTTCTGTGGGCTTTCCTGGCCGAATGAACTCAAGTTCCACCTTGTTTTTTTCTGCCCATTCAGCCAAAGCGGTTGAGATAAACTCTGGCCCATTGTCCATTCGCAGTTTTCCGGGATAGCCTCTCCAGGCAATGATACGTTCGAGAACCCGTATCACCCGTGGAGCGGGCAGATTCAGGTCCACTTCAATCGCGAGTACTTCACGGTTGAAGTCATCCACGACATTGAATGTGCGAAAGCGTCTGCCACAGTTCAGTGAGTCACTCATAAAGTCGATAGACCAACAGCTGTTGACCCAGTCCGGGCATATCAGGGGCGCGGGCTCGCGCTTGGGTAAGCGTTTTTTGCCCTTGCGGCGCATGTTCAGTTTCAGAGAACAGTAAACACGATGAACCCGTTTATGGTTCCATGCATGCCCCCAACGCCTGAGCACGGCAAATACCTTGCCAAATCCGTATGCAGGATACCGCTCAGTTACTTCCTGAAGTTTGGCTATCACCTCATCATCCCGGTGAGGATCTGGCCGGTAGCGATATACCGAATCACTGATGCCAACTGCGCGGCAGGCCATTCTCAGGCTGGTTTGGAACTGTTTGCGAACATAATCGACCAGTTCCCGTTTAACCGCTGGCTTTAGAGCTTTTTTTCCAGAATGTCTTTGACAATGCGATGCTCAAGGCTGAGATCAGCAAACATCTGTTTGAGCCTTCGATTCTCATCTTCAAGCTCTTTCAGGCGTTTCACATCCGATGCTTCCATACCACCATACTTGGATTTCCAGTTGTAGTAAGTCGCATCAGAGATGCCATATTCACGGCAAACTTCATTGACCTTTCGGCCTGCTTCCACTTCCTTGAGGATCCTGACGATTTGTGTCTCTGTGTAGCGTGATTTCTTCATCATGCGTTCTCCGTTTGTTTCAGTGTAAACGGAAAAGCTCTAATTACTAGTGACCAGTTTTTTGGGGAGGGTTACA
>NZ_JBSDZD010000036.1:0-1961 GCF_056726165.1 Vibrio sp. 9-16B-A1
CATCGACATCTTGTTGCTCATGGCGCTACTGGCCGAAATCATTATGTGGTGGAATGGGCTAATCGCGATGCAAGCCAAATGGCAGTGGGACTTCCAGGCCAATACTATTAAACACCGGCGTGTACTCTCAATTCCCAGACTAGGGCGAGAAGTGCGGAAGCATCGACGCTACCACATTCGAGAGCAACAATACCGGTGGGCAATCATAGAATATCAACGGTTAACGCACTTCTGTGGGATGACAGAATTATGAGGGGATCCGCCAGCGCTTGATCAACAGACAAACTCCGTAATCGCTTTGTTCCAGATCTGCAGATCTTCCCCATATCTCAATGCAGCTTTCCGCACAGCTACCACTCTGGCAGGACCTGCAGAACTATCCCGTCCTAACATTCCGATTAAGCCGCAATATTCCGAAGATTCCCCTATCCGTCATAGCCTGCCAGTCAAGCCCAATCTACCACAAAATCAAACCGTTAAGACGCAGCCCAAATCACAAAACACCGGAGGCAGCCCCGGTCTGCATTCCCACGCAGTGAACTGACCCCCAATAGTTGGACACCAATTATTGGGGATCTTTTATGTCCAAATACAGTCGAGAACTTAAGTTCATCGTTGCAAAAGAATACTTAGATGGGATGACTCCCAATCTGCTCGGTCAGAAGTATTCAGTCCCATCCAAATACATCCGATACTGGGCTCAGGTGTATTCCCTTCATGGGGAGGATTCATTTACGGTCGATGGGCAGTCAGTAAGCACAGAGTTTAAACGAGAAGCTATTGAATTAATGTGGACAAATAATTGGTCTGTCAGACACACTAGTGCCGTCCTAAATCTCTCTTTCTCTACAACTTTGACTGCGTGGCTCAATAAATACAAAGCGCGGGGAATCAAAGGGCTTGAGAACCGTCGCGGAGCAAAAATGTCCATGAAAAAGTCGCCAAAGCAACCACAGAAATCTGATGATGAAATGACCCTGGAAGAACTGCGCGAGGAACTGGCGTACTTGCGAGCGGAGAATGCGGCTTTAAAAAAGTTGGAGGAGCTGAAACAGCAAAGGCTTCAACGAACAAAGAAAAAGCGTTAGCAGTTTTAGCTCTTAAAAAATCTTACCCACTAAAACACTTACTGAGAGCTCTTGAGCTACCAAGGAGCGTTTTCTACTATCAGTGCAAGGTGGCGAAGCGTAAGCCTGCTTATGAAGATGAGCTTGAAAGAATACATTCAATTTATCATGAACATAAGGGGCGATACGGCTATCGCAGGATACACTTAGAACTACGCAGAGAGGGGATTAAGCTCAACCATAAAACGGTACAGCGCTTAATGATTCAACTCGGTTTGAAGTCAACAGTAAGACCCAAGAAGTACCGGGCTTACAAAGGTGAAGTGGGGAAAATAGCGCCAAATATCTTGAAAAGAGATTTTAAGACAACGCAACCAGACGAGAAATGGGTAACTGATGTAACCGAGTTTAAAGTAAAGGAGCAAAAGGTCTTTTTATCTCCGATCCTCGACTTGTTTACCCAAGAAGTTGTCGCGTTCAATATCTCGAAGACATCACGTTTGCCGCTTGTTACAGAGATGCTGAAGGATGCTATATCAACGCTAGATAATAACTCAAAACCGATAGTACACAGTGATCAGGGGTGGCAATATCAACACAGGGCTTACCAGAAACATCTGTCCGATAACGGACTGACGCAGAGTATGTCGAGAAAAGGTAACTGTCTGGATAACGCAGTGGCAGAAAACTTCTTTGGGATCTTAAAAACAGAGATGTACCATGGATACCAGTTCGACGATGCAGATGACTTGATCTCCAGTCTTAAAGACTATATCGAGTACTACAATACAAAGCGGATCAAGGTAAAGCTAAATGGCCTGACTCCGCGAGAGTATCGAAATCAGGCGCTGCTGGTAGCTTAACGAAACTGTCCAACTTTAAGGGGTCACTTCA
>NZ_JBSDZD010000037.1:0-1173 GCF_056726165.1 Vibrio sp. 9-16B-A1
CCCAGACTCAAATGGTTGTTACTACCTAATCTGGGCTTATCGCAAGTTACTACGTCTTTCATCGCCTCTGACTGCCAAGGCATCCACCGTGTACGCTTAGTCACTTAACCATACAACCCCAAGAGGTCTTTCGTATGGCAAACAACCAAGGTTTATTGTTGCTTCATTATTTGAATGAGCGAAGCAACACTTCGATTTTGCCGGACTCAAATATGTTTTCATTTTCATGAAAACCCAAGAACACTTGAATGTGTGTTGGTACCTAATCTTTCGATTAGGATTTGAGAACTTTTAATTGAATAACAACGCTTATCTGAAAGATAAGGGGATTGTTGTTATTCGTCAGCTTTCCAAATTGTTAAAGAGCATGAGTTTCTTATCGAAACCATTTTTAAGAGCACTTAAGACTTTCTATTTCAAAAGAAATGCACTTAAAGATGGTGGAGCTAAGCAGGATCGAACTGCTGACCTCCTGCGTGCAAGGCAGGCGCTCTCCCAGCTGAGCTATAGCCCCATTTATGCAGATGTTTCTGCTAAACAGTCATAATGACTGGGATAAATCTTTTCGTATGCAAGGAAACAAGTAAGGCCGTGTACATCAGTACACAACGCGCTTGTTGACGCCGCAGACGGAAAGATTTGGTGGGTCTGAGTGGACTTGAACCACCGACCTCCCGCTTATCAGGCGAGCGCTCTAACCAGCTGAGCTACAGACCCATTTTTACGTCGTGCTTTTCCTTACTTCTGCGTCAGGCGGCGCTCTTCACTCAGTCACATACTGATGTATGCACCTTCGCTCATCACTTGCCTTCCTTGAACTAAGAAAAATCACTTAGTAAAAACTCTTTCGTTTCTAAACCGTATCAATCTGTGTGAACACTCATCGCAATAATCATTCGTATTAAGGAGGTGATCCAGCCCCAGGTTCCCCTAGGGCTACCTTGTTACGACTTCACCCCAGTCATGAACCACAAAGTGGCAAGCGTCCTCCCGAAGGTTAAACTACCTGCTTCTTTTGCAGCCCACTCCCATGGTGTGACGGGCGGTGTGTACAAGGCCCGGGAACGTATTCACCGTGGCATTCTGATCCACGATTACTAGCGATTCCGACTTCACGGAGTCGAGTTGCAGACTCCGATCCGGACTACGACGCACTTTTTGGGATTCGCTCAC
>NZ_JBSDZD010000038.1:0-953 GCF_056726165.1 Vibrio sp. 9-16B-A1
CCCAGACTCAAATGGTTGTTACTACCTAATCTGGGCTTATCGCAAGTTACTACGTCTTTCATCGCCTCTGACTGCCAAGGCATCCACCGTGTACGCTTAGTCACTTAACCATACAACCCCAAGAGGTCTTTCGTATGGCAAACAACCAAGGTTTATTGTTGCTTCATTATTTGAATGAGCGAAGCAACACTTCGATTTTGCCGGACTCAAATTCCAAGAACACTTGAATGTGTGTTGGTACCTAAATGATTAAATCATCTAGGATTTGAGAACTTTTAATTGAATAACAACGCTTATCTAAAAGATAAGGGGATTGTTGTTATTCGTCAGCTTTCCAAATTGTTAAAGAGCATGAGTTTCTTATCGAAACCATTTTTAAGAACACTTAGCAAATGTGCTTAAAGATGGTGGGCGATACCGGGCTCGAACCAGTGACCCCCTGCTTGTAAGGCAGGTGCTCTCCCAACTGAGCTAATCGCCCACGATAAGTTTTTCGTCTTGTGGAAGACGTCAAGAATGGTGGAGCTAAGCAGGATCGAACTGCTGACCTCCTGCGTGCAAGGCAGGCGCTCTCCCAGCTGAGCTATAGCCCCATCTTGAGATTCATTTCTCAAAGGAGAAATGGTGGGTCGTGCAGGATTCGAACCTGCGACCAATTGATTAAAAGTCAACTGCTCTACCAACTGAGCTAACGACCCAATGGTATCCCGTAGGGGAGTCGAACCCCTGTTACCGCCGTGAAAGGGCGGTGTCCTAGGCCTCTAGACGAACGGGACACTAAGTTGAAGATATTGGGATATCTTCTGTCTCTTAAACTGTATAAACCATCAATCTGTGTGAACACTCATCGCAATAATCATTCGTATTAAGGAGGTGATCCAGCCCCAGGTTCCCCTAGGGCTACCTTGTTACGACTTCACCCCAGTCATGAACCACAAAGTGGCAAGCGTCCT
>NZ_JBSDZD010000039.1:0-861 GCF_056726165.1 Vibrio sp. 9-16B-A1
CGTAACAAGGTAGCCCTAGGGGAACCTGGGGCTGGATCACCTCCTTAATACGAATGATTATTGCGATGAGTGTTCACACAGATTGATGGTTTATACAGTTTAAGAGACAGAAGATATCCCAATATCTTCAACTTAGTGTCCCGTTCGTCTAGAGGCCTAGGACACCGCCCTTTCACGGCGGTAACAGGGGTTCGACTCCCCTACGGGATACCATTGGGTCGTTAGCTCAGTTGGTAGAGCAGTTGACTTTTAATCAATTGGTCGCAGGTTCGAATCCTGCACGACCCACCATTCTTTCTCCACGAAGGAATTAAAACTTAAAGTGGGCGATTAGCTCAGTTGGGAGAGCACCTGCCTTACAAGCAGGGGGTCACTGGTTCGAGCCCGGTATCGCCCACCATTCTCTAAGTATTTTTGGATTAGAATTTCCAAACCACTTCAGTAAAGCGTATGTGGTTGGAATTTTTGTCGCCGAAAGTCTTTAGAAAATGACCTTCTTCGGAAGAATCATGCTCTTTAACAATTTGGAAAGCTGACGAATAACAACAATCCCCTTATCTTTCAGATAAGCGTTGTTATTCAATTAAAAGTTCTCAAATCCTAGATGATTTAATCATTTAGGTACCAACACACATTCAAGTGTTCTTGGAATTTGAGTCCGGCAAAATCGAAGTGTTGCTTCGCTCATTCAAATAATGAAGCAACGATAAACCTTGGTTGTTTGAACATACGAAACCTCTTGGGGTTGTATGGTTAAGTGACTAAGCGTACACGGTGGATGCCTTGGCAGTCAGAGGCGATGAAAGACGTAGTAACTTGCGATAAGCCCAGATTAGGTAGTAACAACCATTTGAGTCTGGG
>NZ_JBSDZD010000040.1:0-564 GCF_056726165.1 Vibrio sp. 9-16B-A1
AGGACGCTTGCCACTTTGTGGTTCATGACTGGGGTGAAGTCGTAACAAGGTAGCCCTAGGGGAACCTGGGGCTGGATCACCTCCTTAATACGAATGATTATTGCGATGAGTGTTCACACAGATTGATGGTTTATATAAGTTAAAGCAGAGCTTTAATGAATGACTTCGGTTATTGATTAAAGCTTTTGTGCTTTATGCTCTTTAACAATTTGGAAAGCTGACGAATAACAACAATCCCCTTATCTTTTAGATAAGCGTTGTTATTCAATTAAAAGTTCTCAAATCCTGAATCTTTATGATTTAGGTACCAACACACATTCAAGTGTTCTTGGAAGTAACGAAAGTTACTTATATTTGAGTCCGGCAAAATCGAAGTGTTGCTTCGCTCATTCAAATAATGAAGCAACAATAAACCTTGGTTGTTTGCCATACGAAAGACCTCTTGGGGTTGTATGGTTAAGTGACTAAGCGTACACGGTGGATGCCTTGGCAGTCAGAGGCGATGAAAGACGTAGTAACTTGCGATAAGCCCAGATTAGGTAGTAACAACCATTTGAGTCTGGG